>JBBTQB010000028.1:0-24528 GCA_038065835.1 Patescibacteria group bacterium | reverse complement strand
AAAAGCCAGAGACCCGACGCTCAATTGATGATAGTTCGAATCCTGCACTCTTTAGCTCAATATGATACAAATCTACGAATATGTTTCGAATTTACGAATTCTGGAATTCGTAATAAATTCGCAAATTCGTTGATAAATTTGAGATGTCTCAAATTACACAGAATGTAAAGAATTTTTCAAAATCCAAACTTTCCTTTCCTACTCCTCAGCTTTTACTAATGCAAAGGGAAACATGGGAAGATTTTACCGAAGTTAAATTAAAAGAGCTTTTTTCTGAAATCTCACCTATTTTAGATTATACAGGCAAAGAATTTGAACTTTGGTTTTTAGACTACAAATTTGGCAAACCAAATTATAAAAATGGGCTGGAGGCAAAAAGAAACAATGATTCTTTAGAAGTTTCTTTGAGGTGCAAGATTAGATTAGTTAATAAAAAAACCAAAGAAGTAAAAGAACAAGAAGTTTATCTCTGTGATTTTCCCCTTATGACAGAAGGGGGGACTTTTGTTGTGAACGGAGTTGAAAGAGTAGTTGTCTCCCAGCTTATCCGTTCTCCTGGGGCCTTCTTTATAATGAGGTCTTGGAGAGGCAGAAATTATTTTGGTGCAAAGATTATTCCAAATAGAGGTGCCTGGTTGGAATTTGAGACAGAGGATTCGGGATTCATTGGAGTAAAAATAAACAGGAAAAGAAAGGTGCCCTTAACTACCTTGCTTTTAGCATTGGGACTGGACACCATAGAAAAAATAGAAAAAGAATTTAAAGATGTTGACACAGGAGAAGTAAGGTATATTAAAGAAACCCTAAAGAGAGATTCATCGAAAGACCAGAAAGAAGCGCTTGTTGAAATTTATAGAAGATTGAGACCTGGTGACTTGGTAACTCCGGATACCGCCCAGGATTTGATTTTTAATATGTTCTTTAATTTTGATAGATACGACTTGTCGAAAGTAGGCAGGTGGAAAACCTGGCAGAGACTCCCTGCTTTAGATACTAGAAAGGATAAAGATAAAGAAAGGCCTGGCCGCGGGCAGCACGCAAGCGAAGATATTAAGAAGCAAGACAGAATTCTAAAAATAGAGGATCTAGCTGAGGTTGTAAAAGAAGTTATCAGGCTAAATAACGACCCCAATGGGAAACCTGACCAGGTTGACCATTTAGGAAATAGAAGAGTAAGAACATTGTCTGAACTTTTGCAAAACAGATTAAGAGTTGGTTTGATGAGAATAGAAAGAATTATTAAAGACAAAATGTCAACCTTAGATCCGGCTACCATTACAGCAACTCAATTGATAAACCCAAGGCCATTAATGGCTGTTGTTAGAGAGTTTTTCACTTCATCTCAGTTTTCTCAGTTTATGGATAATGAAAATCCATTGGCAGAATTGGAACACAAAAGGCGTCTTACAACTACGGGTCCGGGGGGCCTTACTAGAGAAAGAGCTGGTTTTGAAGTCAGAGATGTGCAGCCTTCTCACTACGGCAGAATTTGTCCGATTCAAACGCCAGAAGGAGCCAGCGTAGGTTTAGTGGGACACTTGGCATCTTTTGCCAAAGTAAATCCTTATGGCTTTATTGAGGCTCCCTACTTTAAAGTTAAAAACGGCAAGGTTACGAACGAAGCCCACTATCTTTCGGCTCAGCAGGAAGAAAGATATGTTATTGTTCCAGCCTCCGTGTTGCTGGATGATAACGGCAGAATTTTACCTGAAATTCCTCCAGATAAAGTTGAAGCCAGGGTTAAGGGCGAACCGGCTGAAGTTGAAATTTCAAAAGTTGATTATGCAGATGTCTCTTCAAGGCAATTTATTTCGGTTGCAGCTTCATTAATTCCATTCTTACAAAATGATGACGCCTCAAGGGCTCTTATGGGGTCTAATATGCAGCGTCAAGCAGTTCCCCTGGTAAGGCCAGAGGCGCCTTTAGTTGGTACAGGTATTGAAAGGAATGTTGCAAGGGATTCCGGCCAAGTTGTTTTGGCAAGAGCTAATGGAGTAGTTAAAGAAGTAGATGCCTCACATATCAAGGTTGTATACGATACCAAAGCACCTAAATTAGGCGTTCGACCTGGCACTAATAACAGTACTCTGGTCTCAGGAAAGAAAGTTGAGGAAAACTATGAACTGGGCACATTTGTAATGACCAATCAGTATTCCTGTTTCCACCAAAAACCAATAGTTAATGTTGGAGATAAGGTAAAAAAGGGAGATGTATTGGCCGATGGAGCAGCCATTAACCAAGGAAGACTGGCTTTGGGCAGGAATATTTTAGTTTGTTTCTTACCGTTAAGAGGAGGTGGCTTTGAGGATGCAATTACTATTTCAGAAAAATTAGTCAAAGAATTTGAATTTACTTCAATACATATAGAAGATTTTACTTGTGATGTGAGGGAAACAAAAATAGGACCCGAGGTTACGACTTCAGACATCCCTAATGTTGGAGAAGAGAAATTAAAAGACCTTGATGAAGAAGGTGTTGTAAGAGTTGGAGCCACAGTCGGCCCGAATGACATTTTAGTTGGAAAAATTTCACCAAAAGGAGAAACGGAATTAACTCCAGAAGAAAGATTGTTAAGAGCTATTTTTGGAGAGAAAGCCAAGGATGTAAAAGATACTTCTTTAAGGATGGAACATGGCAAAAGAGGGAAAGTCACAAATGTTAAAATCTTTTCAAGAGATTTGGGTCACAAATTAGAGCCCGGGGTAATTAGGAAAATTCAGGTAGAAGTTTCTGAGATCAGGCACGTAAAAGTTGGAGATAAATTAGTTGGGAGACACGGAAACAAAGGAGTAGTTTCAAAAATACTGCCAGAAGCAGAGATGCCATTTTTGGCTGATGGCACGCCAATTGACTTGGTTTTATCTCCGCTTTCTGTCCCCTCAAGAATGAATATCGGGCAAATTTTAGAAGTCCATCTTGGTTGGGCGGCCCACAAATTGAACTACTTGGTAATTACACCAGCATTATTGGGAGCTGACAGGGAAGATATTAAAAAAGAATTAAAAGAAGCTGGCTTACCTGAGTCTGGAAAAATAACATTATACGACGGAAAAACAGGAATACCCTTCCCAAAACCAATTACAGTTGGGTATATGTATATAATGAAACTGATCCACATGGTTGATGACAAAGTGCATGCCAGATCCATTGGTCCTTATTCCTTAATTACTCAACAGCCGCTAGGGGGAAAAGCGCAGTTCGGGGGGCAAAGATTTGGAGAAATGGAAGTTTGGGCTCTTGAAGGCTATGGAGCTGCCAACACACTGCAGGAAATGTTAACTATAAAGTCAGACGATGTTATTGGGAGAGCCACAACATATGAATCAATTTTAAAAGGAGAGCCGATTAGAAACCCAAATATTCCAGCTTCATTTAATCTTTTAGTGGCAGAATTAAAATCACTTGGCATAGCAGTGGAGGTTAAGGAAAAACCACCTGCCCGCCAAAGCCTTGGCGCAGGCGGGAGAGATGACAAAGAAGAGAGAACCGAACCCGCCTCCGCCAGGCGTTCTGGCGAGGCAAGGGAACGAAAGAATAAGAAGTAAAATAAAAAATCAAAAAGTAAAAATCAAAGATACAGATTAAAAATAAAAATAGCAATCAAAAAATCCGCTATTAAGGCAGATTCTTTGATACGGAGAGCAGTGGAGTTGAACCACATTCATTGAAGAATTCTCAAGGTATCAGCTTGGAGTCGCAGCCGTGCGACAATACTCTCCATCTGTCCCCGCATATATATGGTATCAAAAGTAAGAAAGCTTTTCAAACAAAAAAACAACCCCAAGAAAACCCAGGATTGTTTGAGAATTCCACGAATGTGGTTACCAGCTGATACCTACTTCTATTGTAGCAAACCATCAACCCTTGTCAAGTGTTAAGATTTTATGGAGTATTTACAATAAAAAATCAATCTGGAAGTGGGTATTGCTGTATGTTGCAATTGGCGCAATCGCCTATGGCTTAATTTATTACTTCTTTTTCTACAAAAAAGGAGGATATTCTTATAATGACCAAGAAACAAGTTACAATAACCAAGTAAATTCAAATGTTCAAAATCCAAATGATGAAAATCTGCAAACGCAAGATTATTTCGAAATAAAAGAAGTTGGTCTTAAGTTTAAAATTACGAACGATCTTAAAGACTTAACTTATAGTGTTAGAAAATGGGACGATGCAAACACAGTTTCTTTCTCTACTCATTCATTAGAAAGTAGTGGAGAGTCAGATTGTAAGGCTAATGAAGGTCCTATTGGGACTATATCAATTTTTAAAAATTATGAGGAAGCAACTGGAGGATTCACTTATCTTATAGAATCTGAAAGTTTCTACGTTACATATGCAGGCTCTCAAGCGGCTTGTTCAGATAAAGAGGATGTTAGTAGCTTACAAGCTAACCTGAGGGACTCTTTGGCAAATGCCCTCAAGACAATTGTTAAATTCACAAAGTAATATTCATAATTCTTAATTCATAATTCAATTCTAGATTCTAGCTTCTAGATTCTAGATTCTCACAAAATGCGAGTCTTAGACCTAGAGTCAATCAGAATAAAACTGGCCTCGCCTGAGGAGATTTTAAGTTGGTCTCACGGCGAAGTAACAAAGCCTGAAACCATAAATTACAGAACCCAAAAGCCTGAAAAGGACGGCCTTTTTGATGAAAGGATTTTTGGACCAGAAAAAGATTATGAGTGCTCTTGCGGAAAGTATAAAAGGATAAGATATAAGGGAGTGGTTTGTGACAGGTGTGGGGTTGAAGTTACCAAGTCACAAGTAAGAAGGGAAAGAATGGGGCACATCAAACTGGTTACCCCAGTTTCGCATATTTGGTTTTTGAGAGGGGTACCATCAAGAATGAGTTTGGTTTTAAATAAAAGCTCTCAGCAATTAGAAAAAGTTATTTATTTTTCCTCTTATATAATTACTAAGGTTGATAGTAATGCAGGGCAGAGGATTTTAGATTCAATTGAAGAAGAATACAAGCAAAAAGTTAAAAAAGAAAAAACTGAAGTAAAAAAGAATGAACTAAAACAGCTAAGAGAAAAAGTAAAGGAAGAAGTGCTTGAAATAAAACCCTTAAGGATTTTATCTGAGGTCGTTTATCATAATTTGTCGTTAAAATACGGAGAAATGTTTGAGGCTGGTACGGGGGCTGAAGTCATTAAAAATTTATTCTCAAAGGTTGACCTGCAGACAACAGTAGATGAGCTGGTAAAAGAAAGCAATGAAGCTACTCCTGCAACCAGAAAGAAAATTTTAAGAAGGTTGAAACTTTTTCAGGGAATGCAAAAGGCAAAAATAAAGCCAGAATGGATGTTTATGGACGTTTTGCCAATTTTACCTCCGGATTTGCGACCAATGGTTCAATTAGACGGAGGCAGATATGCTTCTTCTGACTTAAATGACTTATATAGGAGAGTAATTAACAGAAACAACAGATTAAAGTACTTACAGGAGATTTCAGCTCCAGCGGTTATTGTCAGAAACGAAAAAAGAATGTTGCAGGAGGCAGTAGATGCTTTGATTGATAACGAAATGAGAAAGGGAGTAACAACCACAGCCACTACTGGTGGAAAGAGACTGCTAAAATCGTTAGCAGCAATGCTAGCTGGGAAACAAGGACGATTTAGGCAAAACCTTTTGGGTAAGCGCGTGGACTACTCTGGCCGATCTGTTATTGCTGTTGGTCCGGAATTGCATTTTTCACAATGCGGATTGCCCAAAACAATGGCTCTGGAAATATTCAAGCCTTTTGTTATTAAAAGAATTTTAGATAAGGAGTTAGCTTATAACATAAGGGGAGCCTCAAGACTAATTGAAGAAAAAGTTCCTGAAGTTTGGGCAATATTAGAAGAGATTGCAAAAGATAAATTAGTATTGTTAAACAGGGCACCCACTTTGCATCGTCTTGGAATACAAGCATTTCATCCGGTTTTAATAGAAGGAGAAACAATAAAACTGCATCCACTTGCTTGCGAAGCTTTTAATGCTGACTTTGACGGAGATCAAATGGCAGTATACTTGCCTTTGTCAGAAGAATCACAAAGAGAGGCAAAGGAAATAATGTTGTCATCTCTCAATCTTTTAAGGCCAGCTACCGGTTTGCCTGTAATAGGACCATTTCGTGATATTGCCTTAGGGTGTTATCTTTTAACAAAAATAAAAGAGGCAGAAAAATCCCAGGATGTTTATCCAGTCAAATCGGCTTCGCAAGGCGAAGCGGTGTTCAGCAAAGCTGAACAATTTGACCGGGTGAAGTTTTACTCTAGCAAATCAGAAGCTATCACGGCTCTTGAATATGGTTTCCTGGGGTTAAATGAAAAAATAAAAATTCAAAATCCAAAATCAGATAAGCGCGAGATAATTGAAACTTGTGTTGGAAGGTTAATTTTTAATGGAAGTTTGCCCCAAAATTACCCCTACGTAAACAAACACATTGATAATAAGGGTTTAAAGGCTTTAATAAGAGATATCATTGAAAAGTATCCAGGCCAAGAGTCAATTAATACCCTAGATAGAGTAAAAACGATGGGGTTTGAATACTCTACCTTGGCTGGAATTAGTTGGGGAATGGATGATTTGATTGTTCCAAAAGAAAAGGAGCAGATGATTTTGGATGCCGAGAAGGAAGTTGAAAAAATTGATAGCCATTATGAAAAAGGATTGTTGTCGCAAGATGAAAAAACTTCACAGAAAATATTAATTTGGCAAGAGGTTAAATCAAAATTAGAAACATTGCTTAAAACCACTTTGCCAGAGGATGGGCCGGTTTTATCTATTATTAATGCTGGTGCTAGAGCTACTTGGTCTCAACCTGTTCAGATGGCTGGAATGAAGGGCTTGGTAAACAATCCAGCCGGAGAAATTATTGAATTACCTGTCAAGTCTTCATTTGCAGAGGGCTTTAATGTTTTGGAATATTTTATTTCTACTCACGGAGCTAGAAAGGGAACAGCTGACACTGCCCTAAGAACTTCTTCTGCAGGTTACCTTACAAGGCGTCTTATTGATGTTGCCCACGATGTTATAACATGGGAAGAAAACTGTGGAGATAAGAAAGGTATAGTTGTTTATAAAAAAGATGCAGATGAAATTGAGCAAGATTTTACATTTAAATTAGTGGGAAGATATTGTCTTGAAGATGTTAAAAGACCTACTAACAATGCTACAGGTATTGCAAGCAGGAGAAATGATGTAATTGTTAATAAAGGTGAAATAATTAATTGGCAGCAGGCAAAGGAAATTGTCCAGGGACCTGCCCGCGCAAATAATGCAGGCGGGGAAATTGAAAGAGTTATTATTAGATCTCCCTTAACCTGCAAAAGCATAAGAGGAGTTTGCCAGAAGTGTTATGGCTGGGATTTGGCAAGAAATAGCTTGATTAAACTTGGAGAAGCAGTTGGAGTAGTAGCAGCTCAGGCAATTGGAGAACCGGGAACGCAGCTTACCTTAAGAACACATCACTTAGGAGGGGTAGCGGGAGCTGGTGATATTACCCAAGGCTTACCCAGAATTGAGGAAATTTTTGAAGCAAGAACTCCAAAAGGAGAAGCAATTGTTTCTTTGGCAGAGGGGAAAGTTATAAAGATAGACGAAGAGAAAAGAGTCATAACTATTCAATCAGAAAAAGAAGGTAGCAAAAAACCATTACCCATTGAATATAAAATTCCAGGTAAAATTGCAATTTTGGTTTCAGTTGGGGATAGCGTTAAAGAGAGTCAGCCTCTGTGCCAAGGAAGTTTGGATTTAAAGAGACTTTACGGGGCAGGGGGATTAGAAGAGACCCAACGATATGTATTAAAAGAAGTACAAAGAATTTATGCATCGCAGGGAGTTGATATTCACGACAAACACATTGAGGTTATTATTCAAAAGATGTTTTCAAGGGTAAGAATTAAGGAAGAGGGCGATTCAGATTGGGTGAAGGGAGAGATTGTTGAATTGTCCACATTCCAAGAGGAGATTGAAAGGTTAAAGAAGGTAAAGAAATCTCCTCCAACGGGATCTCAAATATTGCTTGGAATTTCAGAAGTTGCCTTGGCATCAGAATCATTCTTGTCAGCAGCTTCCTTCCAGCAAACATCAAGAGTTTTGATTAAAGCTGCCTTAGAAGGCAAAGAAGACAAGTTGATGGGATTGAAGGAAAACGTTATTATTGGAAAGTTAATACCAGTAGGAACAGGATTTAAGGGCGCTCGGACAACGAATGAAAAGTGACGCGATATTTTCCCAGCGTGAAAATATCACTCGTCTCTCAGTTAATTTTTAGCTCTCTGCCAGAGAGCTAAACCATGCAAATTAACTTCGAGGCGCACTTTTAATATGAAAACCAGCTTTCCAGGAGTTTTTTGCCTGAGTTTGACACAAGTTTTTGTAAAAGTATAATTGAAACATGGCAAAGAAAAATATAACAACTGACCAGCTGGCTGTGATGATACATAAGGGTTTTGAAAAAACTGCCACTATTGATGCAATGCAAAAAGGCTTTGATGGGGTTAATAAGCGTTTTGATAAAGTCGAAAAAAGATTAGACAAGATAGAGAAAATTATCCTTGATGATCACAAAAATCGTATAGATAAGCTAGAGATGAAAGTTGAATATTTAGAAAACGTACTTAACTTACCACAAAAGAGATAGGTTGGTTTGTTAGAAACAGAATCGCCAAAAGAAGCGGTTTTTGTGTTGCTATTAAGTTGACCTTAATTTGTTTCAACGGAAGTAAGTTACGAATTGATTGACAAATCATAAATATTCTGCAAGTATTAAGTTGTGTCAGCTGTTCTTTCAACGGTATTTTGTCTCTTTCCCCAATAATGGAGGATTTCCAATGAGTGTCGATGAATCGGCTAATGCCAAGGAATGCACGAGGGTTCACATCCGCTGGTTGATCCGCAGGGACATGCCAGAGGTTCTGGCAATTGAACAGGCTTCCTTTCAAGAGCCATGGACTGAGGAGGAGTTCCTCTACTACATGAGGCAACGCAACACCATCGGCATGGTGGCCGATCTGAGTGAGAAGGTGGTGGCTCTCTTTACCTACGAGCTTCACGAGAAGCATATCTGCCTGATTAATCTGGCAGTGCATCCTAATTACCGCAATCAGGGAATTGGCCGGCAATGCATGGCTAGGCTCCAATCGAAGATTAGCCCAGAGAGACGAACCAAAATCGTAGCCCTCGTCCCCAAGTCTCATGAGAAGTTGCGATCTTTCTTCGAAAAGCAGGAAATTGAGTTTCGTCTCACCGAACGCAAGGGTACGGTGACCTACGAGTCTGTACTCATGGCGATGGCAAAGAAAGATGTCGAGGAGGCTCAAGTTATCGAGGATGACTTCATGAAGAACTATGGCAAGGAACCTCGTGATATCGGTGCAATGATTTCAAATGGTACTCGCTACGGCATCGTGGCCCGCAACAAGGAAAATGGCGAACTTCTGGGCTACGCTCTGTACGCTCGCGAACTAGGCGGCATTGATCTCAACGGTGAGTATGGCATCATCGTCAAACCCAAATGCCGAAGGAAGGGAATCGGCCGGAAGCTGATGATGGCACTCGTCGAGCAGGAACTTCCCATAACAGTGTCCGACATCTATCTGTTCTGCAAAGATCAGGTGGACTTCCTGAAAGCCATGGGTGTTCCTGTACCCAAGCCAGAGAAGTGCGTCACGGTGAAGTGGGAGAGAAATTTAACCTCTTCCAGCTAAACTAATTTCATGGGCATGTCCTACATAAGTAGGTCATGCCCCTTTTTATTTTTTTCTTGCAGAAAATTAGATAAATGATACAATAGATCATAAAACGTGAAGCGTAAAACGTGAAACGTTAATTAAGATAAAATGTTTCAAGTTTCAAGATAGTGGCTAAGAGAAATAGAAATAATAATTTTCAAAAAAAATGGTTAAATTTTCAAAAGAAGATATAAAACAATTTAAGAAAATGGATGTGCTTGCCATTTATCTTTTTGGTTCTATGGCTAATGGCAAGTATATTCATGGTCGTTCCGATTTTGATTTTGGCGTCGTTTTGGAAAATACCGAAAAACTAAAAGGCAATACATTAGAAATCTATAATGAACTTTATGACATTATCATTGAAAAACTTCCTAAAAAATACCTAAAAAAGCGCTTTAAGTTAAAAGCCCATGAATTTGATATTGTATTTTTGCAAGAAGCCCCTATAAGTTTTCAGGCAGAAGTAATGCAAGAGGGTAAGGTATTATATGCAAGCGATGAGAACAAGCTGGGAAGATACAAAGATTATGTTTTAGAAAGATATTGCGATTTGCATTATGTGTATGAAATTGCGCACAATTATTTGTTAGAAAGACTATAGCATGAAAGAGCTTAATATTAACAAAAAAACCATTGAGGAAAAGATAAAACTTATAGAAACGCATTTGGTTCGGCTTAAAGAAATGAAGTCTCTTTCTCTGGCGCAAGTTGCCGAAGATAAGAATTTCGCATATGCGTCTTGGAATTTACGGGGCGCGTTAGAATCACTTTTCAGCATTTGTACTCATGTTTTATCGAGAATTCCAGGAATAAAAATTGATGAATATAAACAGATGGCGGTTGATATGGGCAAGCAGGGAATTGTGCCTAGAGATTTTGCGGAAAATACATTAGTAAAAATGGCTAAATACAGGAATCGCCTCACGCATTTTTATTTTGAAGTTACCCCAGAAGAAATGTATGGTATTATACAGAATAATTTGGAGGATTTTGAAATTTTTATGAGAAGCATTAAAAAGTTACTTGCAAGTTAGGAGTATGACTAAAAAGAATAAGTTTCAAAAAGAAAGCAGGAATAACAACAAGGATAAAAAGAAAGAATATCTTTTGACTCTAAAGACAAAAAAGTGGATTAAGGCAATCACTGTTCTTTTAGTTTCAATAATCATAACCCTTTCGTTTTTTGATAAATCAGGAATAGCAGGCAAGGCGCTGGTTACTATTTTAAATCTTGTTTTTGGGGATTCAAAGATCACCGTAGTTACTATTATATTATCTCTATTTATAGGCGGGTTAATAATTTTAAAGTCTCATAAAAAGGTAAAGATTTTAGCAATATTTTTAGCGATTGTAATCTTGGTTGCCGGTATTGCTGGAATTTCGTCTAACCAAAACTTAAACCAACAACAAATTGGTCTTGTGGGCTGGGTAGCTAAACTAATGGTCAATTTTTTTGGATTATTGGTTACAAATATTGTTTCTTCGGCAGTTATTCTTATTGGTTTGTTTATATTCTTGCAGTTCGTCTGGCGCGATATTCCCAAAGATAAAAATCAGGCTCTATCCCCAGTTAAAAGCTCAGATTCCCCAAGCTTAAAAATTAAAGGTCTTGAAGATAAAATTACCGAAACTCCGCCACCTAAAATATCTCTCTTTAAAAGAAAAGAGGTTCCGGCAATTGCTGGTAAAAAACCAGTTGTGGTACCCGTTGCAACTATTAACAAAGGCAAATACTCTTTACCGCCAATTGACCTCTTAAGCAAAAATGAAACCGTTCCCACACCAGGAAACATTAAAGAAAACTCCCTAGTTATTAAAAAGACGTTAGAAAACTTTGGGATACCTGTTGAAATGGCAGAAGTCAACATTGGTCCGACCGTAACCCAATATGCTTTCAAACCGGCCGAAGGGGTAAAGCTGTCTAAAATTACAACTTTATCAAATAACTTAGCTTTGGCTCTGGCCGCCCATCCAATAAGAATTGAAGCCCCAATTCCAGGGAGGTCATTAGTGGGTATTGAGGTGCCAAACAAGGTTAGAGCCAATGTTGTTTTAAGGAGCTTGATTGAAAATTCAAATTACCAAAACTCTCCAGATAATTTGCTAGTGGCGCTTGGCAAGGATGTTTCGGGTAATTCCGTATATACTGATTTGTCTGAAATGCCTCACCTGCTTGTGGCCGGAGCCACGGGTACAGGTAAGACATTATTTTTAAACTCATTGATTTTAAGCTTTTTGTATAAAAACACTCCGGAATCTTTAAGAATGATTATGGTTGACCCAAAAAGAGTTGAATTCCAATGCTACAACGAAATTCCGCATTTGCTGTGTCCTGTAATTTATGACGCCACAAAAACAATGAATGTCTTGCAGTGGCTTACGAGAGAAATGGAAAGGAGATTTGAGGTTTTTTCTGAAGTCCCAACAAGAAATATCAAAACTTATAACCAAAATAAATCAGTAATTTCTTCCAATTCACAGCTTCCCTACATTGTTTTAGTGATTGATGAATTAGCCGACCTAATGGCGGCAAAAGGCAGGGAATTGGAGGCAGGAATAGTACGATTGGCCCAAATGGCCAGAGCCACCGGTATACACTTGGTTTTAGCCACCCAGAGACCGTCGGTTGAAGTAATCACAGGCTTAATAAAAGCAAATATTACTTCAAGAGTCACTTTCCAGGTTGCTTCACAGGTTGACTCAAGAACCGTATTGGATACAGCCGGGGCTGAAAAGCTTTTGGGATCTGGAGACATGCTTTTCTTGTCATCAAAAAGTTCCAAGGTTAGCAGAATACAATCGCCTTATATTTCAGAAAAGGAAGTTAAAAAAGTTTCTGATTGGGTGATAGAGCATGCCAAAACAATTGAAGAACCACAGTCTATGCTCGTTGAAAGCTTAAAAGAAACGCTTTTACAACAGCAATTGAGTGAAAAAGGGGGAGAGGTGTTTTTTGGAGACGATGATCCATTATTTGAAGATGTGAAAAGAATAGTTTTAGAAACTAAAAAAGCCTCGGCTTCATTTTTACAAAGAAGGTTGAGAATTGGCTATTCAAGAGCTGCCAGATTAATTGACATGCTTGAAGAAAAAGGCATTGTGGGGCCTGCCGATGGCGCGAAACCAAGAGAAGTATATGGAGGCTCCTTGGCAAGCTCGACTCAGTTGGCTGATATCAATGGAGATGTTTTAGACGGGTCCGAGGAAGCGCCAAAAGAAGGTGATTGGCAAAAAGTGTAATCATAAAACGTGAAACGTAAAATGTAAAACATAATAATTCATAAAAATGTTTCAGGTTTCATGTTTCAAGTTTCATTAAAATGGTAAAACACAAAAAGGAAACTTCGCCAGTTGGCGATAAGAAACATAATAAAGCCCTAGAATCTGCTGTTAATGAAATTAAGGAACGCTTTGGTGAGGGAGCCATCATGAAAATGAATGAGATAAGAGCTGTTAATGTGGACGTTATACCAACAGGGTCAATTGCCATGGACCAGGCATTAGGAGTTGGAGGAATGCCTCGTGGAAGGATAGTTGAAATTTATGGAGCCGAGAGTTCTGGCAAAACTACCCTATCGCTTCATGTGGTGGCCGAAGCCCAAAAAAAAGGCGGTGTTTGCGCTTTTATTGATGCAGAGCATGCAATGGATCCAGATTATGCAAAACGTATTGGAGTAAACACAGATGATTTGCTAATTTCACAACCGGATTCCGGAGAGCAAGCCTTGCAGATTGTTGAGACGTTGGTAAAAACAGGAAATGTAGATGTGATTGTAATTGACTCTGTGGCGGCATTAACGCCTCGCGTTGAAATTGAAGGAGAAATTGGCGACCAGCATATGGGTCTTCAGGCTAGGATGATGAGTCAAGCCATGAGAAAACTGTCTAGTATTATTGCTAAAACCAATACTATCGTAGTGTTCTTGAACCAGACAAGGATGAAAATAGGGCTAGTCTTTGGCAATCCCGAAACAACACCAGGGGGCATGGCATTAAAATTTTATGCATCTGTAAGGGTAAATTTAGCCAGAACCGCTCAAATAAAATCGGGTGATGAAATTATTGGCAACAGAGTAAAGGCAAAGGTGGTAAAAAATAAGGTGGCTGCTCCTTTTCGAGTTGCAGAATTTGATATTTACTATAACGAGGGGATTTCAAAGTCAGGAGATGCCTTGCGGGCCGGGCTTGCCTCAGGCATGATAAAGCAATCTGGAAGCTTTTTTACTTTTGAAGGTCAAAAAATAGGTCAGGGCACAGAAGCTGCAAAACAATACCTAAAAGAAAATCCAGCTGCAATGGAAAAGATAAAGGCCTCGGCGTTTCAGCAGTCTTAAAGGTCGTTATTATTAAAAAAGTTATCTATATCAATGAAAGAAAATAAGTTTTCTATAGAGGGGCAAGAACATAACAAAGAATTGGTCGATTCATTTTTTGAAGAGTTTTCTAAAATGTCGTCAGAAGAACAAGATAGAGTTTTGGGTCTTTTGAAAGAGAAAGCGGTAAGTAAGGGAAAAAACTATAAACCAGAGATTGAAGAGTTAGAGCAAAGATAAAAATATTTCATAATCAAAAAAACAGCCCGCAGGCTGTTTTTTCTTCTAGATTCTAGATACTAAATTCTAGATTCTCACCTCGGCATATACGGCATCATGCCCATCTGGCGGGCTGTCTTAATTGCTGCGGCAATTTTCCTTTGATGGTAGCTACAGAGCCCTGTTTTTTTTCTAGCTTTTATTTTGTAAAAACCAGAAACAAAACGCATCAACAATTGTGTGTTTTTATAATCTATATCGTTTATATTTTTTTGGCAAAAATAACAAGACATAAAGTCAATTTAAAGTTTATATCTCAAAATGCAAAATGATAATGTAAAATGAAAAATAGTTTTAAATAATTTTTAACTTTAAATTTTCACCTTGAGATTTGAATTTTGAATTTTGAATTAAAATGGGATGTCTTTCACGTCTATTTCATCAGTATTCTCTTTCGGTTCTTCAATATTCACAAATTTTGCAGGAGGCATGTTGTTTTCTTCAATTACAGGAATATCTTTATCTTCCGAAGCCTTGGCGAAAGAGGATTCGTTTTTGGTATACTGCCCACTACTGCCTAGGCCAGCTCCCTTCGGTCCTAGTTGCAGAGAATCAGCGATTATTTCTGTCCTATATTGCTTTATCCCTTGGGAATTCTGCCAGTTTCTTGTTTTAATTCTCCCTTCAATTAATACCAATGATCCCTTGTTTAAATACCTTGAAGAAATATCAGCCAACTTGCCAAAGCATACAATATTATGGAATTCCACATCCTGCTTTTTTTGGCCAGAAGCATCGGTGTAAAATCGGTTGGTTGCAATACCAAAAGAGGTAACCTGCTGTCCAGATGGTAATGCTCTTACTTCAGGGTCTCTTGTAACATTGCCTAAAACGAAGGCTTTATTTAGGTTCATAAATCTCTAATCAAACCCCAATCTTACTCTAATAGTCGCTAATACATATTCGAGATAATTAGCGAATAAATTAGAGATTGATTAGTGATTATTCATTTAGTAGTTCGTCTAATTTTTTGTCCAAATCAGCAAAATCAACTTTTTCTCCTTTCTTTTGGTCTTCTTTAGTTATTGGTTCCATTATAAAAGATTTTCTTTTTGTTTCAAATTCTTTAATAAGTGTAGGCCTTCTAGTTCTTCTTTCTTTAATCTCTTTAACTGGTTTTTTTATTGTAATAATGCTTCTTAAAATCTTGCCATTTTTGTCAGTATCGCTTTTAATTTCTTTTATTTTATTCTGTTCAATCTGAAAAACCACGGAATTAAAATATCCAGAACCTTGCTTTGAAATTGCATAAGACAAAGGCTGTGCTTCCATTTTTCCTGAGCGTAAAACAATCCCTTCTTTGTTTTGAATAAAAGATTCCACCTCATTTTTTACAACATCTGCCTCTTGTGAAGATATCTGTGATGAAATAATATAGGTTAGTTCGTAAGTGTTCATAATTTATTGCGATAAATTCCCTACGAATTACGAATTTTATCGAATTACGAAAAAGAATTATTATGTGCTATCATAGCAAAAAGTGCTTGAAAATTCAAGCCTTAAATGGGATAATTTGAAAATATGGAAATTAACAAGACAATTTTCAAATCCTACGATATAAGAGGTATTTATCCTGACCAGCTCAATGAAAATACTGTTTTTGAAATAGGTAGAGGCTTTGTAAAGCATACTGGAGCTAAAAAAATAGTAGTTGGCCATGATGCCAGGCTTTCGTCGCCAGAGTTATTTCGTAGTCTTGTAGAGGGAGTTATTTCCCAAGGAGCGGATGTTTACATCATAGGGCAGGTTCCTACTGAGTGCCTTTATTTTACTGTAGGAAATTATGATTTTGACGCAGGAATAATGGTAACAGCCAGCCATAACCCAAAGGAATACAATGGTTTTAAAGTTGTTAAGAAAGAAGAAAATTTTATCAAAATAATTCCAGGTAGAGATTTACTTCCATTCGTTGAACAGTCTCCTATTAACAAACCTGCCACGAAAGAGGGGAGAGTCTTTGAGAAAGATATTTTTGATGATTATTTTAAGCACATCCTTTCTTTTGTTGATTTGCAAAAAATCAGGCCATTTAAGGTAGTTATTGATGCGTCAAATGGAGTTATAGGAAACGTAATTTCAAAGATTAAAAATAAGTTGCCAATTGAAATTATTGAATTGAATTTTAAACCAGATGGAAATTTTCCCAACCATAGTCCTAATCCCCTCGATACTGGCGCTTCCCAACAAATTGCACAAAAAATAAAAGAAGAAAAAGCTAATTTCGGTTTCATGTTTGATGGCGACGGCGACAGGATATTTTTAGTTGATGAAAAAGGAGAATTGGTTTCAGCCGATATTGTATTGCTGCTTTTAGCAAAGCACTTTTTGCAGAAAAATTCCGGCGCAGGCATTGCCTATAACGCTATTTGCTCAAAAGCAGTTCCCGAATTTGTAAAAAAGTGGGGAGGAAACCCAATACGCACTCAAGTGGGCTTTGTTAATGTCAGAGATGCCCTAATAAAAAACAATGGTATCATGGGCGGAGAGTTGTCTGGACACTACTGTTTTAAAGATTATTTCTATATGGATTCAGGAATGATTACTTTTTTGATTTTGCTGCAGATTATATCAAAAGATGCCAGAAAAGTTTCAGAAATTGTCAAAGAACTTTCGCCATATTTTAAATCAGCTGAATTAAATTTTGAAATTGATGATAAGGAAACGGTTTTAGGGAAAGTAAAAGAAAAATACTCAGATGGCAAGCAGGATTTTTTAGATGGGGTAACGGTGGAATACAAGGACTGGTGGTTCAACGTAAGGCCATCAAACACCGAGCCACTGTTGAGATTAACTATTGAGACAGATACAAAAGATATGTTAGAATTAAAAAAGAAAGAGTTGAGCCAATTTATAAATAGTTAGTATTATAAAATTATGATTATTGAGGAGATTAAAAAAAAGGTAGCGCCAATTTTAAAGGAATCTGGAGTTGAATATGCAGGTGTTTTTGGCAGTGCTGCTAGAGGTGAAGATACTCCCGAGAGCGATATAGATATTATAGTTTCAGTCAAAAAACCGATAAGCGTTTATCAATTTATTGCCTTAAAATACAAATTAGAAGAAATTTTAGGGAAAAAAGTTGACTTAGTTTCTAAGAATTCAATAAATAAATATGTTAAGCCGTATATAGAGAAAGATATTGTTGATATTTATGAAGGACAATAATATTTACTTAAAGAATATTCTTGATAAGACTGCAGAAGCTATTGCATACTGTAAAAATATGACAATGGAGGATTTTATTAAAGATGAAAAAACACAAAGCGCAGTTATTTTAAAATTAATAATTATTGGTGAAGAGGCTAAAAAGTTGCCATGTGATAATCTTTAACTAGCCCATTCACAAAAAGGAGAAAAACATACCAGAAGGTGAACCGAAATTTGAAGAGGAAAAAGATATGAAGGAACAAAGAGTGACTGGTTTAAATACTGATTCTGAGAGCATGAGGAAGATTACTGAAGAGATGGGTCTGCAAGTTGAATTTGAATTAAAAACCAAAAAACCAGAAAAGAATAAATTCTCCACCACATTCTACCCAGATAAAGTTGATGCTATTTTTCAAGGTACGGATGATCAAGCAAAAGAGTTTGAAGATAGGCTAAAAAAAATTACAGAAGAAAAAAGCGAACACTGGAGAAGAATCTTTAAAAAAGGAATATAGGTTAGTTTAAAACAAAAACAGCCCTCTCGGCTGTTTTTTACTACACCCTATACCCTAAATCCTATACCCTAATTGAGTCCCATCTTGCTTCGTACTTCCTGCATGGTTGTTTGGGCAATGGTAGCAGCTCTATTTTTACCCTGATTTAGTATCTCTTGAACGTAGACTTCTCTTGAGAGAAGCTCTTTTTGTTTTCTTCGGAAGGGTTCTAAATAATTAACAAGAACTTGGGCTAGAGATTTTTTAAAGTCTGCGTAAGATTTTTTTGTGAATTGTTTTTCAAGTTCTTTTGTTGATTTGCCATTGAGCAGGCTGTAAATTATCAAAAGGTTTGAGATGCCGGGTTTTTTAGTAATGTTATACCTAACATCTTTGCCAGAGTCGGTAGTCGCTACCTGTATTTTTTTGGTGATATCTTCGGGGGAGTCAAAAAGCGATATATAGCTTCTCTTGTCATCTGATTTAGACATTTTCTTTTTTGGGTCTTGCAGACTCATTATCTTTGCTCCTTCTTTTGGCATTAACGCTTTCGGCTCTTTAAAAACTTCTCCAAATTTTTGATTGAATTTTCTGGCTAATGTTCTTATCAACTCAACGTGTTGCTCTTGGTCTTTGCCCACTGGTACCGCTTCTGCCTTATAAAGAAGCACATCTGCTGCCATTAAAATAGGGTAGGTTAAGAGGCCTGCATTGATATTATCTTTATTTTTTTTAGCTTTATCTTTGTACTGAGTCATTCTCTCTAACTCTCCTACTGGACATATAGTATTCAACAACCAAGCAAGTTCTGTAAGTTCCTTTACCTGAGACTGAACAAACAAAATTGACTTATCTGGATCAATTCCAGCCGCTATATAGGCCATCGTTTTTTCCATTATTTTACCGTGCAGCTCTTTTGGGTCATAAGGAACAGTTAAAGAATGTAAGTCAGCAATAAAAAACAGGCATTCGTTATTTTCTTGAAGTTCTACCCACTGCTTAATGGCTCCTAAATAGTTTCCAATATGAATTTGTCCTGTTGGCTGAATGCCAGACACAACTCGCATGGCTCGTTGTAAAATCAAAAATCAAAATGCCTGCCCGAAATGCTTCGCATTAAAGAAGCAGGCGGGCAAAAATCAAAATTTTGGTATGCGCTTTCGGCGCAATAATTTTTAATCTGTATTTTTGATATTTGATATTTAATTTTTTATTTTAGCTCAAACTTCTATTACTACTGGCAATATCATCGGCCTTCTTGATGTTTTTGAGTGCAAAAAATTACCAATTTTATTTCTTATTTCATCTTTGACATAAGACCAGTTTACCGGAAGCCCGTGACCTGCTGTTTTATCAACTATCTCAATAACTTTTTTTCTGGTTTGGCGTAATAAGTCTTTTGACTCTCTCAAATAAACAAACCCCCTTGAAATAATATCTGGAGAATTTTTTACTTTTCCGGTTTTACTGTCGACAATTGCAACAATGACAAACATTCCATCTTCAGCTAACATTTGACGATCTCTTAACACTATCTCACCAACATCCCCGACGCCAAGTCCGTCAACAAAGATATAATTTGAAGGAACTTTTTCTGGGAGAATTTCTGCCTTGATTTGGTCCACTCTGTTAAATAACTCGCCTTTGGCAAGTTGCCGCGAAGCGGCATTTAACAGGGTAAATTTTATTACAGATCCGTTGTCTGGAACAAAAACCTTGTCTTTTTGGTACCCCAATCCATAGGCTATTTTGGCTGCTTCTTTCAAAAAGTAGTGGTTTCCATAGACGGGGATAAAATAATCTGCTCTTATTTCTTTTATCATTTGCACAATGCCTTGTCGGTTGCTGTGCCCTGACGCGTGCACATCAATGATCTCAGAGTGATAAACGTTATCAGAAAGACGGTAAAGGTTGTCTTTTAGCCGTTGCACCGTTCTTTCGTTTCCCGGAATTACAGAGGAAGAAAATATGACAGTATCTTCTTTTTTCAGCTTAATATGCCTGTGGTTTCCTGCCACAATTCTTGGCAAGGCAGACATCTCTTCTCCTTGGCCCCCTGTGCATATGATAATAACTTTGTTGTCTGGGTAATCTTTTGCCTTGTCTATGGTAATAATTACGCCTTTTGGAATTTTAATATAACCTAAGCGCTGCGCTAATTCAATATTAAGCTTCATAGAAAAGCCGTCTAATGCAACTTTACGGTTGGTTCTGTTAGCAAACTCTAATATCTCTTTTATCCTTAATATCTGGGAAGAAAATGTGGCAATAATAGTTCGTCCTGGAGCCTGGCTGATGAGCTTGTAGAGGTTTTCCAGCATCTCTTTTTCTGTAACGGGTGTTTCTGTCTTTAACGATCCCAGGGATTCTAACATTAAAATAGTAGGCCTTCTTAGTTTTGCTAGATGGTGATAGTCAATAACTTCTCTTCCAATAGGTCCCCTTTCAATCGTCCAATCGCCGGGATGAATAACAGTTGCAACAGCAGTTTCTAAAATAACTCCGACGGCATCCATTATAGTATGATCAATTTGGAAAAACTTTAAAGTAAAGGCCCCAAGCTTGTATGCTTCTTTAATGTCTTTAATATAAATAGTTTTTAATTTTTTTGAGCTGTTTCTGTCAAAATCTTCCTGGCGGTGCTTTACCATTTCCAATGTTAGAGGCCTACCGATAATCTGCGGGTTCCCCAGTTTTTTCAGCAAAATTGGGGCAGCTCCAATGTGGTCTAAGTGTCCATGTGAAAATATAACTGCCTTAATTCTTTTTTCTTTTCCTTTCAGGTATTCTATGTTGGGGATGACATAGTCAATCCCAGGCATGTCTTCTTCTGGGAATTGTATTCCCATGTCTAAAATGACAATATCTTTTCCATACTCAAAAACAGTCATGTTGCGCCCAACTTCTTCGCATCCCCCAAGAGGGATGATCCTTAAAGAGTTTTCACTTGTGTTAGAAGACCTTATTGGTCTTTGCAGGTTTCTTTTTATTGTTTGTCTAAACATAGTTTACATGATTTAAGATTTACGATTTATGATTTAAGAATAAATTTTAAATTACTCTAAAGTTTTTAAATAATTCTTTCCAGAATAAAAATGCAATTATTGGAAATGCCAATGCAGTAATTAATCCTGGATAATAATTTCTTATCATGAAAGCTTCTATGATATGATGTATTTCAAAAATATAGAATAATCCGGGGACAATCATTACCCATAACAACCATCGTTCTTTTGCAATAAGAATGAAGGAAGTTACAAGTAATAAAGATGTCATAATTTGAAAAAGTAAAAATACAGCTTGTGGATTAGGCATTTTATCAAAAGTTTGAAATACAAACTTAGAAAGGGGATTTATGTTATAGAAACCAGTAAGATATTCTTCTATTCCGTGAACTATAAAAATTGGCACAGAAATCGCAAAAATATTCTTTAACTTTTTATAGACCATCATTAATACTATTTTATCTTGTGCCGCGGGTGGGACTCGAACCCACAAGACCTTGCGATCGTAGCGTCCTGAACGCTATGCGGTTTCCAATTTCGCCACCGCGGCACGTTTTATTTTGCCTTGTCCCGTAGTGAAATTTTTTTAAAATTTCTACTACTGGGGTTTCAAAAACTCTAAATTTTCAGGGATAGATTTTAGTGGTTCTTCAAAGCGTAGCTCTGGAACTGACTTGTAGTTTGGATTTTTAACCCAATTTGTCCCGCCATCGGCGGTGGCCAAATAGTAATAGCAAGCACCTTGGTTTCTTTCAAAAGGTTCAAAATTACCTTTGTCATTTTCTGCAACCCAGTTTGCAGTTTTTAATTCCTTGTCAGATGGATTTACAGTAACATGCCCATAACCGGCAGGAATTATAATCACATCTCCTTTTTTTGCTTTTACAGCAAAGACATCTTCAATTTTGTTCTCATCTCCTTTTTGTGCGAAATAAATTCCCTCTCCTTCTAACACTATATAAACTTCTCCATAAAAACCGGCATGTATGTGTCCCTTTGTTTTTACAAATTCTACTCCAAGCATCTTTGGAGGAATAATCGTGATATCGTATCGCAAACCATTTTCAATCTTAAGTTTTCGATACATGTAATACAAGTCTACATTTTCAGATGTTTTTCCGCCCGAGGCGGATCCGCCTACGGCGGAAAACCACTCTTTGTCATATACTACTTTTTCTAATTCATCTAGGCGACGAACATCTGGAGTTAAATTTTTTAAATCAAAGTCCATAATTCATCAGCGAATTTACAAATACGTTTCGTTATTCGTAAATTCGTAATAAATTCGTTCATTCGTTGATTACTCCCAGACCCTTCGGGTCTTCAAATACCAATTTGAAATATTGGAGAATCTTTTAGCGGGATCGATTATTTTTCCCTGCCTGCCGTCAGGCAGGTTTGTGTTAATTCCTTTTATTTCTTCTGAAACCCAGTAAACGTATTCAGGATTGTATAAAAATAGGGCAGGGGCGTCGTTAAGAATTATATCTTGAAGACCCTCATACTTTTGCTGTTTTATCGAAGAATCTAACGTCTCTCTTGCTTCTTTTAGTAACTTATCAGCATTTTTATTTTCGTATGAAGAAAGATTTAGTCCCGGATCAACTTTTTGAGAAGAATGCCAAAATGGATACAAATCAGGTTCTGCCCCTAGTGCCTCGCCATAAAGTAAAGCATCATAAAATCTCATCTTTATTATTGGTTTTAACTCTGTAATAGATACAGCGTTTATGTTAACCATTACTCCTACACCTTTCCAGTAATCTTTTAAAAGATTGGCAACTTTAATTAATTGGGGCTGGTCAACTGTAGTTAAAGTAAATTTTAATATCTGTGAATTAGGGAGTTGAGTAAAGCAAAGCTCATTTAATTTTTTTCTTGTTGATACTCCAGTTTCTCCTGTTGGTTTTAAATTAGACAGGTATTTTTTTTGGAATTCGGTTACAGCATCTTCTGTTATTTTTGTATATGTTCCACTAGTTTCTCCTTGTAATATGTTTTTAAAATTCTCATCAAGTTTTGCTAGGCAGCTTTGAAGTTGGGTTACTTCTGTACCCTTAGATCCTATTTTAAGATAACTTTTAAATTGGAATGCTTGCTGCTTAGCAAGAGGTTTTTCCCGCAGCCCTGAGCCTTTGTCTTTGAAACCTGTTTTATTTAAAAGGTTGCTAGCTTTATCGATATCGAAGTCATAAATATTAGTTGGCTGTTTATAGTTAAAAAAATCTGGTAAAATTGGGGAGTCAACTTTTATAACGTTGCTTTTTGTTTCATCGTTAACTTTCTTTACTAATTCGTCTTTATTTACAGCATATATCATTCCTTTCCTCATATTAACATCTGAAAAAATAGACGATTTTTGGTTGTTAAAGAATACGGCAAAATACCTTGGCATTTGGAATGATATAATGGAAAATGTATCATCTGCTGACCAACTCAGCCTGATTTCCTTTTGGGCTTCTGCTTGGTTATTATCTAAAGAAGCCAAGGTAAATCCGTTAATTCGCCTTTCATTAACGGCTTTTATTAAATTCTCTTTGCTTTCAAAAAACTGGAAAGATAAATTTTCAATATATGATGGCTGGCTATAATATCTGCGGTTTGATTTTAAATCTATTGTTTTTATAAACCCTGCTGTTTGTTTAATATCCAAAAATTTAAAGGGGCCTGATCCTATAGGTTGCAGGTTGTAGGGAGAGAGCGTAAAATTTTCGGGAGATATATTTTCCCATATATGCTCTGGAATTATTTTTACCGTTAAATTTTCAAGAAAGGAATTATAGTGGGCTTTTAAAATAAACCTTACTGACTTGCTGGAAACTTTTTGTGCTTCAACATCTATCCAGTTTGCTCTCAAGGGGCTTTTGTAGTCTGAATTTTGTATTGTTTTTATTGTAAATATTATATCGTCTGCAGTTAACTCTCTCCTATCATGCCAAAAAATTTTATCTTTTAACTGAAAGTCATATACCTTACTATCGTTTGAAACTTCGTAGCTCTTAGCCAAATCTTTTACTATTTTACCTTGATTATCATAAGTCATCAATCCAGAAAAAATTAAGTCTGTAAGAGCTCTGTCAACGTCATTGGTTTCACTATATATTGGGTTAATCAGCCTCGGCTGACCTACTATTCCTTCAATATAACTTCCTCCAAAAGCCGGCGCTACTTTTGTAGAACTTAAGTAGGAATTAGTTACTAAAAAAGCAAGAGAACAAAAAGCCAATAAAAAAAACACTGAAAATATTCTTTTTTCTTTTTTTGTAAGTACTTTAAAAATTTGTTTCCACTGGCCAAGGCTCGGTAATTTTCTCATTAAATCGAGTTCAAATAATTCCGCGTAGTTCTGAGGAGACAGCCTTGCTTTCAGCAAGAGCTGAACTCCCGCCGTTAAATTCCGCGATTTTCCGCGGAATCACGCAGAAGCTTACGCAGAATAACGCGGAAAATGTAAGAGATAAGTATTAGAGCGCAGGATTCGAACTATCATCAGATTGAGAATCTCAAAAATGAGATAATTTCACAGGATTTTTGAGTCGACATGCCCCCAGCGCATCGTCAA
>JBBTQB010000027.1:0-1193 GCA_038065835.1 Patescibacteria group bacterium | reverse complement strand
AATCTTCCTCAAAATTCGCTTGCTCAATTGATGATAGTTCGAATCCTGCACTCTATGTTGGGCTTGCTGATGGCTTTCTTCCAGAACCCATTGTCTTTCTTACATTTCCTCTTACTGTCCTAGTATTAGTTTTTGTTCTTTGACCTCTGACAGGTAATTTTTTAATGTGTCTTAACCCTCTCCATGCGCCAATGTCTTTCAGTCTTTTGACATTAATCATAACCTGCCTTCTTAGATCTCCCTCAATTTTATAGTTTTTCTCAATAAGCTCCTTTAAATCATTGATTTCTTTTGGAGATAAGTCTCTTGCTTTTTTGTTAAAGTTAATATTCACTTGTGTTAAAATTTTTCTAGCTAAAGTTCTGCCTATTCCATAAATATAGGTTATTGCTACTTGGATTCTTTTATTATCGGGAATGCTTACTCCTGCAATTCTCGGCATAATCGCTTCGCTCAAATGCAAAAATTAAAGTTCAAAAGTCAAAGTTTTGGTATCGCGCTACGCGCGATTATTTTGAATTTTAAATTGTCATTCTGAATTTTGAGATTTGCACTTTGAATTATTTTTTTAGCCTTGTCTTTGCTTATGTTTTGGGTTCTTTTTGCAAATAACGTAAACTCGCCCCGATCTTTTCACAATCTTGCAATCATTGCACATTTTCTTAATTGAAGGACGAATTTTCACCTAATTTTGAATTTCTAATATTACTAGTGAAAGGAGACATAAGAAAGTTTATTTTATTATGCCGACCGAACGACGTAATATATGCTTTGCATATTATGAATTTCGATTAAATTTTTTAATTCTTAAATTCTAGAATTCTTATTTTATTCGAAACTCGAAATTATGATTTCGAAATTATTTTAACCTATAGACTATTCTCCCTTTTGTTTTATCGTACGGTGACATTTCTATTGTAACCCTGTCTCCTGGTAAAATTTTAATCCTGTTAAGCTTCATTTTTCCGGACAAAAAACCGGTTATTTCCCTGCCATCATCCAACAAAACTTTAAAAAAGGCATTGGGCAATGCTTCCACTGCCCTGCCTTCTAGTTTTATTACTTTTTTACTATCTTGTCCGCCAGGATGCGGATTCAAACTACCTTGCATCTAATAGCAGTAAAGAGTGCAGGATTGGAACTATCATCAATTGAGCGTCGGGTCTCTGGCTTTTGCGAAGCAAAACCATGAC
>JBBTQB010000026.1:0-22072 GCA_038065835.1 Patescibacteria group bacterium | reverse complement strand
TTATCTCATTTTTGAGATTCTCAATCTGATGATAGTTCGAATCCTGCACTCTAAAACATTGTATTTTTAATGGCGATAGAGCAATAAAAATTAGTTTTACCTATTTTTAGATAGATAAGAATAGGTAGGCTATGTTTTTACAAACATTTTAAAAATAACCAAAACAAATCATGTTAAACCTAAGTGAAATTGAAGAAATTGAAAAAATAGTGAAAGAGGTTCTTGAAAAAATGACAATGATTAATTTTAAACTAGAGTCTTTTCTAGAAGAAAATAGCAAAGAGGACAATGTTAGCAAAGTAGAAAATATTGTTTGTGTAAATATAAACTTAAGCGAGCCAAAGTTTTTAATAGGCCGAGATGGCCAAACTCTGCTTGATTTACAGCGGATTCTAAGGATAGTTTTAAATAAAAAACTTAATAAGAATTTTTACCTCAAATTAGATATTAATAATTATCAAAAGCAAAAAATAAAGTATCTTAAAAATATGGCAAGATCTTTGGCTGATGAGGTAGTTTTAACTAAAAAACAAAAACCTCTACCACCAATGGCAGCTTATGACAGAAGAATAATACATGAAGAGTTGTCTCACAGAAAAGATGTTTTTACCACAAGCCAGGGCGAGGGCGATAGAAGGGGTGTGATTGTGAGTCCAAATTAGTAATTAGGTATTACAACCATTTTATATATTGATTTGCTGTGGTCTAGGTAATAAGGAGGCGCAATACTTCCGGTATCAGAGTAAAGTTTAGTGTTGAATATAACGCTATCATTTATGATAGAACAAATCCTATCATCGGTGATATCATTTTTAGTATAAATAACCACATCATATTCTCCGTCAATTGTTAGATAATCAATACAGGAATTATATCCCTTTTCTAAATAGGTTGAATCATAAAAAGGAGAGCCGTCCCCATCAATGCATTCTGGGTTAGAGCTAGTCAGATCGCCATTTTCATCTAATTCAACTGGGCAACACTCATCATTTGGTACGTCTTCAACTCCCTCATACCAATTTTCCCCCTCATTCTTTATAAGACTATCAAAATTGTCTTTATAAATATACTTAGGTCCTATTGTAAGGCTTTCGGTGGCACTGATCTGGTCTAAACTCAAATATAAATGGGGCGCCCAAAATGTTATTCCTTGGTTCCGCTCAGAATTTGGGTTTCTGGTTTGTCGTATAATATAAGCAGACCATGGATTAAACCCAACACCGTCTAAGTCAATTGTTTCTGGGTGAGCTGGGTCTCCAATATTAATACAAAGACTGCCGGGATCTGGAATTACATTTGGATCTCCTAGATTTGTATTTATAATCGGTTCACTGCATTCTCCAGAGAAATTTACCGACTGGTTTAAAATAAGACCATAATTAAAATCCTGGTCTTGGTCGTTTAAAATTCTAACGGATTGGACGCTTTGGTCAATTTCATCTTTTTGGGCTTCATTAAACCAGGGTATATCAGCGGAAAATGTTTGAGATGGAGAACCAATGCCGAAGTAACTACTAACACCAGTACAATCAGGCGCCATATAATAATAAACACCGGCACTTTCATAATCCCAATAATAAGACTCTACATCCAAAAAACTTACATAGTAATTAGGATCTTCAGTATAAGGATCAACATTGCCGCACCTCAAGATAGTTGTAGTGGCATTAGCATCTATATAAAAATTTGGTTTGTTAAAATCCCAAACTAAAATATCTTTACCAGAACCTGGGTAACAAATATAAACAAAATCATCAAATCCCAGTATTTCTGTATCTGTATCATCATTATCACGTCTTGGCGCTTTTGTAAAAAATTCATCTCTTTCTATTTCTTCAGCATAGGCAATATTACTAGTTAGAACACCTATAAATTTGTGATTATTAAGATTATTAAAAGCTATTGGACCAGGGGGGCTCCCCCTTAAATAAATTCCGGGCTGAAGTGGTAAAGAACTACCAGTCGGGCTTACAAGTGAAGGATTTATGGTTTTTAAAAGTATAAAAGAAGTCATTAAAATAACTATTCCCAAAATAGCATTAAAAATACCCTTTCTCGCTTCATCTATTTTTGCCGGACTGCCAGCATATAACAATATCCTGAATCCATGGATAACTATGACCATAACTCCAATTATACCAGCTACCAACATTATAAAGATAAAAATATACTGGATATATAAAGCTAATGTGAGCTCGTCAGGAGGTAATGTGTTTAACGATGGAAAACCAGGACCAAGGTTTGGATATATGATTTCAAGCGCTAAAACAGGTTGGACTTGCCAAAAAAACAAAATAATTACCGTAAAAATAGAAATCCCCGCCGCAAAGCGGCGAGATACTCCGACGTTCCGTCGGAGTATCTTTAGCAATTTTGTGAAAATTGTATGTGTTTGCCAAGCAAACACCTTCACAAAATTGCTGTATTTATATTTCCCGCCTTCGCCTCGCCCGTTGGCTAGGCTAAGGTGCTGGCTATATCTTTGAAGAGACAGCTTTGAGCGCGGCAAGAGCTTAACTCCCGACCCCAGGGGACAGGGTATTTTACCAGGGGAAATAAATATCTTATATCTAGGCATGTTAGTATATTTTACCATATTACTGAAGAATTGTTCTAATTGTTCTAATTAACCTAATTATTCTAATCAAATATAAACTTAAGAATGTCTAATTTCTAAGTTCTTTGAATTTACTTTCTTGTATATTGAATTAAATATTAAATGCAACTCTTTTGCTTCTTGCCAGAGGTTTCTTGCCTTCTCTTTTAACTCAGGTATAGCCACAGCAATCATTCTTAGCCAATGCTTCGTTTCCCGAGTTTCTTTCTTGCATATTCCTATTTTGTGTTTAAAATCTTTACTGGATTCTGCATCATCTGCTTCACAATAATTTGAACCTATTGATGTGCCAGAAGCTACTAATTGTGGAATAATTCTCTGTGTAATCAAGTTAATAGGTATTATTTTGGAAAAATTTATAACATCTTCTCCAAATTTAGCAGTGCGTTCTTCTAAATTATACTTAGTGGGCATCTTGTCATTAGACATTAATATTTGATTAGATTAATTAGTATAATTAGGTTAATTAGGAATAATTTAAGAAGTTGCCTTCAACTTCTTCCTTGCTTCTCTGATCTTTTCAACTTCTTCTGGGTTAGTGGTTATTATCTGGTCCTCGGTGTAACTTGCTTTAACTCCGATATACACATGTTTTCTGCCAGCAAAAAAAAGTCCTTCTCCGACGGAAGCTTCTAATAAGAGTATTTTCTCTTGTTCCGTCAGATTAAAAGTTTTTTGAACAATATCAGCTGATGCCGGCGACTGTTTTAGTAAAAGTTGTAAAGACGAATTTGTTATGATTGCTTTTCCATATGTAGATCTCATAAAATCTTCTACATCTTGAGTTATTGTTGTTACGGCCAGCCAGTATTTTCTGGCTCTTTTTATCAAGCCAAACAAAAAGGAAGCTCCATCTTCTGATTGCATCAGCCACCAGGCCTCGTCAACCACTAAAATTCTCTTTTTTACATGAGTCCTGACAACATTCCAGACGTATCTCATTATTATAAATAAGGCAAGCGATCTCAAAGACTCTTCCATATCTCTTATGCCAAAAACCACAAAATTTTTATCCATTGTTATATTGGTTTTTTGATTAAAGAAGCCAGAAAAAGTTCCCTTACTGAATTTTTTAAGACGTCTTGTTAAAGATGAGGCTCCTTCCATATTTTCTAGCACTTCAACAAAGTCAGACATTAAGGGTACATTTTCTTGCCATTTACTGGTATTAGATTGGGGCGTAATGTCTTTTATGGCGTAAGTCTCAGTAAGGGCCTGGTCTAAAATGCTATCTTCTTCTGGAGTTATTGTCCCAAGCATTATTCGAAATAATCCTACCAAATTAATTACATTAGATCTTAAAATATCTTCTGGATTGTCATCGGGGCCTGGTGTGGGTAGATCAAAGGGGTTTACATGGTTACCCGATGTTAAAGATATCTTAAAAAAATCTCCCCCAATTCCATTAGCTAAAAATTCGTACTCGTTTTCTGGGTCAATTATTAAGATGTCAACTCCCATCATTAAATATCTTAATATTTCTAACTTTACAGCGTAAGAATTATGTACAAACATGCCAGCCGTTCCAGCTAAAAAAACCTCATTGTCAACTGTTAAATCGTAAACATATTTTTCCTTTGTATTCTTAATTTTTTCAATTTTAACAATCGGATCCCAAAATAAATCAGAATCGGCCAAAATTTTCAGTTGAGCCAGCAATTTTTCAACCCCCGGAATTTTATTTTCCAAAATATTTTGATAGTTTCGCCAAATAAAATTAGCTGATTTTTCTATCATTGAATATGCAGTATCGCTTTCCTTTCTGTAGGTTAAAGCCGTTGCCAAAGATCGGTCATAATATTTAATCGGAAGATTCATTTCTAAAAAGCCACCATGAATTTTTTCTTTTATTTGAGTCAATAAAAAATCCTCTCCATTGATTGCTTTTATGGCTCTAAAAACATTTTTTGAACCAGTCACAAAATTTTCGCTTCTCATTGTCTGCCAGCTATTTCCCAATTCTTTCCAAAGAGCTTTGTTTACTTTTTTATTACTTTTCCCCAAATCTATAATATCAGCTAATTGGGGAAGTTTGTTTAATGTGCCAAAAGTCGGTGCTAATTCTCTAAACGACGTAATTCTTTCCTCAATTTTTTTAATTATCCTTTGTAGGTTTTCAGGTGATGGATTATAGATTCCACGCTTAATTGCTGAAATTTCTTGTATCTTGTGAAGCTGGCAGCCAAACAATTTTAAAATTTCCTCAAAATATTTTTTAATATCGGGAATAACATCAACATTTGTATTCCCGTCTTTTTTTATAATTTCTGCCAGCTTTTGCTGTTTTTTTAATGAAATAAAACTGATCTGTTCATTAAACTTCCTAAGATTATCTTGGCCCGAAATGGTAATTTTGTAATATCGTCTTTTGTGATTCCAGTTGCTGTTCGTCGGTTGCTTTTTTGTGGTTGAAATTCTGCCTATGATGCCAAAATAAAATAAAAGATAACAAATTTCCGAAATCAAAGTTTTTGATTTGGACACAGCTGTAATTGCCAGCCCATCTATTCCACCATCGCCCTCAAAATAACCCTGCAAATAGTGAGCAACTTTTTCTTTTTCCAAAGAAAAAATCAATGGAAGAACCTTTTTTCTACCAGATTTTGCTTTTCCTCCTAAGGCTTTAAATACTTCCACAAATACTCTGGCGGCAATAATTATTCCCCTATTTCCATAGTAAAAAGGAATACCCAGTTTTTTTAGAGATAAATCAATACTTCCTAGAACTTCCTTATCAGTATTGCTTATTGCAATAACTTCATCCCCAATAGTTCCCTCAGCGCATATTAATCCTATGATTTTCAAAAGATCACCCGTAAGCTCATAATTTATACTAAAATCATATTTATTTTTTCCATTCCTGGAGGTTACTCTAATATTCTTAAGCCTTTGGCTTGCAGTTTTAATTTTTAAAATCTCTAAAATCTCTAAGAAATATTTTATAGGAATTGGCTTTCTGGTTTTATATTTATATAAATACCTGTCTAGATTTTCATTAATAGATTTCCTTTTAAGCGTTTTATAATTTTCCCGTACGATGTTTTCACCATTCAACACATAGACATTATTTGAGTTTTTAAGCAGATCTAAAAGATTAATGGGTTTTGAAGCTTTGTTGCTTTCTATGGATCGTGGCAATGGAACGTATTCTCCCTCTTTTACCTCAGAGCTTTTAGCGGTAATAACTTTTCCGTTTTTCAAAATAACCATATTGTGATCTTCTGTTGTTGTTATTTCTCTTCCGCTTTTCGTTTTGAATTTATAGAAAACATTCGTCGCCTTTTTTCTAGCGGCAACAGAAACATTAGACCAACTGCCCTTTAGGTTTTTATCAAAACTATAAACTTGAAGATCTGGCTCAATAACTCCCTCTAATTCTTCATCAATTTTTTGGGCACCATGTTTTTTTATTAGATTTTCTATTAATGGTCCGATTTTTTTTAATCGGATTTTCCCGTTATCTTTTACCAAAACAGGTTCTGATCCTAAAATACTTTTTCCCGATCCCGATTTGGCGAAAACCACCATGTTATAATTTTCCAAAGTGAATCTGTTAAATAAGACAAGAGAATTATTATGCCCATTAACTCCATATAAAATTCCCTCATTAGAACTCAAGTCGAAAGAAACAAAAGGAAAGATAGTTGAAAGGGGTTCTGTATCCATAGTTGTATTAACTAAAAGCCGATCAATACCATAGGGCATGCTTGATATAAGCCCTTCTTTTTGGCGAAATAAGGCCGGTTTTATATAAATCAATCGCGATTCAAAAATAGAACGTAAATTAACTTCTATTTCTCTAATTTTTTCTTCATTTTCTTGGTAAATAGTAATATAAAGGCCGAATCTAAACACTTTCTCTTGGGCGGTTACTATTTTATCTCGCAGGGTTTCTATGTCTCGGTATCCGGTTTCTAGCGCCGGATCACGAATAAGCCCTTTTTCTTGACGCTCTAGAAGCTCTGAAGACACCTGGGTCACTTTTCTCATCAGTTTTTTTAAAATCATCCTACTGTCTACTGGATGGATAAAAAAAGATATATCCAATGGAACATTTAAATTTATTAGGGGATAAATCCACCCAGTGTCTAGGTATCTTGGATAAGAAAATATGAAAAAAGATTTGGCAATTTTTTCTCCCAGCTTTATGTTATTTTGGGATATGCCAATATATGAGGGAGCAATAATGTCTTTTACACTAATCTCCATTTTCGGCTGTTCCTGCGCCTCCATCTGCCCCTCCTTTTTTTTGAATAGATTAAACATTATTAAGATTAAAAATTAAAAATCAAATATCAAAAAAATAAATCAAAGATTAAAAACTATCTTTTGTCCTTCATAGTTATAATACTTGAGGCAAAAATATTTGCTATTTCTACTAACTCTTTTAAGAACCATTCTACGTCTTCTGGTTTCGTTCTTTTAGTATCTCTAAGTAACGATAGCCATAACTTACTTTCGTTGGCAGATTTTAGGGAATGATTAAAAAAATTAATAAAATCTTTCCTGCTGCTTGCTGACTGACCCTCAATATAATTTCCGAGAATGCTTGTGCCACTTCTTAAAAGTTGATCTCCAATTCTTCTTGAAACATTATCATTTGGTAATGCATCTATAAATTCAATAAGCTTAATGACAAAATTATACAATCTTTTCTTAAAATCATTTCTATCGTTTTCTTTTTGCATTTAAATCTTTATTTTTGATTTTTACTATTTGATTTTTGATTTATTTAAGTAACTCAGGTAAGATTTCCGGATAGTATCCAACCTCGGCCTCCGAGGGGTGATGTGTTGACCAAAATAGCTCAATTAGTTCTGGGGTTGTTAGTGGGATTACATCCAATTCACACCTTTTTAATCCTGTAGCCGCAAATTCCATTCTTTGCCAAAGATAGTTTTTGCATTTTTCAAAATCTTCGTCGCTTAATTTTTGTTCTTTTACTTTGCCCATCAACCCAGATTTTATACTAGAGCCAACGCCTAATATTTCTGCAAGATTGTAAGACACAACAACGAAAAAGTTTTTTGTCATTACATTCTCGCCCTTAACCAATTCTTTTATAAATTCTACATACGAAGCAGTTTGCAGTTTCAATAATTCGCTGTTTTGTTTTTCCTCCAAGTTTTTAATGGTGTCTAAATATGGAGTGATATTAATATGTCTTGATTGCATTAAAATTTGACAGGAAAAATCTAGTGAATTCAAAAAGTTTTGAAATGCATAAACAATTGAATTCTGTTCCTCGGTTGATTTCAAAGCAAAGTTAATAGAAGAAACCATTAGTATCCCTCTTATTTGGTTATTCTTTAACAATAAAACCCCGTCTCTTATATCTTTTATTTCTAAAAAATCCTGAGTTGATGGTTCCATAGTGTTAATTTAAAATGCAAATCTCAAATCTCAAAGTGAAAGTGTAAAGTTAAAAATTATCTTTTACCTTTCATAGTTATCACGCCTGCTCCAATAATTTTACCTATTTCTCGGCATTCTTGGAGTAGTTGGTCTATTTTATTGGATAAATGGCTACAACTTTCCTTAACTAACATTAACCAATATTCCGTTTCATTGGAGCTCTTAAGTGCATATTGGAAAAATTTTAAATAATCTAACTTTGAACTCGATGCTTTAGCCTCAGTTACATTAGCCCCAATAGAAGTAGCGGAACGAATTAGCTGATCTGCAATAGGCCACAAATTTCTGTCTTTCCTAATTTCTGTACATAACTTTATTATTTCTAACGAAAATCCAATTAACCTTTTATGAAATTCTACTTTAAACTTTGCATTTTCATTTTGCATTTTTAGATTTGAAGTTTGAATTAACTATTACTTCTTGGTTTCTATTATTTTCCTTACTTGTTCTACCTTGCTTTGCTGTCCACCCTGAGCGCCCAATGGGTATGACATTTCTTTTTTCTTCCAAATGTAGTTCTTTTTTCCAATCGAAAATCCAATAATATGTAAAAAGACTTTTACAATAGACTCGTTGCCAATCTTTATAAAAGCCACCGCAGCGGTAAGCAACATTATTGGTATTGCCAAAAAAATAAAAAGTAAAAAAGGCAATAAGTAATATAACAAAAGACAAACAGCTCCGCCGCCGACAAGCAAGAAAAATTGCCTAAAAGTCAGGAAAAAAACAATCTTTCCCTCCTCTTCAATATATTGTGGCGTTGGATAATGCATGTTTATAACAACGAATCTACACAAATTTTTTAACAAATTTACACGAATTATGAATTTTTAATCAATGGTATAAAAGATTTTCTATCATTGGTAAAAATAAAGCGCTTTACGTACAAACTACTTGTACCAAAGTTGACTAAATACCCTATTTCATAGGCACTTGCCCTTAGGTAAGATAATTGTTGATTAACATCCTGTTTAGTAGTAAAGTTACTTGCTTTTATTTCTAATATAATTTTATCTTCTATCAAGAAATCTGGAACATAAACCCCCAATGATTTACCGCTACTCAACGAGTAAATATTAATCCTCTTTTGCTTTTCAAAGTATATATTGTTTTTTTCGAATTCTTCTTCTAAGGCCTTTTGATAAATTTGTTCCTTTAGTCCTTTGCCATATTTATTTGAGACACCATAGATTACACCCTGAATTCTATAAGATAATTCTGCTTCTAGAAAGTTTTTATTTGTGGTTTGTGTAGATTTGTGCATTAGTGTGTAGATTCGTTGTCTTACTCAATGGGTTCACGATACTTATCCGTCTGCCCCTTATTGATATGTCCTCCCGTGGTTCCTGGTCTTGTCGTTTCTTCCCTTTGTTTCTTTAAATCTTCAGCATTCTCTTCTACATCTTTAACTTCAACTTTTTTCACCATAGCCTGCTGGTTATTATCTGTCTCTTGTTGCCTGTCGCTGGCCTCTTTTAGTTTTTCATCAGGAATACTCTGTTTTATTTTTTCAATCAGTAATTCTTGAGTAGTCAGTTCTTTTGGATTTTTTACCTTCTCGTTTTCTGTTGGTAAATTTGGCTCTGGTGTGGAACGATACCTTCTAATTTCTTCATCTGTAAAAGGCTTCAGTAGCGGCAGAAGTTTGTTTACAACATCTAAAGCAAGGCTTTTTGTCTGATCTTTAGATAGCCCTAGATTTTTTTGCAAACCATCTAGAAATTCATGGTTAGATATTTTTTCTAAAACTAAATCTATGGCAAGGTTTGTTAAAATAACCGTCCTTATGGGTTTGTCCTTATCAATAATTTCAATCAATTCATCATCGCTTTCTTCTAGGTGATATTTTTTTTCTATCTCATCTAGTATAGATATTGCCTCTTCGTTAAGTGGTATAGTTAAATTTTTATTAATCATTTTATTTAATTTAAAACATCATTATGGTCTTAATCGAGTAATTGCCCCGATTAACTTTTTAATCTTTTGGGACTTTTCGTACTCTGTATTCGCTCTTGCTCGATCGGGAGGAGTCCTAGAAGAAGCTGCTCGATAATTTCTAAAAGCAATATTATAATCTTGACCCAACCTTGTCCTAAGACCTCGAAGTGTAGTTCTTTGTGGGCCATCAGCAAATTGATACTTGTCAATTATTTCTGGAGTCCAATTTCTAACTCTTTCATATGTAAGGTCTCCAGTATCAATTCTTCGCTTCTGGTCATCTGACATCTTGTTAAAGTTTTCATCAAGAGTTTGGCTTCTTGCTGCTTGTGGAATATCAGCTGGAGCAACGCCGGCATTGGCAAGTTGCTGTGCGCGTGTCGGGTTAAATTCACCATAATGGTAATCCTTTCTTTCCAAGTCTTCTATGTCGCCTCCATTTTGCACAAATTCAGTCGCTACAACACCCCTTCTTGCGGGATCTACCATATGTAAGGAATCTTTTCTCATTAATGCCTCAGTTGCCTTACCCCTTGTTTCTGGATTAAATAAATTATTGTTTATTATGTGAGATTGTGTTTCACTGCTCATCTTTCCAACAACATCTCCTGGTTTTACTCCATTAGCTGCCGCCTCAGTCATTGCAGTTATCTGTTCGGCCATGCTTAATAGGTCAAGTTGCTTCTTGTCAGCCATTGTCTTAAACACTTTAGCTCTAGTTTGTGGATTAAATAAGCCATTCTGAATAATATGTGCCATATCTATTCCTTCCATTGCACCTATAACATCTCTCAAATCTGATCCGGTTTCACCTTGTGATTCCTGCATCGCATCAAGTAGTTGAGGTTGTGTTAATCTATTTAATTCACCCCTTGATGCTAATCCTTTCAACGCCTCATTTCTAATTTCTGCATCAAATTCATTATTTGTTATTATATCAGCCTGACTACTACTGCTCATCTTGGGTATAATTGACCGAGCATAATTTCTGTCTGTAGCAATTGCATATCTAGCGTGCTCTTCTTGTTCTTGTGGTGTGAGATTGTTCATTAGACCCTTTTCAAAAGATTTTGCTATCGCAGCAGACTTCATCCTCATACCGCTTTCGCCAAGTCCTGCACGAGCTGTAGCAGCATGCATTAGTTGTTCTGGGGTCATGTTGTTTAACTGTTCTTTTTCTTTCGGCGTCAGCGCAGCTGCTCTTCTTGCTCTCATTGCCGCAGTACTTCCGGCAGCACGCAAGCCAAGCCTTTCAAGCCTTTCTGATACTTTTTCTTTCGTCGCATTCCACGCTCTTTCTCCCCCTGCTCTCATGGCTAACTTTCCAGCGAGAGCAGTTCCCCCGCTTGCAATTGCTATTCCGGCCGTCTTTGCAATTCCTATTACTGCACTTGCAAGTGGGCCAGCTGCTTTTTTAGTAATTTTCAGTCCTATAAATAAAAATCCCATTACTATAAAAAGGCTGAAGGATAAATTATCTCCATGTACATTGCTATTCATAACTTTGAATGATATAAAAAGCATAAAACTTGATCCAACTCCTACAAAGCACCACTGTATGAATTTATCCCACCACTGCTTAAATAACCCTTTTGTGTCTGGAAAAACAAAAGCAACAAAAGCTAATGGTGAAAATATGAATAAAAGCGCAAGTAGAATGTACCGCTGTATTAATGTAAGTGAAAAATAAATTAAAGTTAATCCTACTAATAAATAAAATAAACTAAATATTGTTTCTACTCCAGCATATCTAACAGATGCATTAAAGGTCGTCGCCTCTTGAAGAAGTGGCCGTACTGCTAGATTCCAGTTATTATTAATTTGTCTTATAAGTCCAGTTGATAATTCGTTGCCATTTGCTAAAAGGCTTGCCATTACTATATTCGAAGCATCAATAAATAGCCCAACAAAAACAACAGAGAAATTAACTAATAAAGCTACTATTATTATTGGCGCTAATAGTTTCTGCGCCCTGTATTTTTCAAAGTTTAAAATTGTAGCTACTGCAATGGCTATTAAACCTACAATAATGAGCATATTTGCCCAATCTCTCATGATTACCCAACTAGATAAAAAAGCATCATTCCTTGTTATTGACCACCTATCAGAGTAATTAACAAACGTACTTAGAATAAAGTTGAATAAAGACTCAGTCATTTCGGCAAACTTGAAAGTTGACCAAGATATTAATCTAGAAAGTCCTACTACAATAGCTGTACCAAATTCATTAACTGCTATTGGCCACACAACTTCAGTTACAATACTAACTGCAAGTATGCTTCCTACAATCCAGATGAGTCCTTGAATGACAGGTATAACCAATGGTCCTACTGCCAGTGCTTTATTAGGCATTAAAACACCTACTGTAACGATAAAAAATAAAAGAATAAAAAAGAATAACTTTTTTTGTTTATAATATCTATAAATGACATCTAGTAATTTATACATTACGATATTTAATCTATATCTATTAATTTAGCAATTATAACATAAATTCAAAAAGAAATAATCCACAAATAGAATTATTGTTCTTAAAAGATATTTTTTCTAAAATAAAACCTCGAGAGAATTTTCTTCGAGGTTTGGGATTCTTGTAGTATGTATCTACTTGATCCACTTCAGGTCTTTGATGTCGGGTGGGGGAGGTTCATTCGCACCCGACCTATTCGCACCTGACCTATTGGAAAGAGCAATGCCCCCAATGAGGCCCACGAGGATGCAGGCGATCAACGCAAGCCAAAAGTTGGTGATACTTTGGCCGTAGGCGATCTCTTTCTTTACAGAGTATAATTTTTTTAACACGTCACTCATATCGAGCTCCTTTCAGAAACCGAGTTATCAAAATGAGAACTGCACAGTCCTCTCTGATTTCATTCTAGAGCATCAAATGTCCTTGTCAAGTCCCGCACCTATCAAACACTGCGAAGGCTATCTTTTATTCTGTCCTTCAATTTGGCATAAGCTTTACCAAAATATTTTAAGTTGTGTTCTCGTTTTAAAGCATCTTGTTTCGAAAGATAGCCTTCAGTATAAACTATTATCCAAGGCAGATCAGCTTTTGTTGATTTGCTCTTAGCATCATTATGTTCTTTTATCCTCTTTTTTAAATTTGGAGTACTTCCAATATACAATTTATCATTCTTTTTATTTTTTAATATATAAATCCAGTACATTATATTTAACTTAGTGTTTGATAGGTGCGGGACAAGTTTTTCCAATCAGAAATAATGAGGGTCTCTGCTCTCTGCTCTGGTTCTATATTATTTTGCGATAGCCATAATTCTACAACTCGCCTGTCTTTTTTTAGTATTTTGGATAAATTATTTGCTAGTTGCTTGCGAGGGTGCGAAAACCCCGCCTTTACAATTCTAAAAAACAGATTAACAGGGGTCAGACCCTTGTTAATCTGTTGGAAGGGAGTTATTTTTATTATTGCGGAGTCAACTTTTGGCGACGGCCAAAAACACTCTTTTTTAACGTAAGAAATTATTTTTGGGTTTGCGTAAATTTGCACAGAAACCGCCAATAAACTCATATTTGGCGGTTTGGCGCAAATTCTTTGAGCAACTTCTTTTTGAACCATTAAAACTATATCTGTCGGAGGGCTTTTTTCTTCCAAAAACTTTCTAATTAATGGAGATGTTAAGTAGTAAGGGATATTGGCCACCACTTTATAGGGTATAGAGTTTAGGGTATAGCGTTTAGGGTCGAATTTTAATACATCACCTTGAATGATTTCAACATTTTTGTAATCTTTTAGGGTTTCGTTTAGTATTTCTACCATTTTTTTATCTTTTTCTATGGCAACAACTTTTCTTACTTTTTTTGCTAATTCTTTTGTTAAGGTTCCAATGCCGGGCCCCACTTCCAAAACAGTATCATTTTTGCTCAATTCTGCATTTTCAATGGTTTTTTCTAAAACTTTTTGGTTTATCAAAAAATTCTGCCCCATTATTTTCGACGGGCGGACGTTGTGCTCTAGAAGCACTTCCTTAATTGTTTTTGGAGACAATAAATTCATGATTATTAATAAACAATAATAGAAATGTGTAATAATACTCAAAGTAAATACTCCAAATGATAACCAAACCTTAGAAGCTTCTAAGGTTTGGTTATCATAACTTTTCTATTAAAAATATCTTAACAAATCTATCTAGCGAATAAAATTGAAGTAATTTTTCAGTTTTTTCCGAAACATCAAAAGGGGTTACCCAAACGCTCTGTTGAAACATTTTATATTCTAAGTTATGCAAAATACTTACCATTAAATTTCTTGATTTTTTATATCTTTCAGGAATATCAAAGATCAACATAATCCATTTACGATCTTTTCTTTTTATCTTTTTTTCTGCCTCAAAACTTGCTCTTAAAACTTTGTTTAATCCCTTTTTTGTAATAATTATAGCTTTGTTACCTCTTAGATTTTCGGATTTAATATAATTGTTTTTTCTTAGGTAGTGGACTAATCGATTAAACCTCTTTTCACCAATATCCTTTTTATATTTTTCAAAAACTGGATTTTTGGGTCCCATTAGATAATTTGCAGCTGTTGGTTGTTTCGTTAGAAAATAAAAAATATCTCCCACCTCCCCTATGGCATTGTAAATGTCCCATAGAATTTTATCTGTAATACGCATTATTATACCTTGAATTACGAAATACAACTTTTACCTAAAATTTTTATCTTCGTCATCTGCTTTTGAAAACTTTCTTACAAACGGGGCGAATTCGCTAAAGCGAATTACGCCTCGCGTTTCTCCAACGATATTATGTCTAATATCGCTTCAAAAATTTTCAAAAGCATCCATCCAAAGCTAAAAGATTTTATTCTAAAAGGTATTTCGTAATTCAAGGTATTATAGAAAAACTTTAATTAACACTAACCAAGTTTTAGAAGCTTCTAAAGTTTGGTTAGTGTTACTATAACATGGTTTCTATAATATTGGCAAAAATAGTGGCAAATGAAATTTTGGGGATAAAGGCTTGACCCCCCGTCTACTAAAAGCTAGAATGAACTTACTTACTAAATAATGGGTTTTGACTTAAGGAGATATTATTTTGAGTAACTTTTTTAAAAAACAACTAAAAAAAAATAATCGGGGATTGTTCAAAAATCCTTTGTTTTATTTTGGGTTAATAGCGCTCTTTTTATGGAGTATGCCGTTTTTTAGTTTTGGTAGTTTAACTGACTTAGATAACTTAAAAGAAAGCGACACGGTAGTATTTAATCCATTTTTTAAAGAAACTGATAATTTAAAGAACGAAGACTTATTTTTTAACCAAAACAGCCAGTTAGTAAAAGAAAGTCCAGATTTAAAAATAATACAAAATGAATTTGTCTATGGCATCTCAACTCCCCGTATCTTAACAACACAAACGCTTGGAGACATATTTGGGGAGTCGCCAAGCCACAGTAAAGAAGTTTCAGATTATATAATAGAACCGGGAGATACTATTGCGTCAGTTGCAAAGTCTTTTGGTATTTCAATAACTACACTTATTTTGGCAAATGATCTTTCTAAAAATTCGGTCTTAGGGGCTGGACAGCTTCTTACTATTTTGCCAGTAGACGGTCTTTTACACGTTGTAAGGTCTGGCGATACTGTAAGCGAGTTAAGCAGAATATACAAAGCCAAAACAGATGATATTGTTTCTTTTAATAATCTTGCTGGAGAGGGAGATATTTTTGTGGGAGATATTTTGATTATTCCATATGGAATAATACCTTCAAAACCAGTACATTCTATTCAGGTTTCTTTACCAAACAGCTTCTTCATCTACCCTGCAGAAGGCAGAATTAGCCAGGGTCTTCATTATTATAATGCAGTTGATGTTGCCAACCAATGTGGTACACCAATATACGCTTCAGCCTCAGGAGTAGTGCAAAGAGCAAGGTTTGATTATAGGTACGGAAACCATTTAACAATTTTACACAGTAGCGGAGTTGTAACTTACTACGGCCACCTGCAAACTGTGTTTGTAAAATCAGGAGATAGCGTTATTCTTGGAGATAGAATTGCCTTAATGGGTAGAACAGGAACTTATACAACTGGCTGCCATGTACATTTTGGGGTTAGCGGGGCTAAAAATCCTCTGGCGAGTTATTATTTAGGCACTACTCTCAAATACAAATAGCGACACTAATTACTAAAAGAGTGCAGGATTCGAATGTTATTAGTAATTGGTGTTGCTTTTTAATCTTTTAACCTATACATTAAAGCCTCTGCTATGTGTTCTTTTTTTATACTTTCTGATTGGGCTAAATCAGCAATGGATCTTGAAACTTTCAAAACTCTGTGGTATCCCCTGGCAGAAAGGAATCCTGAATCAACATAGTTTTTTAAAAGATTTTGTGATCCTATGTCATATTGACAATGCTTTTTAATATCCTCTATATTCATTTCCGCGTTTGTTAAGATATTCCTATTTTTAAATCGTTCTTTTTGGATTTCTCTTGCTTTTTCAATTTTTAATCTTAAAGCCTTGCTTTGATTTTGTGATGGATCCGAGGCCAGTTTTTCGTACTTTACAGCAGGCATTTCAGTGAAAATATCAATTCTGTCCATAAGGGGCCCCGAAAGTTTTCTTCTATACATTGAAATTTGAGATGAAGTACAGTTACAGAGTCTGTCTTGACTGTTTTTGTAACCACAGGGGCAGGGGTTAGAGGCCCCAACCATCATAAATCGACTTGGGAAGGTAAAATTGTACTTTGATCTGGAAATTGTTATACTGCCTTCTTCAATGGGTTGCCTCAAAGATTCTAGAACATCCCGGTGGAACTCGGGAAATTCATCTAAAAACAAAACACCCCTGTGGGCCAAGGTTATTTCGCCTGGCCTTGGCGGATTTCCTCCTCCAATCAGAGCAACATCAGAAACTACATGGTGCGGAGCGCGGAATGGCCGTGAAACAATCATAATTTCATTTTCTGGTAAAACTCCTGCTACACTATAGATTTTGGTAACTTCCAAAGCTTCCTCATGTGTTAATTTTGGAAGTATTGATGGTAGGGATTTTGCCAGTAAACTTTTACCTCCTCCTGGTGGTCCAAAGAAAAACAAATTATGTCCGCCGGCCGCTGTAATCTCAAGCGCTCTTTTAGCATGTTCTTGTCCTCTAATCCAACTGATATCAACAAAACTTTCAGGTTCTTTTGAAACGTCATTTTCATTTATTAAAGAAGGCGAAATCTGCTTTTTGTTTTCTAGATGCGATAGAATTTGAGCAAGAGACTCAACTCCAATAACTTTAATACCCTTTATTAAAGAGGCTTCTTTAGCGCTTTGTCTTGGCAGAATTAACTCTTCAAATCCTAATTTTTTTGCTAATGAGGCAAAAGATAAAGCTCCTTTTATACTTCTTAGATTCCCATCCAAAGATAATTCTCCCAAAAACATTCTTTTTTCTGGGTTAAAACTAGTCTGTTTTGAGGCAATTAAAAAAGCCAATGCAATTGGCAGATCATATAAAGAGCCTTCCTTCTTTAAATCCGCTGGTGCTAGGTTCACAATTACCTTGAAAGTTCTTGAGTGGGGCGACAGAAGTTTTGTACTTTTTACTGCCGAATCCACTCGCTCTTCAGCTTCTTTTACGGCTTTATCTGGCAATCCTACAATTGAGAAAGAGCGTAATCCATGAGACACATCAATTTCTACTTCAACGAGCTTGGCATCTAATCCCACAATAGCTGCAGAATATACTTTGCTGGGCACTTTTTTCGCTCAAAATCAAAAATCAAGATGCCTGCCCGAAATGCTTCGCATTAAAGAAGCAGGCGGGCCTGCCCGAAATGCTTCGCATTAAAGAAGCAGGCGGGCAAAAATCAAAATTAAGGTGCGTCACTTCGCGACAAATCCATATTTTTAATTTTTAATCTGTATTTTTGATATTTGATATTTAATCTTTGATATTTAACTTGCTTTATTGCATTCAATGCATAATCTTGCTTCGGGATAAGCCAACAATCTCTCTTCTTCAATTTCTTTTCCGCATTTTTCACATTTGCCATAATCTCCTTTTTTAATTTTCTCCAAAGCAACATTGACATCTCTAAGTTTTAATTCAAGGCTGTGTTCTAAAGATAAAAGATTGTCGTATTCTTGTGTTTCGTCGGCTTCCTCTTCCATGTTGCCATCTTCTCTGTTGGGATATTTTGTAGCCCAATTGCCACTTATACCCTCATCTTTTTTAGCAAAACTCTCTAGCTCTTTTTCTATGGCTTTTTTCTCTTCTTCCAGTTTTTGTTTCAGCTTTTCTATTAGTTCTTTATTCATTGGTGTGATACAAATCTACAGATAAATGCTAATCTACAGATATGCAAATAATGTATTTAAGAATATGAGTTAATGATTCTTTTTGGTTTAATCAGTTTATCTCTGAAGTTTACAATAATACCTAATTTTTTATTTAATGCCTTTAAGTATCTCATTGTTTGATAATAATCACCTTTCTCAATAACTCTTTTAGCCTTTAATTCTAGTAGTAATTTATCTTCTATAATAAAATCTACTTTATTCCTCCCCTTCAGTTCACGATCAAATGATGGTGGGAGAGTGTATTCTCTAATATAGGTAATATTATTATTTTTTAGATGGTTTTCAAGAGCATCGCCATATTGTTGCTCATTACAAAATCTTCCCAGGTTGTTATGAACTTCGAACAGAATTCCATTGACTTGATAAGAAAGTTCAGGATAAATTAGTTTGTTACCAATTCGCATATTTGTAGATTGGCATTACATTCGCGTCATTGGTATCTTATTAATTTTCTTGTGCCCACTTTTCTATATCATCCATAAATTTTTTCCTTTTTTCTTGTTCGCTTTCTGTAGCAACTCTTGATTTTTCTACCTGCTGGGATATTTCCTTTGTTATCTTTGGCGTGGTTTGTATGTCCTCTTTTTCTTTTACAGTGGAGGTTGTTGGTTGTTGGGGGTAAGAACTAATTTTTGATTCAACCTTTTTAGGTTCTCCATTATTTTTTGACTGGTTGGTTTGAGCTATGTTAACTTGCACTTTTTCAAAATTATGTCTTTGTTTAGCGGTTTCTCCTATGATTTTTTCTATTACTTCATTTCCCTTAGGTCTTTCTTCGGTGGCATCTTTTTGTATCAAGGCCGTCTCTTGTTTTGGTTTCTCCAAAACACCAAACTTCCTCAGTCGCCTGATATCTTTTGCCATTGTCCTGATGTCGTCTTTGTTTAGCAGTAATTCTTTTTGTTCTGCCATCTTCTTTAGAATTTTGAATTCTGTATGTAGCAGTCTGAATTCACGAATACATTTGTTAGCCCACTATTATTGGTAAATTCGTGATAAATTCGTTCATTCGTTGATTATTTCTTTTTTGGTTTGAACCCCGCATCTATTGCTGAAAGGTTTATTCTGCCCAACTCATCAACAGAAACTACTTTAACTGGAATAACATCTCCTTCTTTTACAACTTCTTGGACGTTTTTGATTTGATAAGGCACAAATTTTGATATATGCACTAATCCCGATTGTCCTGGCAGAATATCAACAAAAGCGCCAAAATCCATTATTTTTCTTACTGTGCCCTGGAATGTTTCACCAACAATAACCTCTCTTACAATGTTTTTAATGTGAGATGCCGCTCCATCAACATTTTCTTGGACTTGTCCGGTTATAAATACTAATCCTGAATCTTCAATATCTATTGAAACATTGTACCGCTCAATTATTTTATTTATAACACTTCCCTTTGGCCCCACAACTTCACCTATTTTGCTAGGGTTAATCTGCATTGAGAATATTTTTGGAGCATAAGGCGAAAGGGCTGATCTCGGCTCTTTGATTGATTTCTTTATTATATCAATAATTTTCAATCTTGCATCTTTTGCCTTTTCTAAGGCTTCTTCTATGATTTTTTCATCAATACCATCAACCTTAACATCCATTTGAATGGCTGTAACGCCATTTTTTGTACCAGCTACCTTAAAATCCATATCGCCAAAATGGTCTTCTGGGCCCTGTATATCAGTTAAGACCTTATATTTTCCAGAGTCTTCGTCTTTTGCTAACCCAATGGAAATACCGGCTACAGGCTCTTTAATTGGTACGCCAGCATCCATTAACGCAATTGATGAAGCACAAACCGATGCCATTGAGGTAGATCCATTACTTGAGAGAGCTTCTGAAACAATTCTTATTGTGTAGGGAAATTCCTCTGGTGGAGGTATTAACGGGAGAAGAGCTTTTTCTGCTAAATGTCCATGTCCTATTTCCCTTCTTTTGGGACCCCTCATGGGCGCTATTTCTCCGGTTGAAAAAGGAGGGAAATTATAATGATGCAAAAATCTTTTTTTACCAACAATTTCCATACCTTCTAAAATCTGCTGGTCTGCCGGCCCACCTAAAGTCAAAATAGACAAAATTTTTGTTAAACCCCTATGAAAAACACCACTTCCATGAGTTCTTGGTAGTACCCCTACTTCACAGTATATAGGCCTGATTTTATCAATGGGTCTGCCGTCTGGCCGCTGGTTTTTCTTTAATATATTGCTGATTATTATCTCCTCGATTTCTTTTTCAAAAAAAGGCAAAACTTGTTTTTCTTTACCTTGTCCTGGGTACTTTTCTTGGATAAATTTTAAAGACTCTTCTTTTAAAACTTCTGTTTCTGCTAAACTTTTTTCAGATGGATCGGCATTTGTTATGGCTTTTTCTAATTTATCACCCAGAAATTCTTTTAGATCATTTTCAATGATTTTCTCAAAGGCCGGATTGAAGCTCACCTTTTCATTACCAACTTTATTTATAATTTCTTTTTGGAAGTTAATTAGTTTTTTTAACCAGGGTTCTGCAAATTCAATTGCTTTCAAAATAATTTCTTCTTTTACTTCTTTTGCTCCCATTTCAATCATGTTAATTAAAATCTTGCCATTTTTTTCTATTGCAGACAAAGTTAAATCCATCTCTCCCGACTCTTTTTCTTTGTAGACTGGATTTAAAATAAAACCGCTATTGGTTTTTCCAACTCTTACTGTAGCTATTGGTCCCAACCAAGGTATATTGGAAATTCCCAATGCCAAAGAAGCTGCAATCATTGCTGTGTTGTCTGGATCATTTTCTGCATCCCACGAAAGACAGGTAGCAATAACCTGTACCTCTTTTTTAAAGTCTCTTGGGAAAAGAGGCCTTATTGCTCGGTCAATCATTCTTGAAGTTAAGATAGCTTCATCTGTTGGTCTACTTTCCCTTTTTAAAAATCTAGACCCGTAAATTTTTCCGGCAGCATAAAACTTTTCTTCGTACTCAACCATTAAAGGAAAAAAGTCTTGTTCTCCTTGTTTTTCAGACATCACGGCTGTTGCCAAAACTTCTGTTTCGCCATAACTCACTAAACAAGATCCGGAGGCTTGAGCTGCCCAGTCAGTAAGCCTTACTTTTAACGTTTTGTTTCCTACCTCTAGTTCAAATTTCTCTTTATCCATTTTGATAAAGCGACCCCAATCTACAAATGACACTCGAATATACGAATACGTATTTGTACATTCGGGTGCAATTAGTAATTAGTGTCGCTATTACTTTTTTAGCAAAAACTTACTGGTATCTTGGTCTAAATCAACAAATTCATCGGCTACTTCTTTTAATTTCAAAGAAGTTGTTCTGCCAAATGCTACTACCTCAACTCTTTTCCCCTGATTCTTTAAGTATTCAACCAAAGGTATAAAGTCTCCGTCTCCCGAAGCTAAAACAATCACGTCTAATCCTGCAGATGTTCTTATGGCATCAATCACAATTCCTACATCCCAGTCTGCCTTTTTGGCTCCGCCGTAGAATTCCTGCAAATCTCTTACTCTTGTTTCTATGCCCAGCTTTGTTAAGGCATCAAAAAAGGGCTTCTCTTCGCCGGTTTTTGTTTTTACCACATAAGCAAAAGCCCTGATGAATTTCCTTCCAGATACTGCTTGTTTTAATACTTCAGCAAAATTAACCTTAGAATGATAGAGATTTCTTGCAGAATAATATAAATTCTGCACGTCAATTAATACTTCAACTCGTTGTTCTTTTGGTTTTGGCGCCATTTGCTTAGAGTGCAGGATTGGAACTATCATCAGATTGAGAATCTCAAAAATGAGAT
>JBBTQB010000025.1:0-18382 GCA_038065835.1 Patescibacteria group bacterium | reverse complement strand
AACTATCATCAGATTGAGAAGCTCAAAAATGAGATAATTTCACAGGATTTTTGAGGAGACGATGCCCCAGCGCATCGTCAACGAGAAAATCCGAAGAAATTAGCCATTTTTGAGCTTCCTTTCGGGCAAGCGAATTTTGGAAAGATTCTACGTTTTCGGAGCTCACCGATGCCTCAGGCATCGCTTCGCTCCTCAAGCCTTGAATCTTCCTCAAAATTCGCTTGCTCAATTGATGATAGTTCGAATCCTGCACTCTTTATTTTAAATTCGTATATTAGCGAGTACTCTTTTTTTAAATTCCTAGCGGTCCTAATTTTGAAACTATTTCTTCAACACCTTTTTCTGCTCCTTTTCTATAATTTTCCCACTTTTTATCGTCCCAAACTTCCAATCTATTTGACAATCCGCAAACAACTACAATTTTCTTTAAATCGGCATACTTTTTTAAATAATCTGGAATTAATATCCTGCCTAATTTGTCTAAAGAAATTTCTGTTGCGCTTGCTAATAAATGTCTGGTAAAAGACCTTGCTTCTCCTTGGGAAATTGGTAAACTGCTTAACTTTTGTGACATTATTCCCCATTCTTTTTCGGTATAAACGACTAAACACTTTTCAACCCCTTTTGTAATTATCACCTTATTACCAAGTTCTCCTCTAAATTTCACAGGCAAAGCCAATCTTTTTTTACTGTCAATTGTGTGTTGGTGTTGCCCTATTAACATGCGAACGTAGTGAGCACCCCGCCCTCTAAGCTGTTCTTACAAGACAAGATGAACGAACATTAATAATTGAATGTATTTATTTATTTTATCCATCCTCCAACAGCATAGAGGGCGGGGTTTTCGCTATCGCTCAAGTTTATCCACAGAAATCTTAAGTTTTCCCACATTTATCCACAACAGCCCACTTAACTATATTTATAGCCTACTTTATGGGCTTACGTCAACACTTTTAATAAAATGCTATTTTGTTCGTAAATTTGACAATTCTCCACAGTTTATCCCCCCATCGGTGGAAAACGAGTCTCTAAATTTAAAAATCCGCTCCTAATAATGGAACGGATTTTTTGAGATAGTTTATACAATGTTGCCTTTCATTATATCTTCCCTTATATCTTCGGGTACTGGTATTGGTTCACCCGGCTTAGTGACTCCGGGGTATCTCCATGCACTTATAACTTTCCTTTGATCTTTCACATCTTTATACATTAACCAAATCTCTCCCGGAGCTTTTTTAGCCGTGTAGTGAAATTTTCCTTTTTTATCATCCGCAAAGCTTACGGAGGTCTGACCTCCGTAAGCTTTGCGGGCTGGTAAATTTCTAATAGGATTTGTTTTCATCACGGCTATGGTTCCAGGCACAATCCCATTTTCTTTTCTTTCTGGTCTATAAAGCAAGTTGATAAGCTTGATTTTTGAAAGCCCATACTGCTTCATTTTTATCTGCGAGTGCTGGGTCCAGTGAAGTTTTTTGTGGTCATTTTTCATAGTGGGCGCATCTGGACTCGAACCAGAGACCTCATCAATGTGAATGATGCACTCTAACCAACTGAGCTATGCGCCCCTATCTTTATACTATCAAGTTTACTATTTCAAAACAACAAAAAACAACCACAGAGAATTGTTTTTTACAAGTTACTTAACTTCAACCTTAGCTCCCGCTGCTTCAAATTTCTTTTTGATTTCTTCTGCTTCCTCTTTCTTTATCCCTTCTTTTATCATTTGAGGAGCTAAAGCTGCTGCGTCAACCAAATCCTTAGACTCTTTTAATCCCTTCGCGGTAACATCTCTAACAACTTTAATTACTTCTATTTTTTGAGCTCCAACCTCTTTTAACTCAACATTAAAAGAAGTTTTTTCTTCAGCAGATCCTGCAGCTATAGCTCCCCCCGGAGCTGACACAGCAACTGGGACTGCTGCTGAAACGCCAAATTTGTTTTCTAGTACTTTTACTAATTCTGCCAATTCTACAATTGACATTTTTTCTACTCCCTCAACTAAATTTTTAAACTTGGTTGGCACCTCTACTTCTGTTTTTTCAGGATTATCCACTTTTGTTTCTTCAGTCATACTTTTTAAATTTACAATTTACAAAATTTGGAATTTAGAATTTGGAATTTGTTTGTATATTGTGTATTGTATATTGTTTATTTTATTGACCTTTTTTGCTTATTTTGTCTAATACTCTTACAAAACTTGTAATTGAGCTTTGAAGTGAACCAACCAATCGACCCAATAATTCATTTCTTGTTGGTATATTTGCCAACTCCAATACTCTTTCTCTATCAATAAATCTTTTTTCAAAAATTCCTCCTAAAATCTTGAAATTTTCATTTGTCTTTGCAAACTGGTTTGATATCCTGGCTGGAGCTATCTCATCTTCAATACCAAATACCAATGCCAATTGCCCCGGAACGCTCTTTTTTATATTATTCCAGAAAGAAATTCCCGATTGCCCAAAAGCGATTCTAATTAAAGTTTTCTTTCCTATTTTCAAAATACATCCAGCTTCCTTTAGTTTTTTCCTTAAATCAAATAAGTTCTTAGAAGCAACTTTAGAAAAATCAGCAAAGATCACTGATTTTTGCTTTGAAATACTTTCCTTTAAATCCTTTAAATTACTTTGTTTTTTTTCTTTTGTTAGTGCCACGATTGTTAGAATTTAGAATCTAGGAATTAGAATCTAGAATACGAAACTTCACAATTCTATTTTCCACTTACTATTTTCTATTTTCTTTTAAAAGAAAAGTCCGTACAGACGGACCCGCCAGCAATGCTTCGCATAGCGATGCGGGCTGGCAAAAATACCATAAAAGATATTATTTGCCTCGATGGGGTTTATGCCTAAGCTACCCATTGTCTGCGGCTTGTTATTTAATTATGCTTGAATCTTAATCTATATATTAAGATATGTCAACCCCTAGATCATTTAAAATATTTTCTCTGGGCCTCAATGTGCTCTTCTAAGGTTTTGCTAAAAATTATCGTTCCATTACCATCAGCTGATAAATAATACCAATAATCTGTTTCTTCTGGGTAAATTGCAGCTAAAATGCTATCCATGCCCGGGTTTGAGATGGGACCTTGTGGAAGTCCATAGTATTTGTAAGTGTTATAAGGAGAATCTATCTTCGTATCATTTATTGCGGCTTTCTCATCATTTTTACCAGTAATATAGTTTACTGTTGCATCAACTTGTAGGGGTATGCCTTCTTTTATTCTTTTCCATAATATGCCAGAAATAATTTTCTTGTCCTCCATGGATTTAACTTCTTTTTCAAGCATTGAGGCCATTGTTATTATTTTAAATATGGATTTTTGCTGTTTTTCAATTTCCTGCTTCAGGTCGGATGTAATCTTTTTATCAAAGTTTGATAGTGCAGCTTTTAAAAGTTCTTCAGGAACAGATTTTTCTAAAACGTAATATGTGTCTGGAAAAATATATCCCTCAAGTCCTAAATTTTTAGGCTTCTCTTTTAAGAATAAAAAATCATTAGAAAAATCAACTTTTGTTACTAGGATAAAGTTTTCTTTAGAATATATTTTCCTGTTAGCAAGATTTTTTGCAATATCTTCTATGTTCCACCCTTCAACAATTGTTATTTTTTCTTTTACAATGTCTCCCGTAGCAAACTTTTTAACAATTTGCGCAATAGACATTGATTGCGATAATTGGTAGTTTCCTGCCTGAAGTCTTGAATAATTAAGAGAGATTATGGCATAAAGATTAAAAAATAAAGCATTGTGTATTATCTCCTGCTTTGCCAAATCCCCTGAAACATTATTAAAGCTGCTTCCCTTCTCTAATGAGTAATAAATATACTTGCTATTTGAAAAAGATTTTGGCACATAAACTTCAAACAAAAAAACAGCCGCGCAAATAATGACAATCGCTATTAATATTTTTCTATTTTTAAATATTATTTCCATTAAAAATTCATTTATTATACTTGCCCAACGCTCTATAAATACTTATAGTAAATACCTATATTTTGTAATCCTGCATTTACTTCCATACTTCAAAGTATGGGAGTTAGTGTTATTATGACAAGCCATGAGCTTTTTTAACTTCCTCCTCAATTCTCTTATATAAATTAGGCTTCTCGCGAATAACTTCTAGAGCATTTATAATTTTTTCTCTATCTTTTACCCTTTTATTTTTAACAATGTCCTTAATGAGTAACTCTGGCCAAAACATGATTGGGTAGCGTCTCATTAAACGATCTATTTCACCTTTTGGATTTACATTGTTTATAGGTTTAACATTCTTTTTCTCTTTTAATCTTTTAACTATTAATCTATATCCATCTCCTGTAAATTTTAACCATTCACTTATTCTAGCAATAGTTCCTTCCCCTACTTTCAGCTGTTCCCCAATTTGCTTATATTTCCAGCCTTTTAAAAGTAAATCAGCAATTTTCATTCTCTTTGCCAACATCTCTGCTTCTTGTGGAGATAGAAGATCCTTCAAAAATTGAGCGGCTTCTTTTGAATCTTTAATTGAGGAAACAGCATTACAAAAATCGATTAATAACTCTTCTTGCTCTTGTTTTGATAATTTTGACTTATAATAAAATTTTGCCATTTTATTTTATAATTCTATCTTCAATTAACACATTTAACACATTATAACATTATACAACATACTAGCACTCACTTCCATACTTCAAAGTATGGAAGTGAGTGCTAGCTTAAGGATAAATTAACTTCAATTATTAATAATCATTCCTCCTTTATTGTTTACTGATGAGTGGCACAAAAGCAAATCCAGGATACTCTATTGATTCAAAGTCGTTTTCGTCTTTTTTTACAAAAAGCCATACTGATGACTCAATTGGGCAGACAATTCTTCCGCCAACTTTCAATTGTTCTTTCCAGGCAACGGGCAATTTTTCACCAGCAGCTGATGCTAAAATTTTATCATACGGAGAATCTTCTTTGTACCCCTTTGAACCGTCCCCTAAAACATATCTTACAATTCCCTTTTTTAAAAAATTATATCTTGAAATATTTTTTTCTCCAAATTCCTTTAATTCAGGGATAATTTCTATTGAAACAACTTTGCCTTCATCCCTCACTATTTGGGCCAACAAAGCCGTGGTCCAGCCAGAACCAGAACCCACATCTAAAATTTCATCTCCTCTTTTTGGCTGCAAAAGTTCCAACATAAACGCAACCGTCAAAGGTTGCGATATTGTTTGTCCCTGGCCAATCGGCAAAGCTTCATTCAATTCTGCCAATTTTTTCATATCTTCGGGCATACCCACTTCGCCAAGGCTTCTAGGGTCAAGAAAATCTTCCCTTTTTATTTTTCTAAAAGCTTCAATAATATTATCTGTTTTCAACCAGCCATCTTTTATTAAACCATCTATTAATGACATATTTGCATTGCAGGGGCGCTGAGAATCGAACTCAGACCAAGGGTTTTGGAGACCCTTATGATACCATTTCACCACGCCCCCATAAGTGGACACTATCACATTTTTCATCCAAAAAAAAGGTCCTGAGCGGTTTCCCACCAGGACCCTGCGTGTTTTCACGCTTGGATTTTACTAGTCTCCCGGATCCAGCCTCTCCAACTCTTTGATCTCACTCATTGTGAAACCGTAGTGGATAGTCAGCCGGGTCTTAATCTTATTGAGACCATTGGCTTCTTGCTTGAGGTTCTCAACCTCCCAATCAGACCGATCCTTTTCCATCTTCTTGATGGTTTCAGCGTCAGACTGATCAAGCATCCCAGATACGAACTGAGACTCCCCGATCTGAGATCGGTTATGACGTCGGTCCTTAAAGTACTTGACGTCGGTCTTGTAGTCTCGGTATGCCCGGGACCGAAGCTTGGCAAGGAGACTTCTCTCCTTTTCCTGACGCTGCTCCTCCTTTATGGAGGCAAGTTTGCTCGACGTGTCGGCGACCTGCCATTCCTTGTAGAGTTTCTTGGCTTCCTGCTGAATCTCCTCGGGCGACTTCTTGATCTTGTTGAGTTCTGCCAGAACGAGTCCAAGCTCATTACTGGAAGAACCCTTAAGATCTTTGATCGCCGCCATCAAGGTGCCAACGTCAGCCGGCTTGACTCCGAGCTTTACAAGTTCAGCCGCCAAGGCCGGTACAATGTCTGAAGGCTTAAGACCAAATTTCTTGAACGCGGTCTCAACCGCTGAGTTGAGGTCTTTTATGAGATTCTTGCTAGTCGCCGGCTTCTCGTCTGGCGGCTTGGCGATCGGGCTTTGGAGCTTGATTTGTTCCTTGAGGTCGGCATTCTCATTCTTGACCTCGCTGAAGGACTTCAAGCCAAACCACCCAATAACAATCAACACCGCTGCCGTAAACAACATCTGATTCTGACTCATCATTCTTCTCCTGGTTTGAGTTAAGGGGCACGCCACCTTCGACTACAAGTTGAAAGTGGTACGGACGAACTGGACGAGGTCGAAGTTTGTTCCCGGGCTGAAGTAGCCGGCCAGGTAGCTAACAATGAGAACGACCAGCGTCCAAAAGGAAACTAAGTCGGATTTCTTGGCACGTTGGCCCAAGAACGACTCATTGATAAGACTGATGAGTCCCCTCTGCTGAGCCTCGGCCCCATCGACACGCTTCTCATCTTTCGCCGCCTTCTCTTGCAGAATCCGATTCTTTTCATTCTCGGCGACAGCCGCTACGACGGTGGCCTTGATTTCGTCGTCAGTCATGGAAAGATCTCCTTCCAATAATTACCACTTCTATGGTTTGGGAACACCCCATTCCATTTCGTTGGCTGTTAGTTGTACCCATAAGTTCACAAGTATGTACTTATGGGTACAACTAAACATGTAAAATCCATTAAAATATAAACTATGATATTGCCATATTATCATATTAGTTAATTATTGTCAATAAAGGCCCCGAAATCCTTTCGGGGCCTGTTCTGGAGAAGATTTCCTATCTTCCCCAAATTCTCTGGATTTCTCTAATCGCCCCGGCAGCTTTGAGTCTCGCAAGGCCGGTACGAATCTCTATCCTCAGAAATTGCTCGTACCGAGGCTGGTTCTTTGTGATGAAATGAACCAGGGCCTTTTCCTTGTTTTTTTGAAAAAGACTTTTTAAATCTTTCTCATCAAAAGCGAACGCTCGCATAGAAAATCCTTTTCCTGTATCAATCTTTCTTGCAAACTCCTGTTTTCTGTAATTGAGTATGGCCTCGATGGCATTCTCAATCTCTGGAGTAAACTTGGGCTTAATACCCCAGAATCCTTTCTCTTCATTCTCTTTTGAGAGGTAGTCCCCGCTCTTCTTCTCGGTGGTCACCGGAACAGGAAAAGGTGGTGCGGGTTTGTATTGCCCAGGAAACCCGTGCGACATGATCGGAGACTTGAGCGAGGAGGGAACGGGGGGCGTAGTGTACTGCGCCTCCATGTTCTGCGAAAACAGAAGGGTCACCAACGCGGTGAGAATCAGCTTCTTCATGACATGCTCCTTTTGGGCGAAAACCAAAAACCAATTGGTAAGGGTGAAGAAACATATCCTCACCGTGCTGGCTTTAGATTATCACATAAGGCTTGCATTGTCAATAGTTCACTCAAAAAGAGGGCAGAAGCCCTCTTTTTGAAAGTGTTGTTTAACTTTAGTTAAAAGTTTTTCAAATCTTGGTCTAAGGTGTTCATTTCTTTATTTATAGAGGAATCATCTGGTATTTGGTTTAAATCACCTTGAATGTTCGTGGTTGTATCTATAGCATTGCTTGCGCCTTGCTGGGGCTGTCTAATAAATATATAAGAAAGATACCAGACCACTAAAACAATAACTAAGGTAATGATAATTATAACTAACGTTTTTTTAGTGCTCATAATTACTAGCGAAGAAGGAATGCAAAATGCGAGATAAGTGAGCATTTTTCATTCCGACTGAGCCAAGTTAATTATATAAGTGACAACGTCATTTCTACAATAAGTTATTGATTATTATTTGCTTCTGGTTCCTCGTCGACTTTTGGAACTTCTGACAAAGCCTTAAAGGCATTTTTTACAGACAACCTGGCATCTTTAATTGCACCATCGCGAAGTGCTTTGAGGTCACTAAATAATTGATTTCTCAATATCTTAAATTGATCTTTTAGCTTACTTATTAAACTATTCTGACTAGCCACCGTTGATGATGCGTCAGTAATTGCCGTTGTGTCAACTACATATGTTTTATTCGCTTGGGCCTCAACTGCCGATCTCGCAGCCTCTATTTTCTGTCCTGCCTCATATATAGCAAATTTTGCCTGAGAAACATCTTGGCTGTTCGCCGATGCTTTTTCTACTCTTGACTCTATTTTTTGCATTACTTCATCAAGCTTATCCAGCACGTTTGCAAAATGGTTAGTCCAAACATCATTTATGCGCTCAAATTGACTCTCTATTTTATCAGCTGCTTCTTTTTTTCTTTGGTCGCTAATTTGATTTATTTTTTGTCGTGCTTTTTCTCTTGATTCTTCTGCTCTTTTCTTTGTTTGCAGACGCAGTTGATCCATTCGCTCTTTTGCCGCTTCTGCTTTCTCTCTAGCCGCTTGTCTTAGTTCATCTAACCTTGAAGTTTTAGCATACACAAAGCCGCCAGATAATAAAGCTCCAGCAATACCTGCAACTAAAATATATTTGCTTATGTTTTTATGCATATAACTTTGAAAATTAATTTTCAGTTTTAAGTTAATCGACCTTTCAAAATTACAATTCTTAACTAATTATATTTTATTATAAAAAATGTTGTCAATATACAAACTAAAAACCGGGTATTAAACCTGGGTTTTAGGATAAATTACCTCCTCAAACCGCATCAGGGTCATATAGTCATTTACGACCTTCTTTGTGCAAAGAGAGTTTCAAAATAGCAAAAATTTTATTGCCTTCATTGATAAATATCTTTACGGTGTTTAACGCGAAGTAGCTGGATAGTTTGATGATCAAGAAATTGAAAAATCACTCGCTAGTCACGAGTAATTCTAAAAGAAAGAAAACCTGCCAGTTTGCCATTTAGCCGTTTGGTATGAAGAGAAGGATGAAATGGATTTTTCTGGACTAGTTCAATCAGTTCAGTTAATTTTTCTTGTTGTGATTGAGGAATCTTTCTAGACGATTTAAAGAAATCGGAGTGATAAACAATGCGCATTATTTTCGGCGAAGTTCTTTTAAGAAAGATTTTGAATCAGTAAAGAAATGAGTTGGTTTTTCTTTGGCCGCTTTCAAAATTTCCCTTACAAACTCTTTTTTATAATCTCCTTCGGCATCTCTCAAATTTTTCAGAATAGGTAAAACAAATTCTTCTAAGAGCTCTTGTTTAATTTCTTTCTTAATTCTTTGGTAGGTTTGATTGGTCATATATTTTTGTTTACCTTATTATTTCAAATTTATTATTCACTGTCAAATTTTAGAAAAAATAAAAAGCCCCTCCTACACATAAAGTTACGGAAGGGCACGTCCGCCTACGCTAAAGCTTCGGCAGGATAAACCTGCGACACCTGCTCTGAGTGAAGTCGAAGGACTTGCCTCGTTGAGGCGGGCCTGCCCGCAGTGCTACAAGCGTTGCAGGCGGGAGTCAATCGCAGGGCATTGAAAATTTGGGTGTTACACTTTGCTATGTGCCGGTTTATAGCAAGGTAACCCATTCACCGTTTCAACAGCGAAATCTCCAAACAGATTGGGATACCTTTTGAGTAGGATTTCTCCTACTTTTCCGAAAACCACTCTGATTTCCTCCTCTGCGCTGGGGTCAGTTCGCATTTCCAACACCCAACGCAGAGTACGGGGATTTGCTGACCAACCGATGGTAGTAGCAAGTCCAATTGGGGCAATTCTTCGCATTGCAGAAGTAGTGATTTTCTTCAACGAGAAGGGCACGTTTTCGTCATCCAGTTTGAAGTGCTGGGCGAGTTGAAGCTGAAGTTCCTCCAATTGTTCAAATGTCTTGACGAAGATTTCCACCGCTTTTTTATCTTCACAGATAACAGTGGGCAACCACTGCCCTAGGTCATCCAAGCGAACGAATCGCAGGCTTTCCTGTGAGATTGCCACTCCTGTGCGATGACGAACCAGTTCGTGTGTGAAAACACGAGATACATCAGCGAAGATGAAGTTCATCACGGGGTGTTCAATCACCGAACCGTGTTTGACCTTGAGGACATTAGCAAGATAGACATCATTGCCTTCTCGCACCTTTGTTACGTTGGGATTAAGCCCTGGTTTGAAACTGCGGTAGCACAAACGACCCATCACTTCAACAATTCGTTCAGAATCGCTTGTTGCATCAGTTTTCCATTCAGACACACCAAGATAATCAAGGTATGCCTGAAGTCCGTCTTCCACAACTCTTGTTTCTCCTACGAGAAACACTTTCGGTTCAACGGAGTGCATTAGAATCCCCTTTCTTGTTTGGGTTTTACTTTAGTTGAGAACTAGGGTAAATACTATCAGATATCTAATCAAAAATCAATGAAATATAACAAAAAGAGGTATTCAAACCTCCGTTTTACTTATCTACTCACTACCCACCAATTCTATGCCTTTCTGGAACCCTCTTTATGCGAGGTGTGTTTCAGAATCACGGGTAAAATATAATCACTTAAAAGCCAGTAAATCTTTCAGTTCTTTTACTTCTACCTCCAGTTTTTCTATCCTGTCTCCATAATCAGCGAGAATTATCTTTTCAATCTTATCAAATCTTTTATCCATTTTTGTTTCCAAAGACTTTAGCTCTGATTTAGTAGCCGTTTCATTAAAACCTTTTTGAACCATCACAGCTAAATCATTAATTGTTACATTTTTCTTTTTCATATGGTTTTATTATAGCCCTCTACTATGTTGTGTCAAATTTATACTCTAAACAAAAAACCCTGCGACACCTGCCCGCATTGTTATGCAAAGCGTTGCAGGCGGAACTTGCCTCGTTAAAGGCGGGCCTGCCCGCAGTGCTACAAGCGTTGCAGGCGGGAGTCAATCGCAGGGTAAAAAAACCGATGGGCGAACCATGCGGTCTGTGTGGTTTATGCCTTTCTGGAACCTTCCTTGTGCAAGGTGTGTTTTTTGCAGTGTTTGCAGAATTTTGAAAGCTCTAATTTAGTTTCAGCAACTGCCTTTGATTTTTTAGTGAAATAATTGATATTCTTGCAAACTGTGCACTGCATCTTTAAAAACGGTTTTTTTGTAGCCATTGTTTTGGAATTTGGAATTTAGTAGCTTGTAGCTTGAATAGAATTTTGAATACTGCTTGGCCCGTAGGACATCCCGAAAGCTGATTCTGGATTCTTTATCCTATTCTAACTTCTAGATACAAGATTCTATATTCTATTAATTTTGAGCCAAAGGGCGGAGTTGAACCGCCGACCTTGCGCTTACCATGCGCATGCTCTAACCGTCTGAGCTACTTTGGCAAATGTGGGCGCGGTAGGACTTGCACCTACGAAGGTTAGAAACCGTTTGATTTACAGTCAAATGCCTTTGCTGCTCAGCCACGCGCCCTCTTTCATGCATTAATTTTTACCACAAAAATTGCTTTTACTCAATAGTTTTGCCGTGCTTTTTTTTCCATTCTTTAATTTTTTCGTGATTTCCGGATAACAGAACTTTTGGCACCCGCCAAATTTCCGCCTTGCGAAATTTAAGCGGACGAGCTTTCCAATCTTTAACATATTTACCCACATTAAACACTTCGGGGCGGGTGTACTGCACGTACTCAATAAATCCTCCGCTCTTGGTAATTCTTTCTTTTAGCAAAGCTTCCTTTCCTAAAACTCCGGGCACTAATCTTGAAATCGCTTCTATAGCTACCATTGCTGGCAGTTCACCGCCCATTAAGTCGTAGTCTCCAATGGAAACTTCCATGTCTGCAATATTTTTTGCCACTCTTTCATCAACCCCTTCGTATCTGCCACAGATAAAAATAACTTGGCCTTGCTTTGAAAGCTGGTGGGCCAGTTTTTGATTAAACTTCTTGCCTCTTGGTGTAAACAAAACCACCTTAGTTTTTTTTAATTTTTGATTTTTAATTTTTGATTTTAAAAATTGAACCGATTTATAAATCGGTTCAATTTTAAGAACCATTCCCAATCCTCCGCCAAACGGCCTGTCGTCAACTGTTTTGTGCGCATCATTAGTCCATTTTCTTAAATTATGGACGTTGATCTTAATCAGATTCTTTTTTTGGGCGCGGGCAATTAATGTTTCCTTTAAATAAGAATCGAAAATTTTTGGAAAAATTGTAATGATATCAAACTTAATCATAATAAATTATCAGCGAATCTACGAATCAAACCCGAATTCGCGAATTCGTAAATTCGTAATATATTCGTTCATTCGTTGATTATTTTAAACGAAAACGGCACTACCTGCATGATAGCACCGCCTCCGCTGACCTGTAAACGGTCAAATATTACAAAGAAATGTTTTCAATGTCTGACATTTCCTTCTTTTCAGCTCTAGGAGCTCTTCCGCCTTCTGGTTCCTCAATCTTAAGGTTTACCCTGGCGTGATTCTTCAATCCGACAATTCGGACTAAGTTTCTGATTGCCTTAGCTGTTGATCCTTCTCTTCCAATGATTTGACCCATGTCTGCTGGGTTTACTTTCAATGAAAGCAATACTCCCATTTCGTCAACTTTTCTTTCTACTTTGACTTCCTTGGGATTATCAACCAATGCTTTGACAATGAATTCAAGAAACTCTACATCATTATCTTTTGCCATTCTTTACTAGGGTTTAGGATTTAGGGTTTAGGGTTTAGATACAACCATACCCTACACGCTATACGCTCTACCCCTCGTTTCTATTCTGCAGTTCGACCATTCTGCAACTTGTTTTTTTATTCTACTGATTTAAAAAAGTATGTCAAATTTTCAAAAAACTTTTTTATCTTTTACCCTTCTTTCAAATCACTATATTATGAATTTAGAATTACAAATTATGAATTTCGAATTTTGAATAAATTCGGTAAAATCTCACTTAATGATTTGAAAGAAGAGAGCGAAGCGTGACAAGTTTGTCACGCTTCGTCATGTAGTTAGCTGACGTACCGGCAGCGCCGACCCGTCAAACTGACAAAGCGGGGGTGTTGGGGAATCTTAACCTCAATGGGCAGCTGGGTGGCGAAAATGACCACCCTCCGCCGAATTGGAGGATCCTTGACCTCCTCCACCTTGGGCCTCGGTGGCCGAATCGGCTGTGGCTGAATCGGCGTCGCCTCGTCATTGTTCTCGCGCCACTTTTCAAAAAACCTTATCGAATCCATGGCTCTCCCTTTCTGCAATCTAGCAGATTAGCCATGCGCGTCTTGTTGCCTGCGCCCACCGCGCAGAGATAGGGCCGACGCTTCCCTTCACAAAGGTCATAAAATAATTTACAAACTTTGTGAAAGGAATGATGCGTCGAAGTTCAGTTCGACGCATCATCTTTTCTGGTTATTATATCCCTTCTTTCAGCTAGTCAACCATCGCTACAGCGAGGCGCCCCAGAAGGACCTTACTGACGAGCTGAAAGAAAGGGGGTTCAGGTAATCTTAGAACCCCTTAACCAAGTATTTTCGCTTTCGGTAAGCCGAGTGCGCACGCGCTTGGGTTGCTTCGCGTGTCCCCTATCGCCGATCCATATTGGACTTGGGGAGGAAATTAAACAATTTTCCCTTCTTTCAAATCATCCTTCATCCCGGTTTTATCGTGCAATCCTAATGACGACGTCATTAGGACAATATTCACAATTTCACGAAGACAAACGGTGATCTGAAAGAAAGGTGGGAAATCAAGATTTAATCTATCTTTACATCATATTTCCCTATGATTTTCAAACAACTTTCCTTATTCATCCTACGCTTACACTATATCACACTGCAAGACACCTTGTCAAGCTTATTAGACACTTTTACTAATATCCCTCAAAAAGCCCCTCTTAGGGGCTTTCCAATTATAATCTACTATGCCTTTGGGGTTTCTGTTTTTTCAGCTGGCTTCTCTTCTGTCTTTGGTGCTTCTACTGCTGCTTTTCTCTTTGGTTTCTTATCCTCCACAACCTGGGTGTCAGAGGATAGTGCCTCTGCTGCAGCAGTTGGGGCTTCAACTGGAGCTGCGGGAGTTGCTTCTATCGCTGGTTTCTCTGCCACAACCTTAGTTTCTGGTGAAGTTTCTTTTGCAGCTTCCGGGGTTACCGTCTTAGGTGTTTCGGCTGCTTTAGCTGTGTTTGACCCGCCTGCATCAGCTGTGCTGGAAGCACTGCGGGCAGGTTTTTTAAACTTGTTTATTTTAGGAGCATTAATAACCTTTTCTGAAACCAATAAGTTATGCATTGTTACTGATGGTTGTGCGCCTTTTGAAATCCAATACAAAACTCTTTCTTTTTTAAGAGATTTTCTTTTAGTTAAGGGATCAACGTAACCCAAAACTTCCACCGCTCTACCACCTTTAGCAGATCTTCTTTTATCCACCACCACTACTCTAAAAAACGGCTGATTCTTTTTCCCTTTGCGAGTTAAACGAATAACTAACATAATATAACAATAAATATCAATTAATATCGCGGAGTTAATCTCAACAAGTATCAGATATTCATAGATACTTTTAGATATTCTTGGATATTAATCGTTAATTCCAATTCTTTTTTAATAATGCGTCTTTGGCTGCTTTGTCTTCTGCCTCTTGTTTTGATGACCCTTCGCCTTCCGCCACTAATTCGTCTTCTAGATACACCCCGACAGTAAATTTCTTCTTATGGTCGGGCCCCCATTCTTTAATCACTTTATATGCGGGGGTAATGCTAACTTTATCCTGTGCTTGTTCTTGAAAATGCGATTTAGCATCTTGATAAAGCTTCTTTTCAATAATTTCAGGCAATTTTTGCAATAGATACTTTTTTATAAACTTTTCTGATTCTCCGTATCCCAGGTCAATATATAACGAGCCCACAAACGCTTCAAATGTATTTGCTAAAATGTACTGCCTTGCTTTGCCCAATTCTTTTGCCTCTCCTTTTGACAAAAGCAAAAAGTTATTAAAGCCGAGCTCTTCGGAAAGTTTTGACAACATCTTGGCATTTACTAGAGCTGCTCTCCAGTTGGTTAACTCCCCTTCTGCTTTTTCTGGGTATTTGTTGTAAAGGTATTCTGTCACCACAAGCTCTAAAACCGCATCTCCTAAAAATTCTAATCTTTCGTTTTGCTCCAATCCCAATTCTGGGTTTTCATTTAAATAAGATCTATGGACAAAAGCTTGGATTAACAAATTTTTATCTTTAAACTTCAATCCTAACTTTTTCTCCAATAAATTGAGTTCTTTCATTACCTAATAAAACTTGAAACCTGCCTGCCCGCCATAGCTCCTGCCTGTGCGTATCCGCACGCAGACAGGTTGGCGCAGGCGGGAAACTTGAAACACTTTTTACGAATTATCTTTTTCGTTATGTTTCACGTTTTACGTTTCATGCTTCAGGATTTAATTGTTTATACACTGTACCCAAAACTCCGTTTATAAATTTACCCGAAATTCGGCCTGAAAAAGTTTTTGCCAATTCAATTGCCTCATTTATGGCAACTTTTGGAGGAACCTCATTTTTATTGGCATATAATAGTTCATAAAGTCCTAATCTTAAAACATTCCTGTCAACCATTGGTATTTGTGAAATGGGCCACTCCGGAGCCGCTTTTTCAATTATCTTATCAAGGTCTTTAATATGTTTTTTTACACCTTGCGCCAGCTGCCTGACAAACTCTAAATCTTCTAGCCCCGGTCCAAAATCTCTTATATTTCTGTCAACAATAAGCTCTAGGGCATCATCTTTTTTACCATAAAAATCCCATTCATATAAGCTTTGCATTACTATTGAACGTGATAAGTGCCGGCTAGCCATGTTGTAATTGTTGTAATTGTTCTATCGCTCGCCTGCGGGCTCGCTTGTTCTAGTTGCTATTTTACAATTCCAACAATTAGAACAGTTAGAACATTAGAACTACTTCTTTGATAATTCTTCCATACTCAATGATGACTCTTTTTTCTGCTCTTTTTCTACCTTTGCTATTTCTCTTTCTTTTTGTTTTTTCTCCTTCTTTGTTAATTTTCCCAAAATATTTACAACTTCTCTTCCTTTATAGTATCCGCAATGAGGACAAACAGTATGCGGCCTAACGGGTTTTCCGCATTTTTTACATGTTATCAAAACCGCAGGAGCTATAAAAATATGCATCCTACGCTGGCCAGCTGACGAACTTGTTCTACGATGTTTTGGTACAGCCACAAAATAAAATCAAAAATCAAAATGCAAAAATCAAAATTTTGGTATGCGCCGAAGGCGCAATAATTTTTAATTTTTAATCCGTATTTTTAATATTTGATATTTAATTTTTAATTTTTCTAATCTTATCACGTATTTCCCATTTTTGCAAGTGCATATACTGGGAAAAAGCTTTTGCGATGTATTTTGCAGGGTCCAAAATTTTGGAGATTTTCAATGTGTATTTTTGTGCCATACCCTTTGTGCTTATCAAAGCCATAACCAGGATACTTTTTATGCATTTTAATCATAATCCTGTCTCTGGTAACTTTGGCTATAATACCAGCTGCCACACAAGAAAAAACCCTTTCGTCTGCTGCCACAATCGACCTTTGCGGAATTTTTGACTTAATTTTAAAGTTGCCATCTAACAGCAAAAAACAACCTCTGTCAAAAAGTTCGCGCGCGCGAGTTTTTTGACAGAGGTTATCTACTGCTTTTTGCATCGCTAACTTTGTAGCCTCTAAAATATTTATTTTATCTATCACCCTCTCAGAAGCCGCACCAACCCCCCATTCTATATTTTTATGGCTCGTTAATTCTTTATAAAAAAATTCTCGTTGTCCTTCGTTTAATTTTTTTGAGTCTTTAACTTTAAATCTTAAATCATAAATCCTAAATCTTAAATTAACACAAACTGCCGCAGCGGTTACTGGGCCGGCAAGTGGTCCTCGACCGCTTTCGTCTAATCCTACAACAAAATCAAATCCTTGCTTCCACAATTTTTTTTCCTCTTTAAGACTTGGATGCATTAGGATATTTTATCAAAAATTTTCGCAATAAAAAAGCCTTGCTAAAAATAGCAGGGCTTTGGTTTTCAGTTTCTCATGACAATCCATTGTGCATCAACTCTTCGTAATTCTTGGAAAAGTTCTTTATTAAACCTTTCAATATTGAAGCATTCAAGGTCTCCCACGAAGGGAGAATTTCTCGTTTCCAAGCAATACTCAACGAGAGCCAGATGTTCCACGTATCCTACAAAAGCACTCTCGAAATTCTCTATTTTAATTCTTGCGATTTCGGTTTCGCGATACTTCTTGAATTGTTGAGTTGTTTCAAGTTTTAGATAATCCTTAAATTGATTAGTTGTTTGGTACTTCAATTTAGAAATTGGAGGCATTATTTTGCTCCTTTCAAAAAAGAAACATACAAAGAACACTCTTAGAGCGCAGGATTCGAACTATCATCAGATTGAGATAGTTCGAATCCTGCACTCTTTATTTAATATATTACATATAATTAAATAGTCAACGTTATTTAAAATTTTAAAAGAAAAAAGAGCAAGTTTCAAAACTTGCTCTGTTCATCTGCAAAGAAGAGTCATCTCTCTGGTCTGCAGACATGGGGCATAACTCTGTATATGCCTGAGTTTGGTTCACTGATGCCCGAATCACTCCCGCAATTTGGGCAAATTCTTTTTTCTTCTGTTGGACGACCTTGTTTTTTGCCAGGACGAGAGTAGCGATATTGTGCCACCCAAGCAGAAACAATAAAAACTAACAACAAAACAAGGCTAGCCAGACAAAAGTATATTACAAACATGAAACACCTCCTTTTACTCAATGCCTAGTATCAGTCTGATTTTAGCAATAAGGTCTCCCGGAGAATCAATTTTGTGGCTACATCCAGCCCGAATCAAATCCTCATTATAAAGGAAGTTACTAGAAGCAGCGAGTATCGGCCCTTCATAGGTCTTACGCATTTCCTTAACTAGTGGGATTGAATCAAGCTCGTGATTATTATCTACAGAGCCATCCATGACAATAAGATCAACATCTTGATTCTGGTCGTAGAGATCTTTGCCCTCTTTAAGGCTGGTTGCCTGTATTGCAGCAAAGCTTAACAATTCACCAAAAGTTCTAACAATCGACTGAATCTTTTCATTGTCATTTACGACTAATACCTTTTTCATGGATCTTCTCCTAAAAAGAAAAATTTAAAGAACATTTTTGACCTATTAACTTTATACAACTTTTACAATACCATGTCAACACTTGTTTTGATTTTTACTAAAATATAAAATTAAACAAAAAAGACACTAATCTACAGATTTAATGCTAATTTACAAATTAGAGTGCAGGATTCGAACTATCATCAGATTGAGAATCTCAAAAATGAGATAA
>JBBTQB010000024.1:0-17348 GCA_038065835.1 Patescibacteria group bacterium | reverse complement strand
TAGATAAGCGCTGAAAGCATATAAGCGCGAAACTAACTCCAAGATTAGAACTCATGTCTTGTCTACGACAAGACTCACGAATTTTCACAAAGGGACGAATTTTCACAAATTACGAATAATATTATTTGTGATTCGTGTTTATTCGTTATTTAGTGTTGATTCGTGTGTCTCGCCGTAGGCGAGACAATAGATTCCCCGGAGATGACGGGGTTGATAGGCCACAGGTGTACGCATAGTAATATGCTTAGCCGAGTGGTACTAATAAATCAAAGACCTACTGCTCATTGAGCAGTTGTCTATAATTGCTATTAAGGAAGGTAAAAGAAAAATAAATTTTTCTGGTACCGTCCGAGCTAAGCAATTGTATAAATAGCTAGCGCTATTTATATTATCCTTCGATAAACTAAGTATTTTGAGTTTCTTTTAGATAATTTTACTTACTAAAATAACCATAGATTGGGTGAAGTAGGGAGAAGTAGGAGAATTAAAATTCTTCTACTTCAACCGAATGATTGATTACACCTAAAGATATACTGGTGTTGTTCTTCACCCGCCCAAGTTTTTGCAAAGCAAAAATTTAGGCGGGCAAGCCTGTTCCCATTCCGAACACCAGTAGTAGAATTTCTTTTAGAAATTCACTACGGGGCAAGGCACAGAAGCGAAGTCCCGTACTAAATTTGGATAATTTTAGTTCTTTAGTAATTTGGCAAGGCGATTATATCGGAAGTGCTCCACCTGTTCCCATTTTTCATCCCCCACCAATTTGAGCATTTTGGTGGCAATTATACTAGGGTTGTCCCACCTGTTCCCATTTCGAACACAGAAGTGAAATACCCTAAGGCCGATGGTAGTGCGATGAGCGCGAGAGTAGGTAGTTGCCACCAAAGCGCTTGGTAATTGTAAAATTGGTGGGGGACGGGCACAGAAGTGAAATCTTCCAGAGCCGATGGTAGTACGATGAGTGCGAGAGTAGGTCGTCGCCTTACCAAATTACTAAAGTATCCAAATTTTAGTATCGGGATGAAATAGTCCAAGGCCGATGGTAGTACGATGAGTGCGAGAGTAGGTAGTCCTCACTAAAGAGTTTAACTTATTTGGTGTGGGGGTAAATGCGATGAACCTGTAGTGAAGTAAATCTTCCATTACTGGGATAGGTAGTCACCACCAAAGAACTTAATTAAAAAAAGAAACCGGCCTCTTTAGGTCGGTTTTTGTTTTAATTGTAAATGCCAGCTATATTCAAGAAGATCATTCATATTTGTCAAATTTGATTGACTTGTAATTTTTTGTTAGAGTATAAAAGATCATCATAATTTAACAATGAACACTTACGTAAAAAAACAAATTTTTTGGTGGAAAAAAATTTCAATAAAAGTCGTAGCCTTAATTCTAATTTTGTTGTTTTTAAATGTATTTGGCAATCAAGCTAGAAATTTTATCTATTTAGCTTCTTATCCAATTTCTAAAATTTTTCTGCAGTATGGAGATAATATTAACAATTTTTTTAGTGATTTTTTAAAAGCCAGAAAATTAAATGAAGAAAATATTAACCTAAAAAGAGAAAAACAGGATTTATTATTACAGATTTCTTTGCTTGAAGATAAGCTAAAAGAGGAGTATGACCTAAAATCTGCTCTACAAATCACAAAGAACGACGGTTTCAAAATTTTTTTGACAAAGGTAATAGGTTTAAACTTAGAAAATGATACTATTATTATTGATAAAGGAGCCGATGATGGGGTTTTAGAAAGTATGCCCTTGATTTCAGGTGAAAAGGTAATTTACGGCAGAGTTTTAAAAGTTTATAAAAATTTTTCACAAGTTCTTTTAATTTCAGCACATAATAACACTCTTAATGTAAAAATACAGTCATATGACCCAGTAAAAAATACGGTGTACGGTGTATTAAAAGGGCAAGGAAACCAGTCTGTTTATTTAGACTTAGTAGATTTTGAGTCAGGAATAAAAGAGGAAGATGTTTTAGTGACATCTGGATTGGAGGGAGTTTTACCAAGCAACTTATTAGTTGGGCAAATAATATCGGTAGATAAAAGTGACTTAAAGCCATTTCAGACAGCAAAAGTCCGCCCATTTTTTAGTCTTAAGAATATTAAAAATTTATTTTTGATAACAAACTACAAAAAGTAAATTCAAAATCCAAGTCTCAAATCTCAAAATGAAAATTTAAAATTTAAAATAATAGCATACTTTTAAAAGCTTTTAAAAGTATGCTATACGATAATTTTGATTTTTGCCCGCCTGCTTCTTTAATGCGAAGCATTTCGGGCAGGCATTTTGATTTTTGAACTTGAGCGAAGCAATTATGTGGTTTAAATATCCTCTTATAATTTTAGCGTTTTTCATGTCTGCCATATTGCAGAGCAGTTTTTTTCCTAGTCTAAGTATTTTGGGGAATATCCCTAATTTAGTTTTTATCTTATTTTTTATCATAATTTTCTTTGAAGGTAAAAATGATTATGACTTGGGATTTTGGTCAGCAATTATAGCCGGATTTTTTTTGGATAATTTAATATTATCTTATTTTGGCGTTGCGATAGTCTCTTTACTTGTTATTTATTTTTTAGAAAAGTTAACCATGCATTTTATCAAAGAGCAGCAGAGTAAAACGCTCATTGTTTTTTTTGCATCTTTATTTTTAATATCATATATAGTTTTTAACTTCACTGTCTACGTATTTTCTGTTTTAATAGATTTCCAGTTCAACTTCTCTTTTGATTCCAGTACTATTTACTTACTTTTTTATAGCCTAGTTATCGCTTGTTTTGGATTTTACATATACAAATTTTTTATAAAAAAATACAAAGACGAAAAGCAATTAAAACTACTTTAAGTGAATTGGAATAAATATAAGATAAAAAAAGCACTGGGGAATATTGAAACTCACGAGGTTTTTTTGGATAAGTTAGCTCATGTAAAAGAGGAGGAGCTCGGCCTCTCAGAGAAAAAACTTGAAGTAAAAATAAAGGAAAAAATAATTTATACTATTTTAGGTTTGTTTTTTCTTATTACCTCAATTCTTTTTTTCAGGACTTTTTATTGGCAAGTTATTAATGGGAAAACTTTACGTAATATTGCCGATAATAATAAAGGAAAAATTAGCATAATAAGACCAGAAAGAGGAATAGTTTACGATAAAAATTTTAAAAAGCTAGTTTTAAATTCTCCAGCATACGATTTAGTTTGCGATAAAAGAAATTTTTCTGATTCAGGGGATCCGGTAAAAGAGGTTGAAAACTTGTCCAAAACATTGAATGAAGATTTCAACACCATAGAAAACAAAATTGCATCATCATTAGATTCAGAAGTTTTAATATCTGAAAATCTAAGCCACGAAAATTTATTAGTTTTGGAGTCAAAAATCAGTGAGTTACCGAGTTGTAAAATAGAAACAAATACAAAAAGAGATTATGTTATGGGGAGTATCTTTTCCCATGTGCTTGGATATAATGGAAGGATAAATAGTAACGAACTTGGCTTTGTTATTAATTATTCGCCCAATGATTATATAGGTAAAACTGGCTTAGAAAAGTTTTATGAAGAAGAATTAAGAGGAACCCCAGGTAAAACAGAAGTTGTAAAAGATGCAAAGGGAATCAAAAGAGGAAATAATATATTATCTTTACCGAAAGAGGGGTATAACCTGGTTTTAAATATTGATGCTGATTTGCAAAACGAAGTTTATAATTCTCTTGAAAAATCAATTAAGAATATTGGAGCAAAAAAGGGCGCTGCCGTAGCTTTAAATCCCAAAACAGGTGCTGTGTTAGCATTGGTTTCATATCCAAGCTACGATAACAATATTTTTAGCAATGCTATTTCTAAAGAACACTTTAATAAACTTCAAAATGATACTAACCAGCCATTCTTTAACAGGTCCATATCGGCACAATATCCGACTGGTTCAACTATAAAGCCGTTTATTGCTTCTGGAGCCCTACAAGAAAATATAATTTCTCCATCAAAGCAAATTAATGATCCGGGTTATATTTTAATTCACAACCAATATGACCCAAGCATAACTTATAGGTTTAGAGGAGTTCAGCCAAATGGATTGGTTGATATAAGAAAGGCAATTGCCGTGTCCTCAAACATTTATTTTTACACTATTGGCGGAGGATATGAGAACCAACCAGGATTAGGGCCTTCCAGGATTAAAAAATATTTAGATTTTTTTGGATGGGAGCAAAAAACTGGTATAGACTTGCCTGGTGAGTTTGGAGGTTTTGTGCCGAGTCCTGGTTGGAAAAAGCAGATTAAAAAAGAGGCATGGTGGGATGGAGATACTTATAACTTATCTATTGGTCAGTCAGACCTACAGGTTACTCCTCTACATGTTGTTGTGGCTTATTCAGCAATAGCTAATGGTGGCACCCTATACAAGCCTCAAATTGTCAACAAAATTATTGATGGATCTGGTCCAGATGCAAAAATAATAAAAGAATTTACACCAGAGATTACCGGCCAAATTTCAATTGATCCTGAAAATTTGAAAGTGGTGCGTGAAGGAATGCTAGATGGAGTACAAAAACTCTACGGTTCGTCGTTTATGTTAAATGATTTACCTGTGACTGTAGCCGGAAAAACGGGAACAGCCGAAACAAACAGAGATGGTATTTTCAACACTTGGTCGTCAAATTTCGCCCCTTACGACAACCCCGAGATAGTTTTTGTAGCAACAATTGAGGGAGTAGCTGGTTTACGAGCTGCAACACTGCCAGTAGCCCACGACGTGTTGCAATACTATTTTAGTAAGAAATAGTATTGGAATCATGATTTATGAATTTAACAAAAAAACCACGCGATATTGAGAAGATTTGTTCCTTCTGCTACAATTAAGAAATAAAATTATGAAAACAGAAAGAGAGTTACAAGTTAGAGAACAAGAACAAAAGACGTTAGGGCATGAAATAGAGCATAAAGTAGGCGAATTTATTACCGGCAGTTTTGACTGTGTCGTGGGCATCGAAAAAACCGCAAATCACGGCATCAATGACAAAAAGGGAATTGACATGGTAGTTGAATTTGAAAATGGAAACAAAATGGCAATAGATGTGACTTCAGATGTTGGCGCCAGGGTTAATGAAAAAATAAAAAGCATGCGGCGGAGTCTGCTGGTTAGCATCGCGCAGGAAAAAAATAACGAGGGCCAAATAACCGTAGAAAAGTCAGAGGAGCTGGTACCAAGGGCGCTTATTCGCGCCGACAGTTATCGCTGGGAAGAATACAATATTGAAAGAATTAACGACGAGATTATCGTATACATGCCTGATAAAATTAGAGTGCAGGAAGAAAAAGATATTTTGCAACAGTTAGTAAGGCAAATTGATTATTTTTCAAAAGAAGATATGGGGTATAAAAATAAAACTAGCGGAATCAAGGAAATGTTAAAAACCGAATTGCAAGAATTAGAAAAAATAGAAAAAGAATTCAATTAAGCGCAAATGAATCGCCGGGCACAAAAACGTAAAAGTATTTGTGGTACTGGGCGAAAATTTTTAAAATTTTCATGGCAACAATTGATGAATTAAAAAAAATACGGCTAAAGAAATTAAAGTCCCTTCAAAAGTTGGGTCTTTTGGCTTATCCAGCAACCACCAAAAGAACACATTCTATTGCCGAAGCTCTTAAAAACTTCTCCAAGTTTTCTAAATCAAAAAAGGAGGTTGTTTTAGCTGGCAGAATTATGGCACTGCGAAGCCATGGCGGCGCCACATTTTTAGATATTCAAGATAACTCAAATTCATTAGATATTCCCGACGCCCGACGTCGGGAAGTTATAAAGATTCAAGGGTTAATAAAAGAAGATAAACTAGGGGAGAAAGGCTATAAATTTTTTATTAATCATTTTGATATTGGCGATTTTGTTGAGATAAAAGGCATCTTGATTAAGACAAAAAGAGGAGAGCAAACTATTGAGGCATTGGACTACAAAATGCTGGCAAAGTCTCTTTTGCCACTGCCAGAAAAGTGGCATGGACTTCAGGATGTTGAGGAACGCTTACGAAAAAGATATTTGGATATTTTATTTAATCCTGAAGTCAAAGAAATGGTAGTGAAACGCGCCATGTTTTGGAATTCAATGAGAGAATTTTTAGTTAAAAATGGATTTTTGGAAGTTGAGACCCCCGTTCTTGAAGTAACTACCGGAGGAGCTGAAGCAAAACCTTTTATAACTCATCACAACGCTCTGGATATGGATCTATATTTAAGAATTTCCTGTGGTGAGCTGTGGCAGAAAAAATTAATGGTCGCAGGTTTTAAAAATGTATTTGAAATAGGGAGGATTTTCAGGAATGAAGGCATGGACGCTGAACACCTGCAGGACTATACACAGATGGAATTCTATTCAGCATATCATAACTATGAATGGGGGATGGATTTTGTAGAAAGGATGTATAAACATGTCATTAAAAAAACATTTAGCACGCTTAAATTTAAAATACGAGGATTTAATGTAGATTTTTCAAAAAAATGGGAGAAACTTGATTTTGCTTCCACAATTAGTAAGTACACAAAGATAAATATTATGGAAGCCAGTTTACCGGAAATTGAAAAACAACTAAAGAAGTTGGGTATTGAATATGATAAAAAGGGTTTTAATATTACAAGAGCAGTTGATAATTTATGGAAGTATTGTAGGAAAAATATTGGCGGCCCAAGTTTCCTAACCAATGTGCCAGTCTATATGGAGCCACTTGCAAAAAGAAGCGAAAAGAACCCAAAATTGGTTCAACGTTTTCAAGTAATTATTGGTGGTTCAGAAAACGGCAAGGGTTTTAGCGAGTTAAACGATCCAATTGACCAATCCGAAAGATTTGCAGAACAACGGAAATTGAGAGAAAAAGGTGACCAACAAGCCCAGATGTTTGATAAAGATTTTGTGGAGGCACTTGAGTATGGAATGCCACCAACTTGCGGCTTTGGTGTATCGGAAAGACTATTCAGCTTTTTAATGGATAAACCAGCTAGGGAAACTCAAATATTTCCGCTGATGAAGCCCCGTTAGGGTGAAACCGAAGTGAAGAATTATCACTTAAGAATCCGTCAAAAAGACGGATTTTTATATAGAGTGCGTTTTATCACACGTAGCATATTCCTAAAAGCTTTTAAAAGTATACTACGTCTTCTTTTGACGGGTTTTTTGTAAAGAAAGAGGAGCACATTTTGATGCGCTCCTAATTCCAACTACCTTAAGATTAAAATGAATTAATCTCCCAAATCTCCTGTAGTTGGACCTGGACCAGTGGCTTCTTGGGATGCAGGTAATGGGTAACCCCACCCCGATCATTAAATAGAGCTTTTAAGCCCAACTTTTGTGCGCAGGATTCCTCAGAATCTGCATGCTTAACGCCGAACGTAATTGAGCGACCAGGTCCTGAAAAATCAAAACCTGTTACCAGAAACTCCATACAATTTCCTCCTAAGGTTTGAGAAAGTATTGGTCTAAGTGAGCCTAGTTTAACATTTATTAAATTATATGTCAATAGCTTGTGGGAATTTGGTAAATTTGATACCATAAAACATGAAACATAAAAAGTGAAACATTTTACGAATTCATATCGTTGTGTTTCAGGCTTCAGGTTTCAAGTTTCATGACAAAAGTCTTAGTTTTTGGCACCTTTGACGGACTCCACGAGGGTCATCTGGATTTTTTTAAACAAGCTCGTAATTTTGGGGATTATTTATCTGTAGTGGTGGGTAGGGATTCAACAGTTAAAAGAGTGAAAAATAGATTACCGAAACATAATGAACAAGAACGGCTAAAGTCTGTAAAAGATTCTGGATTTGTTGATGAAGCTCGGCTTGGAAACGAAGGCAATGATCCTTATAAGATTATAAAAGAAATAAACCCCGATATCATTTGCCTCGGTTACGATCAAACACACTTTACAGATAAATTAGAACAGAAATTAAAAGAAATGGGCCTTCATAATATTAAAATACATCGCTTAAAACCCCACAAGTCGGAAAAGTACAAGTCATCACTACTTAACAAAGATAAATAATTTCATCGTCCCACATAGGCTAATTCGTGAGAATTAGCCTATGTGGGACGAAAATAACGAGATGAAAAGAAGTGAAATAACCAAAATTTTTAAAGCATTAGGAAATGAAAGAAGGTTTTTAATTGTAAAGCACATTCTTGACCAAAAAGAACTAACAGTTAGTCAAATCAGTGAATTAATTAACTTGTCCTTTAAAAGCACTTCTCGGCACTTGTCTGTACTAAAAAACGCTAATCTTGTAGTGTCGAGACAAACAGATTTAAATAATTTTTATTCCCTCAATAATGAATTTGCTAGGGAATTTGTAAAATTTCTAAAATTTTGACAACTAATCATAGGCTAATTCGTACGAATTAGCCTATGATGAAGGGTTGTATCTGTTTTGGTATTTAGATATAATTAGAGCAATATTGGGGCAATCATATGCTTGATATAAAATTTATTCGGGAAAATCCAGAAAAAATAAAAGAGGCCTGTCAAAAAAAGAATACAATCTGCGACGTGGATGGTTTTTTGCATTTAGATAAAAAGAAAAGAGAATTAATTGTTAAAACAGAGAATTTAAAATCAGAACAGAATAAATTAGGAAAAAACGAAATTGAACAGGCAAAAAAAATAAAAAATGAGATTAAACAAGTAGAACCAGAATTGCAAGAATTGGAAAAAAAGCTAAGTAAGTTGTTATCGCAATTTCCAAATATTCCATTTGATGATGTCCATGTTGGAAAAGATGAATCAGAAAATATTGTTTTAAGGAAAGTGGGTAAAATGCAAAAATTTAATTTCCAGCCTAAAGATTATATGACTTTAGGTGATAATTTAGATGTAATAGATACAGAGAGAGCTGGAAAAGTGGCAGGGAGCAGGTTTGGATATATTAAAAATGATTTAGTAATACTTGAATTTGCTTTAGTTAACTTGGCAATGGAAGTTGCAAGAAAGAGAGGATTTGTGCCTTTGGTTCCTCCAGTAATGTTAAAAGAAGAAATGGCAAAGGGTACAGGATATTTTGAAGCGGGAGATGAAAAAGAAGCTTACTTTTTACCAGAAGATAAACTATATTTAGCTGGTACTTCAGAGCAGCCTGTAGTTGCTATGCATTCAGGAGAGGTTTTAGAAGAAAAAGACTTACCATTGAGATATATTTCATTTTCAACCTGTTTTAGAAGGGAAGCTGGGTCATACGGTAAGGATACTAAGGGAATTTTAAGGGTTCATCAGTTTGATAAAGTAGAGCTGGTAATTTTTTCAAAGCAAGAAGACTCGCAGAAAGAACACGAACTTTTACTTTCAATTGAAGAAGAGTTAATGAAAAAATTAGAAATTCAATATCAGGTTATCAATATATGCACGGGAGACTTGGGTAGGCCAGCGGCCAGAAAGTACGATATTGAATCTTGGCTGCCATCTGAAAATAAATACCGAGAGACGCACTCTGCTTCAAATTGCACTGACTTCCAGGCAAGGCGACTTAATATTAGATACAAAGATAAATCAGGAAAGATGAATTTTGTCCATACATTGAATGGTACTGCTTTTGCTATTGGAAGAATACTGATAATTATATTGGAAAATTACCAGCAAAAAGACGGTTCCGTAAAAGTTCCTAAAGTTCTTCAAAAATACACTGGATTTAAAATAATAAAGTCTAAATGAAAGAAAAGACAGTTATTGTTAAAAATATAGAGACTAACTATAAGATTTTTGGCACAGGAAAGCCGTTTTTAATTTTACATGGATGGGGATCTGATTCTGGTAAGTGGAAAAGTACCGCTGAATTGTTGAGCCAAAAGAATCTTTGCGTAATAATTCCTGATTTGCCGGGATTTGGCAAAAGCCAACAGCCAGAAAGCGCTTGGGGCTTGGATAACTATGTTGATTGGACTCTGGAGCTTACACAAAAAATTCCAGAATTACATAATCAGTTTTATTTGCTTGGGCATTCATTTGGAGGAGCTTTAGCAGCAAAATTTGCCATTCGGCACAATCAAAAGGTAATAAAATTATTTTTATGTGCAGCGGCTGCCATCAGAAAAAAAACGATAAAAAAGCAGGTTTTAAGAAAAGTGTCTAAACTAGCCAAGATTTTTCATTTTTTGCCTTTTTATCCATTGGCCAGAAAAGCTTTTTACAAATTTGTCGTTGGAGTAAGTGATTACCTAAAAGTGGATGGCGTTATGAAGGAGACATTTTTAAAAGGAATTTCTGATGACCTTTCTCAAAAGTTATCATTTATTAAATTACCCGTAGTAATACTTTGGGGCGATAAAGATGATACTACCTCAGTAGAAGATGCTCATTGGATCCATAAAAAGATTTTTCATTCCAAACTAGTCATCATTCCTGGAGCTAACCATGCTCCATACTTGCACGTGCCAGAAGCCCTATCTCAAAACATATTAAGCAATATTTAACTCTAACATGTTTTTTATTTTAAGTTTAATAAGTTTCTTTTGGCTTATAAGAACGTTAAAAGCCGTCCTTTTTTGGATTTACCTTTGGCAATTAAAAGAATATCATATCGGACGGTTTTTAGATCATTTTAGGACCCACAAAGGGAAGAAAATATTTTTTAATTTCTTCTTTGCAATAAAATTATTATTACTGCCTTTGTTCTTTTTAAGTTCAACTATATCTTTTTATATATTACTAGCGATTTATGTTTTGGAGTTAATTGTCATTGCAATTAGAGGTTTAAAAAGACCAGTACTTACATTAAAAACTATACTATTAACACTGGTGCTATGCTTAATAGTTATTAGCTACCTGCTTTTAGTAAGCCGGCATATAAAGAGTCTCGATATAGTTTATTATCTTTTGCTACTTGACATTTTTACTCCGGCCATTGTATCTGCAGTTGTATTACTAGTCCAACCAGTTTTTGTTTACTTTAGAATTAAAATACTTAAAAAAGCAGCAAAGAAAATAACCGGGTTTAAAGATCTTACTGTAATTGGAATTACTGGATCTTATGGTAAAACCTCAACAAAAGAATTTTTAACAACAATATTATCCTCAAGATTTAAAGTTTTATCTACCAAAGACCACAAAAATTCAGAAATGGGAATCGCCCAAACTATTTTAAATGAACTTAAACCAGAGCATCAAGTATTTGTGGTTGAAATGGGGGCTTATAACAAAGGCGGGATAAAGTTATTGTGCGACATAGTAAGACTTGAAATTGGAATTGTAACAGGGGTAAATGAACAGCACTTGTCAACTTTTAAATCAATAGAAAACTTACTTTCTGCGGAAGGAGGCCAAGAATTGCTGAAAAGTCTCCCGCACAACGGCCTGCTGGCTGTAAACGGAGACAATAAATATTGTTTAGACCTTTATAAGAGAGCAAAAACTATTGGGAATACAGGCATACCTATTGCAGCTAAAGTTTATACTCTTTTGGGTAATAAAGTAAGTTCGGACATATGGGCAGAAGAAATTTCAGTTCACGAAGATTCGCTAGACTTCATGACAGTAACAAAAGAAAAAGAAGCAGCTCACTTTAATGTAAATATTCCAGGAAGGCAGAATATCCAAAACTTATTGGGAGCTATTTTGGTAGCCAAGGAACTTGGAATGACTTTGGAAGATATTTCGTTAGCTGCAAGAAATATAAAACAGGAACAAGCTGGTATTATTCTAAAAAGGGGAATTCGTGGAATAAATATTATAGACTCCTCATACTCATCAAATCCCGACGGAGTCATGGCAGATTTGGATTATCTTAATGTATTTAAAGGCAAGAAGGTTATTGTAATGCCTTGTTTAATTGAACTTGGCAAAAAATCAAAAGAAGTTCACCAGCAGATAGGAAAAAAGATAGCAGAAGTTTGTGATATGGCAGTAATTACCACAAAAGATAAGTTTGAAGATATAAAAGCAGGGGCAATGAATAACAGAATGCCTGCTGACAAAATAATCTTTAATGAAAACCCAAAGAAAACTTTTCAATTAATAACAATGTCTTGCAAATCAGGAGACGTAATATTATTGGAGGGCGGAAGACCAAAAGAGTTGATTAAATTACTGATAAATAGGTAAAAAAACGGCGCCAACTTTTGGTCAGCGCCCTGAATCGCGGGTAGAAAGAAGGAATATCTTACTTTCCTTGGAGAAACCTAATGAAGCCAATGGCCCCCGAAAGCTTTCCCGGTGGACGAGGTTCTTTACCCAAAACCTCGCTTACCAGGTCATACATTGTGGAGATCATTTCTTCCGCTGCTGGAATCCCCTTGTTGAGGAAATCCAGATTGCAGAGAAGAATAAGGTCCTCACGAACTTCCTTCAGCTTCTCTTTTTCTTCATCATTAAGCATGTTTTCTCCTTTCGGGAGAAAGGTTAAGGTTTAAGCCGCAATTGTAATATGATATCATAGCAATGTAATAATGTCAATATTTAATAGATTTAAACCAATATCAATTTCTTTATCTCCAAACGTCCAAAAAGATGATGTAATCTTAGCTTTAAAATTGCTTTTTCAGCCGTGGAAATCGAAGAAGGGCAGTGTGATAAAAGAATTGGAGAACAATTTTAAAAATTATTTAGGCGTAAGGCACGCTTTCTCTTTTAATGCCGGGAGGTCTGCTTTTTATGCGATTTTAAAGGCTTTGGATTTGGAGCCAGGTAGTGATGTATTGCTTCAGGCGTTTACTTGTAATGCGGTGCCAAACCCAATTTTATGGGCGGGTTTTAACCCAATTTACATTGATTGTAACACTGACTTTAACATCAACATTGAAGACTTAAAGAAAAAAATAAAAGAGTTATATGATAATTCTAACGATCGTAGAAAATATACTATATTAGTTGTACAGCATACGTTTGGATTACCAGCTAATATGGATGAAATTATGAAAATCGCCCAAGAGAATAATATTACTATTATCGAAGATTGCGCCCACGCTCTTGGCACTAAGTATAATAATCAATATGCGGGAACTTTCGGCAAAGCTGCTTTTTTCAGTTTTTCTAGAGATAAAGTAATTTCTTGCGTATATGGGGGAATGGCGGTTACCAATGACGACGAAATGAGTAAGAAATTAGAGCAGCTACAAGAGGATTTTGGAATGCCGTCTTTAATTTGGATAAAGCAGCAATTACTGCATCCAATTTTTCTTAACTATATTATTTTGCCGTTATATAATTTTTTAGATTTGGGAAAATTATTTTTAATTATTTTACAATGGACCCATTTATTATCAAAAGCTGTAAGCCGGGGAGAGAAAAGGGGATTAATGCCGGATTACTTTCCTAGGGCCCTGCCAAATGCCTTAGCAATAATGGCTCAAAACCAGTTTAACAAATTAGAAAAGTTTAATGCGCATCGAAAAGAAATTGCAGAATTTTATTATAAGGAATTGACAAACACAAAATTTATATTGCCGTCAAAATCAACGAGACCCGGCCTTGTTGATAACCTCGTTGATAACCTTGGTGGCAATATTTTTTTAAGGTTTACTGTGAGGCACCCAAAAGCTCATGAAATAATTTATGATGCCTGGCATAATCAAAATACTCTACTAGGGGATTGGTATACAACCCCCATTGCTCCAGATGATACAAAGTTAAACCAAATGCATTATAAAGTAGGCGCATGTTCTAATGCAGAAAAACTAGCAAGTGAAACTTTAAATTTGCCGACACATATCAATATATCCATAGAAGACGCGCAAAGAATAATAGATTTCCTTAAAAAGTATTATTAGTAAATAATAGCCATTTTAGGTAATTGCGTAAAATGGCTATTGCTATAAACAGTGAATATACAGGAAATAATAAAAAAACAAGAATGGGAGAATTTTCTTTTGAGTTGCCAGCAAAAGACGTTTTTACAATCATGGAATTGGGGAGAGTTTCAAAAGTCTTTGGGAAACCCTCCTTCGCATAAAGCTACGGAAGGGCGAGGTAAAATTTGGCGATGGGGGATTTATGATAATGAGGAATTAGTCTCGGTGGCCTTAACGATAAAACATACTGCAAGAAGAGGATCGTTTTTGATGGTTCCACATGGCCCAGTTGTGGGATTTATGATTTATGATTTAAGATTTAAGATTATGGAAGTTTTATTAAATAAATTAAAAGATTTGGCAAGACAAGAAAGGGTGGATTTCATTAGAATAAGTCCAGTTTGGGAAAGAAATCAAGAAAATGAAAAGTTGTTTAAAGATTTAGGATTTAGGTTAAGAGCTTTGCATACGCACCCTGAATCATCCTGGAAGCTCAACATTGAGCCGTTAGAGCAAGATTTATTGAACGCAATGAGAAAGACTACCCGGTATTTAATTAAACAGGCAGAGAAAAATAAGGACATTGAAATATTTCAAAGCTTTAACATCAAAGACGTTGAAGAATTCAGCAAAATGCATTTGGAGGTTGTAAAGAAGCAGAATTTTGTACCATTTTCACTAGAATATTTTAATAAAGAGTTTTTGTCTTTTTTAGAAGATAAGCAAATTGCACTTTTTCTTGCTAAATACAAAGGTCAACTTATTGCTGCTTCCTATGGAATTTTTTGGTCCAATATAGCTTTTTATCATCATGCCGCTCTCTTGCCAGAATACAAAAAGATTCCCGCGGCTTATTTATTGCAGTGGCAAGCTATTAAAGAAGCAAAGAAAAAGGGATGTAAGATTTATGACTTTTGGGGCTATTCAGACCCCATAAAAAACCCAAAGCACCCATATTCAGGTCCCACTTTATTTAAGATGGGATTTGGGGGATATAAAGATGAGTATGTTAAGACCCAGGATTATATAATTTCTCAAAAATATTGGATAAATTATATAATAGAAACTATAAGAAGAATAAAAAGAGGACTCTAACTAGCTTCTTAGCTACTTAGCTTCTTGGGAACTAAATATCCTAAAAGAGTGCAGGATTCGAACTATCATCAGATTGATGATAGTTCGAATCCTGCACTCTAAGCTAAAAAGCTGAAAACTAAAAAGCTAACTTGTCTTACAGACATAGGCATATTCATCCTAAAATAAGGAATTTACGCCGAAGGAAAAGACTGGTGCAAAGACCTATTTTTTGGATTGTCTTACTTATCTTACTTTTATTAAGTTCGGCTTCTTATTTTATTCTTTTTTTTCCAGGGTTTCAAGTTTCTCACATTAAAATATCAGGATATAAAAAAGTAAGCAGCCAAGAAATTGAAGATATAATTTTATCTAATTTAGATAAAAAGTTTTTTGGCAGTGAAATTATAGACATCTCTTCAAAGAGTATTTTTATTGTAGATACAAAAAAAATTATAGGAGATATTAAAAATAAGTTTCCCATAATTGAGGAAGTTAATATAAAAAGAGAATTACCAAATATTATTAGTCTAACAATAACCGAAAGAGAGCCATTTACTGTTTTTTGTGACAGCGGTAACAAATGTTTTCAAATTGATAAAAACGGAGTCATTTTTGAAGAAGCGCAACATATAAATAGAGAATCGGTTGTTTTAAGACGGGAGGCAAATCAAAATGGTGTTTATATTGGCGCACATGTTGCCTCAAAAAGTACCATTGATGCTATCTTTAAAGTAGTTGATAATCTAAAAAATAATTTCAATATCAGTACTACCGAAGTCCTTATTTCTAATCCATTGATTTTAAAAACCTCCGAGAATTGGAAAATTTATTTTAATCTAGATTCAGACATTAAACTGCAAATTACAAAAATGAACTCTCTATTGGAAAACGAAATTACTGAAAGCGAAAGGAAAACCCTTAATTATATATACCTGCAATACAAAGATCGGGCTTATTACAAATGAGTATCGAAAAATAGAATATATACCGTTTCGTGTCCTGCACTCTTTTGGTAAAAGGCTATAGGAACTAGCTTATGTAATAAGCTATAAAATTTGCTCTGTCAATAGCAAGCGAGGGCGCGGCGGGAGGAGGGGGCAAGGGGGAGGAATCCCGCCGCGCCCTCGCTAGAGGCGAAAATTTTTTTGCGGCGCTTTTCTTTGATATAAATCAGATCAACTGGTCTCCTCTGGCTACGGCAAAAGGAACTAGCATTTCTTCCGCGGTTAATCCTCCATGCATACCCAACAAATCAAATTTTCCGTCTTTGAAATGCTCATACCATATTGTTGAATTGCCGTGGGGCAGAATGAGCAAATTTCCAACCCTGCTCTGGAATTTTTTGTGCAAGTTGCCCCGCCCAAATAGACCTTGTTCAAATGCTGTTTCGATTTTCATTATGGTTGCTTTGGCATCAAAAATTTTTGTTAAGAACTCAAAAACTTCATCCAGTTTTTCTAGCTTGATCGCGAGAAAAATATCCCGAGTACTGCCCCACGGCAATATTTTATTTCCACTTGGCCCAACTTGAAAATTATCTACAACTTCAGAGTATTGGTTTAGATAAATAGTCCGTTTTGGATCAACGTTCACCTGTCCGTGATCGGCAGTTATCATGATGGAAATTTCTTCCGCCAAATTTCCGATTTTCTCGACAAATTCTTTTTGCAGGAGATAAAAAAATCCGTTAAGTTCGGCGAGATACTGTTCGGTATGTGGTCCATAGGTATGAGCTATGGAATCAACGGCGTCCCAATAAACGTAAAAATATGCTGGCGTTGATACTTCCACTACCTTCTTTCTCAAGTTAGTTAGTAAGTCGGAGGAGTTAATGAATGGAGTAGTTTCGCTTCCCCTGTGAATAGTTTTTGAGTAAGCACTGTTGGCATAAGTGTCTCTGATAAATGTGAAAGACGGAATTTTTGCCTCCGACAATGTTTCATGAATGGTTTTGCCGTCGAACAAAATTTTTGGATCAACGCCAGCATCAAGTAATTTATCTCGCCCCTTTTCTCCTATTGGCGTAAAGGGAAGTGTTACAATTATTTTATCCAATTCATCAAAGTACACCCACCATTCTGGTAATCCATGTTCCTGCGGCGTTAATCCACTATGGATGGTAGTCAAAGCAGCCGCAGTCGTTGAAGGGAAAACTGTTGTTATCGGAGCAACAATGCCCCTTTCAGTAAACCGCTTCAAAAACTCGTACTGGCCCGTATATTTCAGCCATTGCTTGTACCCAAATCCATCAATAAGAAAAAGGATAACCTTTTTAGAGTTGGTCGGCGTAATTTTAGCTTTGTTCAAGATACTAACAAGCGGGCTTTCCTTTCGTAACCCAAGCAAATATAAAATGGCGGATGGAATGCTAGAAAAACAAAAACTCTCATAGCAAGGATATAGAAACTCGCCATTTTGTTTTTCTTCAATTTGTTTCTCTACTTCTTCAAAAATCATAACACATTGAATGGCAGCTTATTTTTTGAATTTTTGGAAGCGCCGCAAAAAAATTTTCGCC
>JBBTQB010000023.1:0-9450 GCA_038065835.1 Patescibacteria group bacterium | reverse complement strand
CCGCATTCCTCCCCAAACCCCTCCTGCGGGCGGGCGGAAACCACCACCAAAAAATAGCCGAGGTTTTCCGAAATCCTTTTCCTCCCCAAAAAAATAGTTTTCGCAAAACCGAGTCGCGCCAAATGAGAAAGTCGAAAACATTTTTTGCGGGACACGCGAGCAAAGCGAGCGGTGGTGGGGCTGATTCATTCAGCGATTTTGAAAATAGGTGCGAGCTTGGTAAAATAAAGACACCAATACAGAACTTAACGGTTTTTCGGAGACCGAATTGTGGGCGGCGCTTTGCGCCGTCCGCTTGCATCCACTAAAAAAACCGTTGAGTTCCTTATTGGTGCCGAGGGTGGGACTTGCACCCACAAGGGTTATACACCCACAGGATTTTAAGTCCTGCATGTTTGCTAAATTTCATCACCCCGGCCTAATCATATCAATCTTAAGGCACGGGCGGGAATCGAACCCGCGTATATGGGTTTTGCAGACCCAGGCCTTTCCATTTGGCTACCGTGCCACTGAAGTTTATTCTACCTATTTTTCCTATTTTTTCAAGCACACGAAAACATAACTCTCGCCCTTTGGGCTCGGGGTACACGAAAATGCCCACCCTAATCAAGCCGCTTTATTTTATCTAATAATGCCTCAACTCTTGCTGCCTCCCTAACGTTTTCGTCTTTTACGAAGATAATTTTAGGAATCGGCCTCATATTCAACTTTTTATTTATCTTTTGTTGAATATCGTAGACATTATTGTTCAGGATTTTAATTATCTTATCGGTTTTTTCATCTTTTGTCTCGCCGGAGCTTTTAGCGGAGGTAGATGGAAAAACAGAAATATAGGCCCTTGCCTCTATTAAATTGGCCGTAGTATCAACGCGAGTTAGAGTAGCTATGGCATCAGCAAATGTAAAATCTCTTAAAATAATTTTACTTATTTCATACTCTAAAAGAGAATTTACTTTGTCTATACGACTTGACATACTTTAGTTTACTATTTTACTATTTAACAAGTGTTTCACAATGTTCGTTTCACAGGAGAAGCCATGAAAAAGATCTTTGAAAATGACGATTTCCTCATCTTCTTTTCTCAAGGTTATATCGAGGTAAAGAGAAAAGACAAGTTCGGAACAAGAATCAGAATTGTTCCATCAAAGGGCTACGAAGTGTCCGCTAACGGCGTTTGCATGAGCATCGCCTGTAGGGGAGGGAGGATTGAGCCAGATTCCGAAAACTCACGTATTGTGGATATTTTCCCTGAGAATTAGCAGGGTGCTTGCCTCAAACAGTTAAGTTCCGACGTAACACACGTCGGACTTTTTATTATTACTTTGAATTTACAATTCGCCCTTTTTTCTCTCTTCAATGTGAGCCACTAAAATGTCTCCTTTTTCAATTTTAACGTTTCCTTCAAAAAGTATACCAGCTTCATCTCCCTTTTTGAGCAAATCTACATCTTTTTTATCGCGCTGCAAATTAATAATTTTACCTGTACCAATTTTCTCTTCATTCCTCAACACATCAAGTTTTAATCCTTTTTTAAACTCCCCCTCTGTAATCTTACCACCAACAATCTGCCTGTTTTTTTCTGCCCAGAAAACCAAAAGAGTTTTTAGCTTGCCCACTTCCTTTCTGGTTATTTCTGCCTCCAAAGACTTTTCCATAGAATTTCTGACTTCTTGTATTAACTCGTAAATAACATCAAAAGTTTTTATTCTTACTTTTTTTTGTTCATCTGCTTTCAAAAACTTTAAAACCCCAGCGTCAATTTTTACTCTAAATCCAATAATTTGGGCTTTTGACATTTCAGCTAATTTTCCGTCAGACTCATTAATATCACCTACCTCGCTTTTTAAAATTCTTAAATTAACCTTGTCTTGAGGGAGGTTTTTTAACATCCCCTCAATTGCTTCTAATGACCCAAAACAATCCCCCCTTAAAATAATGTTGGAAACCTTCTTTTCTGGTGCTGCTTCTAAAACACTTACATTTAATCCTCTTTTGGGCTGCTCTCGCTTAATTTTAGCTCTTGCTTCTTCTATGCTTTTATAGCTTTTAAATTTTTCTCCAACTGTCGGCACACTCTCAAAACCCAATACAATGACTGGCTGTGATGGATATGCACTTTCTATTGGTTTGCCCAAAAAATCTTCCAGTGATTTTATTTTGGCTAAAGCCAAATCAGTAGCAATAATATCTTTTTTATTTAAAATGCCTTTTTCAACAATTATAGTTGCTACGGGGCCCTTTAGCGCTTCCATATAAGACTCAATAACAAGGCCTTCAGCCGGGCTTTGCGTGTCTGATTCTAAGTTCTGTAAATCAGCTACAAGTAGTATAATTTCCAGTAATTCGTTAATGCCCGTCTTTTCCTTTGCTGAAACTTCAACGGATGGAATTTGACCGCCCATTGACTCAACAACCACGCCAATTTTGACAAGCTCTCCTTTAATTTTTTCTGGATTGGCAGTTGGTAAGTCAATTTTATTTAACACTACAATCATTGGGATTTCAGCTTTTTTTATCGCCATTATGGCTTCTTTCGTCTGGGGTTGTACACTTTGTGCTGCATCAACTACAAGAAGAGCAATGTCAGCTACACCAGCTCCCCTTAATCTCATTGCCGAAAAGGCCTCGTGACCTGGCGTATCAAGAAACGTAATTTTTCTTTGTCCTTCCGAAGTCTTTGGTGAAGGGGGATTACCCACATCAACCTCGTAGGCTCCAATATGCTGTGTAATTCCACCCGATTCTTTTGAAATGATTTTGAAGTCTTTTATGGATTCCAAAAGTGAAGATTTTCCATGGTCAACGTGCCCCAAAACAACCACTACAGGCGACCTTTTTGACGAAACTTCAATTGTTTTTTTAATTTTTGCAGTCATTTTTACAAATTTAAAAAACCCGCTTTCGCGCGCTTGGCAGATTTTATCCACCCAAGCCCGCTAGGGCGAGCGAAGGCGGAGAGGGTGGGAGTCGAACCCACCGGAGAACTTACGTCCTCAAAGTTTAGCAAACTTTTGCACTAGCCGCTATGCGCCCTCTCCTGGCTATTTATGATAATACTGCTAATAATCAATAAAGTCAATTTGCAAAAAGTGTAATTTTGTGATAGAAAACATACGGAGGAGTCCCATAGAGGCAATTGGAATAGTCTTGAAAACTATGACCCCTTACGGGGTTCGTGGGTTCGAGTCCCACCTCCTCCGCCGTTTCCAAAAATAGTCCTAAATTTTACTTACGGAGAGTAGATGTTAGAACTAAAAGTCACCTTCAAGATAATTATTTTGACTTAGCTCACTAAAATTGATATAAAACATACAGAACCTTACTATCATTTTCTCTAAAAAGGAGCAAGTATCGTGATCACAACCAAAGAATCAACACAGCAAAAAAATCCATTTGCAGAATTGTGTCCCTGTGGCTGCTTTGATTCTTTCCAAAAAAATCAAGGAGATATAATCAAAGAGTTTACCCATTGGTTTCTCATACTGAACCATCAGCAGGGATTCATGGGCAGATGCCTTTTGATTCTGAAAGCCCATAAGACAGATGAAATAGAACTAACTGAAGAAGAAGTCCTGGAAAAACACAAGATATACTGCATCTGGAGAGATGCTGTAGTGGGGGCTTTCAGCCCTGACAAAATCAACCAAGCCCAACTGGGAAATGAAGAACACGTTCATAAAGGACATCTTCATTGGCATTTCGTGCCGAGATACCGCAGGCCTATATTTTTTGAGGGAACAGAATTCCAAAGCGATACCAAAGATAGCCAGAAGGTGAACTTTGCACTGGTGGATAAAAGGATTATCCATCCACCAGAGTTAAGGGCAAAAATCAAGGAAGAATTGCTCAAGTATTTATAGGTCAATCTTCACGGCTATTGACACGGGTTTATATTTTGCTATAATGAAGCTACTAAACTTAAAAGACATCCTAAATGGGTGTCTTTTGCTGTTTATACGCCAGTAATGATTTAACTTATTGTCTTTGTATTTGGTTTTTAAGATATTCAAAATCTCTAAAATTACTCCCAGCAAATTGTCTGATTTCTTTTACCGTTCGTGATGCTCTGCCCAAAACAATGATTTGTTTGCCGATTTCTTGTAGATGCTTTAAGGCAGGTAGAAAATCTCCATCTCCTGATAGAACTAACGCTCGGTCAAAATTGTTAATTTCTTTCATTAGGTGAAACGCCATATCCACATCGCAGTTTGCCTTTCTCTTGGTAGTGCCATCTTCTTGCTCATATAGTTTGACGGGCTTTAAGTAGAGTTGGTATCCAAACCGTTCAAGGTGGCTGTAAAACCTCACCCGTTGCAAATGCCTATCAATAAGAAGGAGTTGTGCCTCATTCAGTTTCTTGCCCTCGTTTTTTATTACATTCTGGAGATGTTTCTCCAAATCTTTCAATAAAACGGTTTCGTTACTTTGGTAATCATATACAAAATTATGTATTTCAACCCCGCCGAAATAAAAAAACTTGTCGACACCGTATTTTTTGGTTAGATATTTTAAGAGTTTTTCATAATCTATTTTCCATCCCAAACTTTTCTCTCCGCCGTAGAATAAGTTGGAGGCGTCTATAAAAGCGTATGTTTTCATTGTTTTAGTATAATCTTATTTTTTATTGTGTCAAAAAAAACTATAAAACAATAGTGAGTGGTGGCGTGGGGTTAATCCATTGATAGATATTAAGTATTTTGCTAAAATATTAATGATTCTTTGGTAGTTTTGCTTAAATCAGCAAGGAGGTTTACCCATGGAGGGTAATTGGTTCAAGGTCCAACTGTCAGTTGTTTTTTTAGTAATTGCTGTAATGATGGTGTTTTCTTCGTTGAACATGCCATCACAGCCAAACAATATGGAGATGAAACATAGCTGTGCCTGTGCCCTCAACTGTATGGACGGTCGAGTACAGGATGTTGTCAGAGATGGTACTAAAAAGGAGTGTGCTGCTGGTGTGGTTGATGTAATCACTCAGGCTGGAATGGTCAAAGTTTTAGCTGATAACAAAGACAATGTCCTGATTGAGAATATAAAGTGTGAGCTTTTGATTTCAGTCAAAAAACATGGGACCAAAAATGTCTCAATTGCGGCCCATGAAGATTGCGCAGGCAACCCAGTTAGTAAGGAAGGACAGATCAAACATTTAAAGCAGGCAAAAAAAACAATCGAGTCTTTTGGGCTCGGAGTCAAGATAATTCTATTTTGGGTCGGCCCCCCTTTTAAAAAAGCGGAGTTAGTAGAATAGAATTATCAAAAAAAACAACCCCCGGAATAAACCGCGGGTTTTTTTTATTTGTCTGCTGGATTTTGGAGCGACTATATCTCATCGTATTCTCGCTTATTAAGCAGCCTGCGCATTCTTAAAAGTTTTCCTTTCCTTTTTTCCTTTTTTCCAATAAGAGGTTTTTTGAAGACATCAATATTGAAAATAAGAGCAGCCATGCTTATTATCAGGAAAAGTCCTGCCACAAAGGAAATTACAACTACTATCCATAGCCAACTAACAATTCTTTCGTCGCTTGTTGTTGGCCAAGCAGAAAAAATGATTGCCGTTAGCAGAATTAACGGCAAAAACAATTTCCATGCCATTTTCTTGCTCTTAATCCGTTCTTTTTCCAGCGTTGCTTTTTGCTTTTCTATCTCAGGTACTTTTTCTTGTTCTGACATAGTTCCTCCTTACACTCTTTAAAAGGTACTAGTCATATCTTATCACTCTTCTCTTGCCACTGCAATCCCCCATACACTTTTTGCCTTAGCTTCTTTTAAGATCCTGGCGCACTCTTCCATGGTGGATCCCGTTGTGTAAACATCGTCTACCAGAAATACTTTTTTCCCTGAAAATTCAGTAGGATTTTTTATTAAAAAAGCATTTTTTAAGTTTTCTTTTCTTTCCTTTGCAGAGAGTTTTGTTTGCGGTAAAGTTTCTTTTATCTTTATTAGATTTCCCAAAACCAATGAGACATTTAAGATTTGTCCTAATTCTTTTACTAGTAGCTCTGTTTGGTTATAGCCACGGCTTTTTACTTTTTTATTTTCCGCTGGTATTGGAACTAGAATACTATTTTGCCAAATATCATCGGTATTGTTTTTTGCCAGAACAAGATGTTCTAGTATGATTTCTGCCAGTATTTTAGATAGGCTTTTAATATGTGGAGGGTATTTGAATTGATGAACTAATTTTTTAGTTAAAAACTTTTCTTTATAAGGTAAGGCGAAATATAAACCAGACAACTTTTTGTCTTTGCATCTCTGGCACTTGCCAATTTTGCTTTGGGATAGCCTAAGGGGATTTTTATTACATAGGCAGTAGTTATATTCTGAAATTTCTAAGACCGATCTGCAATCTTGGCAAAGAAAAACATTCTCTTTTTGACATCCCAGACAAAAAGAGGGAAAAAATAATTCCAAGAGAAAATTTGTAATTTTTAATTTGAAATTTGAAATCAATTTGAATTCGTAAAATTATATAAATTTATCAAAATTTTGCTTTGGAAAAATTTTGATACTTACTTATTAAAAATTGTAAATTAAAAATTTAAAATTCCGTGCCGTCAGTGCACGGCTGTTATCCACAGTGTAATTTGGCTTTTATTTATTATATAATAACAATAAGCAACCAGCCTAGAGAAGATTAGAAAGTTGGCTAGTTTTGATATAGAATTGATAACCGAAATTTAAAGAAATTTTAATAATTTTAAAATGAATTTTTTTAAAAAAAAAATAGTAGGCGTTGATATTGGAACTGATGCAATTAAAATTGTAGAAGTTTCGAATCGGGGGGGCTATAAAAAACTAGAGAACTATTGTGAAGTTAATTCAAGCCTTGTGTCCAAACAGCCCCTACTAAGCACAATTGAAGATGGCAGTTTGTCCTCAAGCGGCATGATATCTTCTGCCCTAAAAGAAATTTTGAAAGAAGCAAGAATTAAAACCGAAAAAGCAGTTTTTTCTCTTCCCGATTTTTTAACCTTTGCAGCTTATTTTGAAATTCCTCCGATGCCAGAAAAAGAAATGCCGGGAGCAATTTATTACAACGCTTCAAGGTATCTTACTTTGCCAATTACAGATGTCACTTTAGACTGGGTAGTAGTTCCAAATGAATCTAAAGACAGTAGCTCTCAAGTTAAAATTTTTCTGATTGCTGTTCCAAATCAAGTTATTAAAGAATACCAAAAAATTGCAAAAGAAGCTGGGCTAGAACTTTTAGCTTTAGAGTCGGAAGTTTTTGGATTAGTCAGGTCTTTGGCTCAAAACAACCAAAATACAATTTGCCTTATAGATATGGGGGCTAAAACCTCAACAATAAATGTTGTTGACAGGGGATTTTTGAAGAGAAGCTACAGCTTTAATTTTAGCTCAGACCAGTTGTCTAATGCTCTTGCTGGCGCCTTAAACCTTAAGGTAAATGAAGCAGAAAAAATAAAAAACAATGAAGGCATTTTATCTAAAAGGGCAGATGTTGTAAAAACTCTTAAAACTTTTATTGACCAGCTTTTTTGGGAAATTAAAAGTATTTCTGCTGATTTTCTGACACAGGAAAAAAAGCAAGTTAGTGAGTTTTATTTAACTGGAGGGAATGCCAATTTACCCGGCTTGAAAGATTATTTTGCACAGAATTTTAAAGAAAGTTCTGTATATGTTTCTAATTGTTTTTCAAACTTTTCCCATCCTAAAATTCTCAAAAAAAATCTTATTGAAATGAGCCCCCGTTTTTCAGCTGCCATAGGGGTTGCTTTGGGAATTTTGGAGATTTAATTTTTTGTTGTCTGTCTGCCGACAGACAGGTATAATTAGATAGACCTGTTGCTTAATAAGACTTCTACTGCAATTTGTAATTTCGGCTGCGAAAAAGGAATTACTCGTCGCCAGATTTAGTCTCAATATGCCTCCTCGCAATTCCTTTTTCTCGCTCGAAATTACTTCATTTCGCTACGAATCTTATAATTAGCAGGGAGCAAGGAGAGTAAGCATCGCAATGCTTATTCTCCGAACGAGCGAACCAATTATATTAAATATTAAGCAACAGGTCTAATGAATAGAACAATATTGTGATTAATTTTAACCATCCCTACAAGCTAGACACTAAACACCAAGGAATAGATTACCTGTTTTATTTTACTTCAATCCTACTGGCAGCCACTGTTTTCAGTTACCTTATTTTTAATTTTAAAGTTCAGTTACAAAGTCAGAGAATTCAAGATGTTGAAAAGGAGTCTTTGAATCTTGTTACAGGAGAAAGACGGGTTTTCAACAACAAAGTTTTAGATTACAAGAAAAAAATAGACGATTTCTCCACAATAATTAACAATCACAAAGTTACTTCAAGTGTTTTTAGTTTTATAGAGGAAAATACCTTACCTGATGTTTGGTTTTCAGATTTTAGCATGCAGGGAGCCAATAATGAGATTAATTTGTCTGGTCAAGCGCTAAACATGGAAGTATTAAGCCGCCAGGTAGAGATTTTTGAGAGAAACCAAGATTATATCGAAAGCATTAATGTTTTAGAATCTCAAACCAATTCAACAGGAAAAGTCAGCTTTGTTTTAAACCTTTTTTTTGATAGCAAAATTTTTAACTACGGAGACCCTGCTTTAAAAGAATCGCTTCTCGAAAATGAAGTTAATCCCTAATTTACATGGAAATCAACAAACCAGTTTCCATAATAATTATTTTAATAATTACCCTAGTCATATTTTTTCTTTTTGTTTTACCTAAATATCAAGAGTCTAAAGACCTAGAAATTGAATTAGCAAAAAAACAATTTCAGTATGAAAAACGGGTAGACTATTACTTAAAGTTATCGGATATCTTAAATCAAATAGAACAAAAAAAAGATATTTTAGGAAAAATAGATACCGCATTGCCATCCAATATTGAACTTGCTCCGCTATTTTATTTCTTTGAGCAAAAAACAAAGGATTCTGGGCTATTAATCAAATCGTTAACATTTTCACAGCCGGAAGAATTAGTACAAATTTCAGCTAAAGATAGAGATAAAGAAATTAAAGATATTGTTTTTAGGGCTGATCTTTATGGAAGTTATCAAAGTTTAAAGAAATTCCTTTATTATCTGGAAAATTCAGCCCGTTTATTTGAAGTAAACTCTATTTCCCTTACCTCTGATCAATCTTCTGACTCAGGTCCACTAAAAATCATATCAAAATCATACGACTTTACTTTGGAAATAACAACACACGCCTATTAGAGCTTGGTGAATAATGCCATATTAGCGTCTTTTACCAAAATTCTGGCTGCAAATTTGCTGAAATTCGTCGGCTTATACTCTGTATAAACCTCCTCGTTTTATCAAATTTTCGCTTCAGAATTTTGGCAAAACCCATCTAAAGAGCATTATTCACCAGGCTCTATTAGTGAAATTCTAAATCTCAAACTCTAAAGAGTGCAGGATTCGAACTATCATCAATTGAGCAAGCGAATTTTGAGGAA
>JBBTQB010000022.1:0-19956 GCA_038065835.1 Patescibacteria group bacterium | reverse complement strand
TTGAGAATCTCAAAAATGAGATAATTTCACAGGATTTTTGAGTTGACGATGCCCCCAGCGCATCGTCAACGAGAAAATCCGAAGAAATTAGCCATTTTTGAGATTCCTTTCAGGCGAGCGAATTTTGGAAAGATTCTGCGTTTTCGGAGCTCACCGATGCCTCGGGCATCGCTTCGCTCCTCAAGCCTTGAATCTTCCTCAAAATTCGCTCGCTCAATTGATGATAGTTGGAATCCTGCACTCTTTAATGTCTACGACTTTCTCTTCTTGTGGGATTTCGAATTTCTTGGGTTTTTGAATCTTCTCAGGGTCAACCCTGTCAGTTGAAAGAAAACACAGGACACAGATAAGTCGCCCAAACATAAGGAACTCCTTTTAGAAGGGTAAAAGTGAATGTACTAAGTTAATTGAGCATACACCTTTATTAAATTTTATCAATAGATCTAGCGCTTTTCAATTTAAATACTGAATAATTTTCTGGCATTTTCTGTGGTTTTGCTGCAAATTTCAGTAAAACTAATACCTTTTAAATCCGCAATTCTCTGAATTGTGTGTTTTACGAAAATTGGTTCGTTTCTTTTACCTTCCTCTTGAGGCGGAGTTAAATAAGGACAATCTGTTTCAACTACGATATTTTCTAAAGAAATTTCTTTAATAACGTGGTCTATATTAAACTTAAAAATGATGCTGTTGATACCAATACAAAAACCCATTTTAATGTACTTTTGGGCTTGCTCTAGTGTGCCCGTAAAGCAATGGATAACACCGCTTAGTTTGTAGTTTGTAGCTGGCAGTTGGTAGTTTAAAAGAATTTTTATTAAATCATCGTGAGCCATTCTGCAGTGCAGAATAACTGGCAGATTCAAATCTTTAGCCAAATCCAGCTGTTCTAAAAAAATTTTCTTTTGCTTCTCTTTAAACTGCTGAAGTTTTTCGGTTGTTTTCGGTCTGTAATAATAATCTAATCCAATTTCTCCAATTGCTACCACCTTTTTTGATTTAGCTAACTCTCTATATTTTTCCTTGTCAAAGCTTTGCTCTTTAATCAAAAAATTCCCTTCATTAGAGTCGGTTTTTAATTTAATGAATTCAGCAACCGCATACATCGGGTGAAGCCCTACTGCCGCATAAATCCCATCTTGGTATTTTTCAGCCATTGCAACTGCATTTTTGCTTGTTTCGTATTTTGTGCCAACATTCACCATCCATATATGTTCTGCCAAAGACATTTTAATAACTTCATCTGAATCTTCGTGAAAAGCGTTAAATTGTAAGTGGCTATGAGTATCTATAATCATAAGATTATTTTATCACAAATAAAGAGGCAGGTAATCGGCTGACTACCTGCCTGATGCTTTCTACTAGCGATTACTCGCCCGCCGCGTCGGTGGATGGCTTCGGCTCAGCGCCGGGTTTACCATGGATGGCTTCGGCTCAGCGCCGGGTTTACCATGGATGGCTTCGAACACCTCCTGTCGGTGCACCGGCACCGTTTTCGGAGCAACAATGCCGAGGCGAACTTTGTCCCCCCGAACCTCCACCACCGTAACGGTGATATCATCGCCAATGACGATGCTCTCGTTCTTCTTCCTGGTAAGAACTAACATCTGAGTCCCTCCAAAAAAAGTGAAGTTGCAAGCCCTTCCTAATTGGACTTGCGGCGTGTTATTTATAGAATAGCAATTTATTATTAATTTGTCAACCTCGCCGTTCCGCTATTTTAGGAAACAAGATTTCTGATTTTTTTCCTTCAACGTCCTTTTTAATTTTTTCTGAAGTTTCAGGCAAAAATGGCAAAAGCAAATCTGAAATTTTATCTAATGCAAAAAGAACATCAGAAATAACCCGAGAGGCATTTTTCTTACCTTGCCCTTCCGTAGCCTTTGGCGAAGCGAGGGCTTCCCATGGTTTCTCTTCGTTTATGTACTTGTTGCAAAAAGAAATCAACTCCCAAATTGATTTTAGGGCTTCATTAAATTTAAATTCTTCCAAAGAATTTTTATAACTTTTATTGACTCGTACAATTTCTTTTTTTAAATTTGGGTTTTGAGTTTGCTTAGGATTCCCGCCTGCGCCAACCTGTCTGCGTGCGGATACGCACAGGCAGGGGCTTTGGCGGGCAGGTAGAGTTTTGGATTTAGGATTTAATTTAGTTGCCATAGTAACAGTTCTGGCAACTAAATTACCTATTCCTCCGGCTAAATCTGCGTTATACCTTTGTTCTAACTTCTCGTATGTAAAATCTCCGTCTTCTGTCGGAGTAATTTCCCGCAAAAGGTAATATCTTACTGCATCTGTGCCATATTTTTTTACTAAATCAAACGGATCTATCACATTTCCCAATGATTTTGACATTTTTTGGCCAGCAACAGTTAAATATCCATGTACAAATATCTCATCTGGCAAAGCAATGCCAGCGGATAAAAGCATCCCCACCCAATATACGGAGTGGAATCTTGATATTCCCTTTCCTATTATATGTATTTTGTTTTTATTATTCTGCCACCATTTCTTGAATTCTTCATCATCGTCTGCATATCCTAAAGCATTTATATAGTTAGACAACGCATCAAACCAAACCCATATCTTTTGGGTGTCGTCTCCAGGAACATCAATGCCCCAGCCATGTGATCTTTTTGAAGAACGGGAAATGCAAATATCTTCAACACCAGAACTAATAAAGCTTAAAATCTCATTTTTCCTAGTTTGAGGAATTATTTTTAATTTATTTTTATCAATAACCCCTTTTATCTCTTTTTGGTACTTAGAAAGCTTAAAAAAGTAATTCTCCTCCTCAATTAACTCCGTCTTGGTTTTATGCTCTGGACACAATCCGTTTTCAAGCTCGTTTTCTTTGTAAAACTCCTCGCATCCTACGCAATAAAGCCCTGAATACTTTTTCTTATAAATGTCTTTTTGGCAGGCCAGCCAAAGTCTTTGGGCTCCTTTTATATGCCTATTCTCTGTAGTTCTAATGAAATTGTCATACGATAAATTGAGAGCCTCTTTTAAAGATTTAAACTTTAAAAAATTCCTATCTACTAGCTCTTTTGTAGAAATTTTTTCTTTTTGGGCTGATTGAACATTTTTTAGTGAATTCTCGTCTGTACCAGTCAAGAAAAAAACATCTTTCTTAAGTGAACGGTTGTATCTAGCCAGAACATCCGCCTGAATTTTCTCTAATGCGTGGCCGAGGTGAGGCCAAGAATTTACATAATCTATAGCAGTTGTAACATAAAACTTTTTTGGCATAATCGTGATAAAATGTAATTACTACATATTAAATCATAAATCTTAAATCGTAAATCATACATCATGATTTTATTGGTTCACATGCTCTTTGGGGCAGCAGTTGGATATAAAACCTACTCCTTAACCGGCAGCATTTGGCTGTCTCTTACTTTAGCTCTATTGAGCCACTATTTTTTAGATTTGTTCCCCCATGTTGAGTACTTAAAGTCTGCCGAGAGTTTAGGCAAAAGAATAAAAAGCGACAAATTTAAGAGTTACTTTTTTGACTTATTAAAGGTCCTTTTGGATTTTTTAATTGGATTAGCTTTGTTATTTTTGCTTTCTAAAAACCAAATTATAATTTATTTGTTTGCAATTTTGGCAATTATTCCTGATGGACTTACAGTAATAAATTCTCTCTTTAAAAACACAATTCTAAAAAGGCACCAGGAGCTGCACGGAGAAAAAATCCAATACTTAACTAAAAATAAAAAACTCTCTAAATTTTGGAGAGTTTTTACTCAAGTTATAGCAGTTCTAATCAGCGTTATTGTTTTAGAGCTTGGTGAATAATGCCATATTGGCGTCTTTATCTAAAATATCGGCTGCAAATTGGTAAAGATTATTCAACGATGCCCTCTGGCATCGCCTCATAATCTTTACCAATTTTCGCTGTGATATTTTAAACAAATCCATCCAAAGAGCATTATTCACCAAGCTCTTTTAAGACTCTAATTGAGTTTTTTTCCTTTTCTCTAAAAAATCTTTTAAAAATTCGTAGACAATACCAAAAACCGGTACAACAAAAATCATTCCCAGAATACCAAAAATAGTTCCTCCTATCAATAATGATATAAGTACCAAAATTGGAGGCAAATCAATGATTTTTTTCATCAACAAGGGGGTTACAATATTGTTTTCTATTGCTTGGATTATATACAAAGCTATAACTACATAAATTGCCACTATCCAGGACTCTAATACTCCTACTAACAAGAAAGCTAGAATACCAGTAATTAGCGGCCCCACAAAAGGCACAAAGGTCAATACTCCAGAAATTAATGCCAATATAAATGAGTATTTTAGGCCAAACAAAAAGAAAACAATGAAAGAAATAATTCCCACAAATAAGCAAGCTAAAATCCTAGCGCCAAACCATCTCGAAACCTGAAGTTTGGCTTTTTCAAAAAGGCTTAAAATAATATGTTCGTACTTTTTAGGAGTCAAGAGCGCCAAAAACTTTTCTGGACCCTTGTCTTCCAAAGAAATATAAAAGGCAAATACAAAAATCAAAATAGTTGAAGTAATCCCACCAAAAAATAAAGCAATGGCTTTAATGATGCTTGTGGAACTTTCTTGAAGCTGATTTACCAAATTTAGTGTAAGGCCTTCAAAATCTTTAGCAACATTTAATCCTAAGTCCTTCAGTAAAGGGTTGATTTGCTCAAAATATTCTGGGATATTTTGAGCAAATTGCTTAATCTCAGAAGCAAAAATGGGAGCTGTAAGATAAATTAATAGTCCTAGTGCACCAAATATTGATAAATAAACTAAAATTACTGCCACCACTTTTGGAACATGAAGTTTTCTCAAAAAGTTAACAGCGGGATCTAGTAAAAGAGCAATTATTAGAGCAAAGAAAAACCAGACAACAATATCTCTTGCCAGAAATAGTATATATAAAACAAAACCGGCAATAAAAACCTTTATTATTGTTTCCCAAGAAATATCTAAAGTCTGCCTCATCAACCAGCGACACTAATCTACCTGTCTGTGCGTAAAGCACGCAGACAGGTAGATTGGTGTCGCTATAATTTTAGTAGTTTTTCAAATTTTTCTTTTTCTTTTTCTTCGAAAGGACCTATTACCGCCAGATTTAATTTTTTATCTAAAAATATATCTTCTGCTACTTTCTTTATATCATATGTAGACACCTTATCAATCATTTTTAACTTTCCCTCTGGAGTTAAAACCTTCTCGTTCATTACTTCCTGACCTGCATAAAAAGATGCTTGGTTATCAGTTGCATCCAAAGACAAAGACAAAGTACCCCTTAAATAATCTTTTGCTTTTTTTAGTTCTTTATTGGTAATTTTATTTTCCTTTAAATTTTTATAATCTTTTAAAACCAAACCTATCGCTTTTTCCAAGCTATCATTTTTAATGCCCGATTGTGTAACAAAGTATCCTGCATCGGTGGTCGGTTCAAAAGATGTATGGACATAGTAAGCCAGCCCGTTTCTTTCCCTAATTGAAATAAAAAGTCGAGAACTCATATTCCCTCCTAAAATTACTGCCATTAAACTTAATGCGTAGCGCCTTGGGTCATACATATTATAGGCCCTCACGCCCAGGCAAAAATGGGTCTGATCTGTTTTTTTGTGGTGGATTAAAACCGCGGGCTTTGATTGTTTTTCCTTCGTAGCGAGTTTTTGCGATTGTTTTCTTATTCCAATCTCGGCAAAATACTTCTTGACCTCTTTTTCAATTTCTCCCGGGGCTACATCACCAGCAACACAAACTACCGTATTTTCATTGGAATAATGACCATGGTAATACTTCAAAAGTTTTCCCCTGTTAAAATTCATTATGGTTTCCTTTTCCCCAACAATTCGCCAACCAGCCGGCTGGTCCCCATAAAGCAAATCTTCAAAAAGTTCTGAGATATACGAAGTAGGAGTATCCAAATACATATTCAGTTCTTCAATTACGACTCCCTTCTCTCTTTCCAGCTCTTTTTTATCAAACTTTGAATTCAAAAACATATCCGAAATCCAGTCCAGCGCAACATCTAAGTGCTTTTTATCAACCTTAGCCCAAAATCCTGTAATTTCTTTTGAAGTAAAAGCATTATACTGCCCACCAATTTTGTCTAATGTTTCAGAAATTTTTAGAGTATTAGGCCTCTTTTTTGTCCCCTTAAAAAACATGTGCTCTAAAAAGTGCGATATTCCATTAACATCTTTTGTCTCGTACTTTGACCCTGTGCCAACCAAAATCAGTACCGTCACGCTATTAGCGTTTTTCATTGGGACGGTAATAACTCTCAAACCGCTATATAAAATTGTTTTTTTATAACTTTCCACGCAAAAAATTACTTAGCTCGCTTATCTTGACTCTTTCTTGCTTCATAGTATCTCTATCCCTGATCGTAACGTCGTCGTTTTCCAAACTTTCAAAGTCAACTGTAATACACCAACTCGTGCCTATCTCGTCTTGTGAATAATAGCGCTTACCAATATTTCCCCTGTCGTCAAAGGCAACCATAAAATCTTTGCGTAGGTCATCGTAAATTGTCCTTGCTAGTTTTACTAATTCCGGTTTATTCGCTAAAAGAGGAAAAACTGCCGCTTTATATGGAGTCAAATTCGGTTTTAACTTTAATACTACTCTATCTTGCTCTTCTGTATAAGCATCACACAAAACAGCCAATACAGACCTGTCAACACCCCATGTGGGCTCAATAACATGGGGGTAAAATTCTTCTTCTGTTTCTGGGTCGCGATAGGGAGGTTTATTGAAATGGTTTTTTAAATCAAAATCAGTACGATAGGCTAATCCATACAGCTCCTCTCTTCCAAAGGGAAACTCATACTCAAGGTCAATTGTTTTCTTGGAGTAATGTGCTCTATTTTCTGGCTTACATTCGCATTCACGAATATTTTCTTTTCTCAAGCCGAGATTACTTAGTGTCCAATCCCACATTTCTTTTTTCCAATATTCAAACCATTTTTCCCACTCTTCTTCCTTAATAAAGTATTCTATTTCCATTTGTTCAAATTCGCGAGTGCGGAAAATAAAATTACCAGGAGTAATTTCATTGCGGAAGGCTTTGCCAATTTGAGCAATGCCGAAAGGAATTTTTCTTCTTGAAGTTTCCAAAACATTTTTAAAATCAACAAACATTGCCTGAGCTGTTTCTGGACGGAAATAAACCTTATTGGCTTTTTCTTCAGCCGGCCCCAAAAAAGTTTTCAACATCAAATTAAACTGCCTTGCAGAAGTAAACTGATTCTTCTTTCCACACTGCTGGCAGGGTTTTAAAACATCAATAACGTCGGCTCTGAATCGCGTGTGGCAGTTTTTACATTCAACCAAGGGGTCTGAAAAACTCGATAAATGCCCCGAGGCTTCCCAGACTTTTGGGTTCATTATTAGGGCGGCATCAATGCTAACAATATCATCTCTTTGTTGTAAAAAGCGCTTTCTCCAAAGCTGCTTTATATTGTTTTTAAGCTCATCACCCAAGGGTCCGTAGTCAAAAGAATTTGCCAAACCACCATAAATTTCAGAGCCCGGAAATACAAAACCGCGTCTTTTACACAAAGAAACAATTTTATCCATTAAGTCACCCTCACTTGAATTCATATTCCTTGATAATACATTTGAAATAGAAATTTTTCAAACATAAAAAAGAGCTGGGCGCGATTTTTGTATTTAGAAATTAGGAATTGGAAATTAGAAATTTTACTCTACTATCCCTCCTCCGGAGTTCTCTTGATCGTCCGGTAATCCTGTATTCACTCCGGAAACTGTTTTTTGGATAGCTGCGTTTGTAAATTCATCTTCGCTAAAAACAGTTGCCTGGCCAACAAGTGATGGCTTGGTTCTTAATTGGAAAGAAGACGGAGCAAGAACAACTTGGAAGGTAAGTGAAATTGATGCTCCAGAAGAAAGGTTGCCAGCAGACCAGACAATTTCTCGGCTGGCACTATCAAAGGCAAATTGAGAAGCTTGGTTTTCTGGAAATATATTATCAATTAATGAAACATTTTGTGGTAGCGTTGTCTTTACTCTAACATTCTTTAAATTATTAAGATAATTTTTAACTTCCCAGACGATAGCATAAGAAGTATCTTGGCCCACTTTCGGAGGGTTAGGACCAAAATTTTCAATGCCGTTAGTAGTTGAATAGTAAGCTTTCTGCCATAAATCCAACTGTGAATTTATTTTGGTTGTAAATTCTTGACTGATATCTAAAACATCTACTCTATTTTTTACCGAAAGATTTCCCCCTTCAGATCCAGTAAAATCTAGATTACCCTTTATTTTTACCTGAAAGGTAATTTGAACTTCTTGTTTCGGATATAAGTGCCCAAGTTTTGAAATCTGCCTTGGGTCAAATACAATCAAATTATCTCCTGATTTTGCCTGACCTTCAGAAGATTGCAGGGTAGATAAGTCAAAGGCAGTCCCGTCTAGCCTGACTATTACAAATAAATCATTGAATGGCGTAGACCCTATATTTCTCAAGAAAATTTGGTAGTTTAAAGTTTCTCCAGGAGAGGCAACATGATTAATATCACCATTGATTTGCTGAGAAATGAAAAGTAACGGCTGAGTAGTTTCAATATCCTGACTTACCTCTTTAATCACAACAAAAACTCCGTCTTGCCACATCCCAAGTTTAGCCGAAAGGTTTAAGTGCCCTCCTATGTCAGCTGTCACTACGCCCTTAATTCTTATTTTCCCGCCCTGCCCCTTGTTTAGTGTATCAAGCTTCCATTCAGAATTATCCAAAGAAGCAGGATCTGCTGACCTTATCTCAAAACCGTTAACAGAATCCACTTTTATACTCAAATTTTCCAATGGGTAATCTACATTTGAAAAATAATTAATAGAGTAGATTATTTCTTTACCCTTTTCAACTTTTGAAGTTGTATCGTAGGTTAAAGTTATTGGGACTGAATCAATTTTTGTTGTAAAAGTTGTGTCAGATTCATACCGCACCGATAAATTGTGAGGCATATAAGTAAGCCAAGTGCGAGCTATTTTTAAATCTCCTTCCTTGCCCAAAAGCCTTCCTCTAAATTCTACCAGCCTTTCTTCTCCAGGATAAATGTCATTTAAGTCCTGCATAAATCTTGTTTTAGAATCTTCTGTTAGAGAGTTTTCTGGAATCTCAAAAATAAGCTTGGGCTTTTCTAAAACAAAGTTTCCGTTATTTTTGTATTTTACAGCGTAAGTAATTTCTTCTCCTAACTCTGCTTTATCAGGACCTAAAATTTCAAGTTTTAAAATCTCTTTTGAAAAAACAGCATCCCTCCAGTACCAAAAAGCAACAGCTCCTAAAATAACAATTATGGCCGATAAGGCATAAATTAATTTTTTGTCCATTACAAATTTTTTATACACTTTTATATTCATCGGCGCCCAGGTACTTATAATAGCTGCCTGAAACTTCCTTTAGGGCTTTTTGCATGTTATCTTCCACTCTTATTTTTGATAAAATTACCCATTCTTTTTTTAACATTAGCCTTAAAATTTTCACGGTATCTGACTTAATTTTAATTCCATCTCTCTTTTGAAAGTAACAGCTTTTGCATACAACGCCGCCTTCTTTATTGGAAAAGTAGAGCTCGTAGGGATTTAATTTTTTGGAGCAACTAGCACAATGTAATAATTCTGGAGTATAACCCAAAACTGAAATGAAATTCCAAAAGAAATAGTGATACATCATCTGGCAATGATCTGCTTTCAAATGGCATTGGTTTAACTTTTCAAAAACATCAACTAATAAATTCCATATTTTTTCGTCTGATTCTTCACCTTTTATAAAGTTATCAAAAACCTCTGAAATCTTACAAGCAATCTCAAGTTTTTCTCTATCTAAAAATATATTTTTAAACTTTTCTATAAACATAGTGTCAGTCAAGGTTTTTTTCTTTCTTCCCTGTATAAATTCAATTGATGACAGTGAAAATATTTCTATGCCACCCCTTAGCTTTGAATTAACTTTTCTTATTGCTCTCCCTAAAACCTCTATTCTGCCAAAATCCTTTGTAAAAACTGAAAAAACTTTATTTGTATCTAAATTATCTTCTTTTTTAAAAACAAAACCTTGGGTTTTGTAATACGTTGTCATATCTTATTGTTCTTTTAGCTTGTCTATGGCCTTTTGCAAAAGATATATTTCGTGCTTTGCAGTAAGCCTTTCTTGTTCGGTTTCTCCTAAAGATTGTATTTTCTTTAAATTTTTAATATGTTTTTCTAAATTTTCTGCATTAATTATTTGACTACTTCCTTCTCTTTTAATATTAAAAGCAACTTTTCCGCGTTGAGTCTTTTCCATTTTTATATTGATATTGTTTTGTATTTTTCCTAATTCTCTTTTAAGATCGCTAACGCGAATTCCTTCTTGTTCAAATTTAGACTTAGCTTGATGGAGAGGCGCAGCTATTGATTCTTTGCTAGGCAGTTTTGATTTGCCAAACATTGTATCAAAAAAACCTTTTGCGGCACTCTCTTTAGTCATAAATTTCCTGTCAGAAAAAGGAACTTGTTTATTTTCTGGTTTATTTTTATCCATATTATTTTTTAACTTTTATTAATAATCTTTGATTGCCAACTAAAACCTCTTTTTGAATATAATTTCCAGATAATTCTTTTTCAGATGAATATTTTTGGGCTTTTATTTCCTTTAAAATAAAATTTTTATCCTTATTTAATATCTTATTTAATTTTTCAGGACCCGATAAATAAATTAAAATGTTATCTTGTGGTTTAAGTCCGGCCTCTTTTCTCATGCCCTGGATATAGCGGATAACTTCCCTTACAATACCCTTTTCTTTCAACTCCTTAGTAATATTTAAATCCAGCTCTATCTCTTGCTTTATTTTACTATCAAAAATGATTTCCTCCACATTAACCTCATCTTTAACTAAACTCAATAATTCGTCATTGTTTCTGATTCTTAATTTTTGATTTTTAATTTTTAACTTTGCCAAAGGCTGTCTTACTTTAACTGCTTTGGCTGATCTTTCGGCCAGCGCCAAAGTCACAACATTGCGGACTTCTTCCATTTTCTGCTCTAAATCCAAATCAGTTTGGTCTTCTGTTTCCGGCCAGTCACAAAGGTGCACCGATTCAGGTGTTTGTGTTTTTGAGCCTTGGGATTTAAGGTTTAAGTTTGAGCGAAGCGATTGGTACATTTTTTCTGCAAAAAATGGGATTATCGGAGCAAGTATTTTTGCAGTGCCTAATAGAACAAAGTACAGTGTTTCTATTGCTTCCTTTCTGTCTTTGTTTTCTCTTGCCTGCATGGGCAGATTGTGAAATCTTTTTCTAGATCTTCTCAAATACCACAAAGACAAATCATTGATGCAAAAGTTTTCAATTTCAAAAACTGCTTTTACAATATCATACTTTTCCAAATTAAACTCCACTATTGAGATTAGGTGGTTTAGTTTTGAAACAATCCATTTATCTAAAATATTATTCAATTCACCAACGAGGCCGGGTCTCGTTGGCAGTTCTTCTTTTTTGACATAAGTTTCAAAAAAAGAGTAAACATTGTAAAGCACCAACAGCTTTCTTTCTGTTTCTTTAATTGGGTTATAACCAAAATTGGCGTTTTCTGCCGGGTTTTGCTTTGCATAAAACCAGCGGATGGGGTCAGCCCCCGCTTTTTCTACGGCATCGTCAAACCAAATGGCGTTGCCCTTGGACTTGTGCATTTCTTCTCCTTTCTCGTCCCTTACCGAAGCATAGCCAAAAATGGTTTTGACAGGCCCTGCATTCTCCAAAACCGCCGACATGACTAAAATGGCGTAAAACCAATTTTTGAACTGGCCGGGAAAGGACTCTGTAACAACTTCCACCGGAAACCATTTCTGCCAGTATTTGCGGTCAGAAAAATAATTAATGGTTGAGAACGGAACTATGCCGGCATCCAACCAAGGATTTCCGACGTCTTTCACCCTTGAAACCAAGTCTTTGCATTTTTTGCATTTGATTTTAATGTTGTCTATCCATGGCCTATGAGGAGAGTTCCCCTCAAATTTTTCCCAACCTTCAGCGGCTCTTTTCTTTAATTCTTCTTTGCTTCCTATTACCTCAAAATTACCACATTCTTTACACTCAAAAATGGGCAGAGCCAATCCCCAATATCTTTTCTTGGAAATCAGCCAGTCGTGCATGTTTTTTAGCCAATCTAGCTCTCTATCCAAACCGAATTCCGGTATCCACCTTACCTTTTTTGCAATTTCAGTAATCTTTTGGCGCAATCCACCATTTTTGATTTTTGATTTTTGATTTTTAATCTTAGATGGTTTATCCATCGCTATATACCATTCATCAACAACTCTCCAAACCAACTCTGTTTTGCACCTCCAGCAAGTAGGGTACCTGTGTTTATATTTTTCAATTTTAAAGACGTATTCCTTGTTTTTCACCAAGTAATCTAAAATTATCTTTGGGTCCTTTTTGGCATTTTTTCCTGAAAACTCACCTAAACCGCCTATGTAATTAGCTTCTTCGTCTATAATTTCAATAAGAGGTAGGCCTAACTTTTTACCCAACTGAAAGTCCTCTTGTCCAGCAGACACAGCTGTGTGCACCAACCCCGTTCCTTCTTCTGTGGTAATTGGCATTATCCTATCATCTGTAGAAACTACAGTATGAAACTTTTTAGGGAACTTATCTGCCACCTCTTTTACTTTAGGTAAATTATCAAACGCAAATGAATACTTCAAGCCAATTAAATTCTTTCCTTTAAATACTTTTTTGACCTCGTACTTTTCTTTAAAAATTTTAGAAATCAAATCTTTTGCCACCCAGTTTTTAAAGCCATTTTTATCTTGCACCAAAGCGTAATCTAAATTTTTATCAACTGCCACGGCAATGTTGGCTGGCAAAGTCCAAGGGGTTGTTGTCCAAACTAATAGGTATTCGTCTTTTCCTCGCTCTTCCCAAGCTTTATGTGAAGGAGGGTTACCAATAATGGGTAACCTAAAATAAATTGATTCGTGTGTGATCTCTTTATATTCTTCAGTTAAAATTTCGTGCTGACTTATCGCCGTTCCGCATCTTGGGCACCATGGTACAGAATCTCTGCCTTTATACAAATATCCCAGCTCCCAGCATTTTTTCAAAAAATGCCAGATGGAGTAATTATTTTCATCTGACATTGTATAGTAAGAATTATCCCAATCCATCCACTGTCCTAACCTTATAGATTGGGTTGTCTGTATGGTAGAATATTTTCTCACCCTCTCCTTGCACTTTTCAACAAATTTGTCTATTCCGTATGCTTCAATGTCTTTTTTTGTTTTAAAACCTAACTCTTTCTCAACTTCAACCTCAACCCAGAGGCCCTGACAATCAAATCCATTCTGGTATCTTTCATTAAAACCCTTCATTGCATAATACCTTTGCAGCAAATCCTTATAAGTCCTGCCCCAGGCATGGTGCACCCCCATTGGATTATTTGCCGTAATTGGACCATCCAAAAAACTCCAAGGTTTACCTTTTTTATTTTTTTCTCTTAGCTTCTCAAAAATCTTATTCTCCTCCCAAAACTTTAGTATTTGCTTCTCGTTTTCCGGAAAGTTGTACATCGTAATTACTTAATTTTTTCCTTCCCCGCCTGCAACGCCTTGCCCGCCGCCAAGACTGCTGTTAGGCTGTCGGGCCGGCGTAGCAATGCGGGCAGGTCTGGGAAATTATATGCCATGTTATTTAAAGTCTTCTTATCTCACCCCTTCTTATTCTTTGTTCTTTGGGCTTTATCTTTAATCCTTCTTTTAAAGAAAATCCTTCCAACTTATTTTCTAGAACCCAAAGAGGACATTGATGACTGACTATTAAAATATTTTTCCCTTGGTACCTACGATTAACTTCAGTAAAAAAGTTTAATACTCTTTTCAAAACATCTCCGTAAGATTCGCTTTTTTCTCCACCCTTATTAACTTTGTCTTTCCTAAAACCCATATAAAGCAGTTCCTCTGCGGATTTTCCATTCATATTGCCGAAATTGACCTCTCTCAACCTTTTATCAAATTTCGGCCCTATTTTCAATGACTTGCTTAAAATTTCTGCTGTTTGTTTGGTCCTTAGCAAATCAGAGACAATCATTAAATCTATATGCCTCTTTTTCAGCTTTTTTGCTGCCTTTTTAATCTGACTAACGCCATTTTTAGTAAGGGGATTATGAAACTTTTCAGGCCAGGAGGAAACTATTTGCTTTGCATTAGATATTGCCTCTCCATGTCTCAAAATATAGTATTTATTATTCAGTTTCATTACATCTTATTCAAAACATTAATACCTAATAAATAAAGCCCGTTTTTAATAATAATTGAAAAAGCTTCTGTGAGAGCAATTTTGTATGGTGAGAATTCATCATTTTTATCTACAATTTTATTTTTGGCATAATAATTATTAAATTCCCTAGCTAATTCTATAAGATAAGAAGATATCAAGTGGGGCTCGTATTTCAACCCTGCCTCTTCAACAACTTCCGGAAAATGGATCATTATTCTCTCTAAATTATTCGGATCATTAGGATGTATTCGTAAATTAGGATCGCTCTTAATTTTCTCCTTTTTGGCTTTTTCTAAAACAGAGTTGGCCCTTGCAAAAGAGTACTGCAGATAGGGGCCGGAATCTCCCTCAAAAGAAATTGATTTTTCAAAGTCATAAATAATATTACTTCCAATTGATTGCTTCAAAATTGAATACTTTAAAGCTCCTATGGCCACTTGTTCAGCTATTACGCTTTTACCTTGTGCGGTAAAACCTCTGTCAGCAATTTTTTGTATTATCAATTCTTTTGCTTTTTCAATTAGAGACTCTGTGGTCACTACTTGTCCCATCCTTGAAGACATTTTACCTTCGGGTAAGCGCATCATTCCATGTCCAATCTGAAGTGTCCTTTGGGCTAAATCCGGAAAGACTTCAGACATAGCACTTAAAACAACCTTAAAATACTCGTTCTGTTCATTCGCTGTTACTATTACGGACTTATCGTATTTGCATCTATTATATTTTACTTTTGCCAATCCCAACTCCTTTGCTTCATATGTAGGCAATCCATCTGAGTTTATAAAAACTCTCGTGTGTAATCCATGTTTCTCTCCTTTAAAAACAATGGCACCCTTGTCGCCCTTTTTAAAAATACCTTTCTTTAAACTCTCTTCAACAATTTTTTTACCAATACCGGCAACTTCGCTTTCAAAAAAGTAATAATCAAATTCTGTCCCAAGCCTTCTGTAAATTTCGTCGAAGTGCTTCAAGCTCCATTTTTTGCCTTGGTTATATAATTTGTTTATTTCTTTATCGCTCCTCTCATAAACTTTTTCGTTTATTCCCTTAATTTCTTCTTTTACAGAATTGTTGCTTTCGTATTCTTTTGCTCCGTAGGCATAAGCAAAACTTAAATCTTTTATCTTGCCAGAGCCAAATTTTGGATTTTCTTTTATCTTCATCATCCCCCAAATTGCTTTTGCAACATGCAGCCCAACATCGCCCTGGTAGTTAGCTCTTTTTATTTTTGCCCCATGGAATTCAAGAATTCTTGATATTGATTCACCAATTGAGTTACTCATTAAGTGACCAATGTGAAATTCTTTAAAAGGATTTGGGTCTGTATATTCAATAATTATTTTCTTGTTCTTTAAAGTATTATTCCTTCCAAAATTCTTATCAATTTTTTTCATACCCTCAATAAAAAAATCCTTTGATAAATAAAAGTTAATAAAGCCGGGTCCCGCCACCTCCACTCTCTCAATAATAGGACTCTTTATTTTTGCTAAAATTTCTTTTGCAACTTCAAGAGGGTTTTTGTTCAGTTTTTTAGCCGAAATCAAGGCAACATTTGTTGAATAATCTCCATGCAATCTGTCTTTTGGTGTTTCAACAACAAAATCGGCTACATTAATCACTTTCTCAATTATATTTTTAATCTCATCCCTTATCATAAATCTTAACTTATTGTTGTTCCCACAAATGGTTTATTATTTAAAAAGTTTTCTAATCTATCTAGTTTTCCCTGCCCTGAGCCAGTCGAAGGGTTACCATTAATTATCACTACTTTTATTTTTAAAATTTCTGCCTCTCTTGAAGCTCTCGGGTCAAATGGTATTGAAAGACCGGGGCTCCATTTATTCCCAACTATTTTCCTAAAATCCTTCCACGTTATCTCTTTAAATGGTTTTGCTGATGGATGTTTAGCTGGATTTTTGTCGTAAATGTAATCAATATTAGTAAGATTTATTATTGTTTTAATTCCCATATTTTTTGCCAAAGTCACAGAGCAATAATCAGTTGACCAGCCAGGCTTCCAACCAGCCGCTACCACAATATCTTTTCTGGTTATTATTTTTTTTGTGGGATTTGTAATAACTTCTGAAAAAGCCAGTTCTCCAAACATTTGTTTTACCACCTTTGCATTTAATCTTGAGGCGTCAATACCAATTAAGTCCCTATCATTACTATCTGCCCCAAATTCCATTAATGCTTTTTGATAGTTTCTGGCAATTTTCCCACCGCCAACGAAAATAAAAAACCGCTTATCATTAAGGTGTTTTTTAACCGTATTTTTGAAAGCTTTCAAAAATACTGTATCAATTTCATTTGGAGCCACCAGTGACCCTCCCAAAGAAATGATAATATTTTCCCTCGCCCTTCCGTAGCTTTTGGCGAAGGAGGGTTTGCCATTATTCATACTTCGTATTCTATCTTATTCTGACTAAAATTTAAATATTAAGTTAACTATTTTCATGGTTAACCATTTGTAAAACTCGCTTCCTTAACTTGTAGCTATTACAATGCTTTAGCACTCCCAGGTATGAGCTGATGTTTTTTTGGTTAACCCGCCTTAAAAGCCGTCTACTTGTTTTAGGACGCAGCACTACATGGTGGTGAAAACTTACATATCCTAAAAAATCTGCTCCTTGTCTATGGCTATGGATAATAATTTTATTAGGATGTAGTTGCATGTTTAATTTAGAAATTAAAAACTTATCAATTTTCGGAATAAGGCTTTTTACATAATCTTTATCTTCGTGCAATATAATAAAATCATCACAATAGCGGATGTAATAACGTACGCGCAAGTCATGTTTGATGAACATATCTAACTCATGCAGATAAATATTAGCAAAGAGCTGGCTTGTGATATTGCCAAGCGGCAAACCAGGAGAAAAACTTTCAACAATTTTGCCAGCAAGCCATAATGCGTTCCTGTCTTTTACCCGTTTTCCAATCAGCTGCATTAAAATATTATGGTTAATGTTATCAAAAAACTTCCTGATATCGCATTTTAAAACCCAGCAAATACGTCTATTGTTCTTGCTTGTCTTCCGGACAAATTTTTGCAGACGCCTTACACCTTGGTGCGTACCCTTTCCAATTCTGCACGAATAGGAGTCGAAAATAAATGTCCGGTCAAAAATTGGATACAGCTTTCTAAACAAAGCATGATGCACTACTCTATCCCGAGCAGTTGCTTTATTGATTTTACGGATCTTGGGGTCTTGGATGTAAAACTCCTTATAGGGACCGTGCCGGTAACTTTTACGACGCACCTGGTCGTAGATTTTATAAATTTCTTTTGCTTGTTTTTCAGAAAAATTGATGATATCGGGCTTTTTGGCTTTGCCGCGTTTAAAATTTTCGAATGCAATCCGCAAATTTTCTAGACTGTAGATTTGTTCAAATAATCCGTTTCTTTTAAGCCCCCCCATCAAATTTATATTTTTCATTAACATGGATATGTAATTCAAAACAGGGCATCAGCCCTGTTTCAGGAGACTTCGGAACGGGCACGCCACTTGGGATTATGATTGTCAGGATTGCAGTAGTTCACGTTGACCTTGCCATTACTGGGGTTGAAGTTGACGTTCGGCGAGTTGCCATTGTGATAGCGCGAAGCCCGCTATTATTATTTAACTCCATCTATTTCACCGGTTCCATAATAAGCATACAAAACCTGCGTTATCTGTGTCCGTTGCACAGTGGTATTCCGAACCTTGGGTATGTTTTACGTCCCCTTGTTCGTTAGAATTAAATAAGCAGTTTCCTTGCGGTAGCCAGCCCATTGCTTATAATTGGTTAAGCAACCACGGTAGTATGTTATATAAAAAAACTGCCGTTTGCAACTGGTAGCTGCAAACGGCTTGAAGAAATGAGCAAAAACGGATTGCCTGTTACGCCGCACTTTCGCGCGGCTCCACAGGCAATGAAACTGCGGAACGGGCACGCCACTCGGGATCATGATAGTCAGGATCGCAGTAGTCCACGCTGACCCTAGCCAAAACCGGGGTCGAAGCTGACGCTCGGCGAGCTGCCATAGCGATAGCGCGAAGCTGGACAGAGTGTGATGAATTTTCTGTCCAAGTGCCTGCTAGCGCGCTTAAAATAATGCAGTCCGTGGACCATCCGCTCCAAGTACGTTTCCGTACAGATCTTGGAAAGTCGCGGAGCGCCATCTGGCTCCTCATCCCAGAAGTGGCGCGGGGGAAGGTCTTTGTTCTCCTCATCCGCCTCTTCCCGGTCGCGTACCAAGATGGCATAACTGCCATTGTTTGGGTTGCGATCGTGGTAAGTGATCTCCCGATCCAGATTGTCGTAGTACTTCCAGTACGGCTTCTCGAAATGCCGGTTGCAGAGGTCAAAGATGCTGTTGTTGGTCATCTTGACCTCTTCGGGCATGAAAATGAGTTGGTCGAAGCCCGGCTGGTGGTCTGGGATCTTCACATTGTGAATGTTGATCTTGGTACCAGCCACCTGGTCCCAGAATCCTTTCCAGCTATCCAGTTGCTGATCGATGTCAGGAAGCACACACTTGGCCTGAACAATTTCCACTTTGCCGGTCATGAGCTGGTCGCGCGTTTCGCGAGAGAGGTTGTTAAACCACTCCCATTGGTCAAGCGTGAGCTGACCATCCCGAAACTTGGTCAACGAATCCACTTGCAGACCAGCCAATTTGGCCGCTTCTGCGCCGACGGTCTTCTTTGCCATCGTTAATTTCCTTAAAAAGTGCCGGGGAACAACCTGAAATAGGCCATTTACCCATAGTTAAACTATACGCCTTTAAAGTAATTATGTCAATAGTTTCAGAAGTAAAGAGAAATGATACTATGAAGCCGTGCAAATCTATGCCGAAAATCGAAAAGCTTATTATGACTACAATATTCTCGAGAAATATGAGGCGGGTTTGGTGTTGCAAGGACATGAAGTAAAGTCTATAAAAGGCGGGCATATTAATTTAACGAGCTCTTATGTGGTTTTCAAGGGTTCAGAGCCATATTTAATAGGAGCTAAGGTGCCTCCCTATCAGCCCAAAAACACCCTTTCTGATTATAATCCAGAGCGATCTCGTAAGTTACTTTTAAATAAAAAAGAGATAGATTATTTGGCGGGAAAATCAAATGAGAAGGGTTTTTCGTTAATACCCTTGAAAGTCTATGAGAAAAGTGGTAGGATAAAACTCGAATTCGGTTTAGCCAAGGGAAAGAGAAAATACGATAAAAAAGAAAAGATAAAAAGCAGGGATGTTGAACGTCAAATAAGAAGAGGTTTAGAGTAATCATGGGGATGAAAGTTTCGATGATAAGTCCTTTAAAATAATGCAAGTTGAGCGCCCACGCTCATAAATATATGGAAAACAAATAATTGCTAACTTATTTACTAAGAAGCAACCAGTATTAGCATACGCTTAATGCTGCATCGTTCCTGCCAATTTCTGATAGGCAGATAACGGTGTCATATCATCAGAATAGGCAATTTTCACTCCCAGGAAAATTGTTGAATTAAATGGGATAAGGTGTTGAATTTTTGTCTGTTAACCACTCAACACCCAAAGTAAACAGGCTAAACTTGTAGGCTTTATTTTAAAAACTTTTCAGACGAGGATTCGCCTCCTCCATCTCCACCACTTCGCTCTCATTAAGAGAGCTACGTGGCGCAAAGCACCACAAAAAGAGAGCTACGTGGCGCAAAGCA
>JBBTQB010000021.1:0-9110 GCA_038065835.1 Patescibacteria group bacterium | reverse complement strand
AGACTCTGGGGCAAGCGAATTTTGGAAAGATTCTGCGTTTTCGGAGCTCACCGATACCTCAGGCATCGCTTCGCTCCTCAAGCCTTGAATCTTCCTCAAAATTCGCTAGGTCATGGTTTTGCTTCGCAAAAGCCAGAGACCCGACGCTCAATTGATGATAGTTCGAATCCTGCACTCTTAGGCGGTTATTATAAACCGCCTTTTTTGTTATTTAAAAAGTGGTAAGATAAAACCAGAATGAATACCAATACGGAAATAATAAAAATTTTCAATGACACTATTGAGCTTTTGCAGATTATGAAAGAAAAATCTGAAACTGCATTTAAAATAGCAGCTTACAGAAAAGCAATAAGTATTTTAAATAATTTAAAAACTGACATATCAGAGATTTACAAGGAAAAAGGGCTAGCTGGAATAAAGGGCATTGGTATTGGAGAAAAAAACGCAAAGAAAATCGAAGAATACATTAAAAAGGGAAAGATAAAAGATTTTGAGGATTTAAAGAAAGAAAACAGCATAAGAAGCATAATCACCCACTTCTTTAAATCAAAAGGGTTGTCCTTGCAAGAATTAAAAGAAAATGCTAAAAAAAGAAAGATAATTTACTCCAGATTCACCAAACCAGCAAAACAGCTTTTGGAATTGGCAGGTTCCGTTGAAAAAGCAAAGGAAGCAATAGACAAGGTAGCTGCGTGGGCAAATTCAAGGAAACTTGATTATGCAATTGAAACTGTATTTAAAAAGTGGCTGGAATTAGACAGGTTAAAGCCAAAAGAAATAGTTAAAAAACCGTTTTATCGGGGGGATCCAATGATTTGGTCAGAATCTAAAAGAAAATGGTATGTAATCTCAAGGCAGGGAGAATGGTTGCTGTTTGCTGATAAAGAAACAGAGATTGAATGGAAGACCGTAGAGTAATTTACAATAAACAATATACAATATACAAATTAATGACCGAAATTCGAAATTCAAAACCATATGATTTAGAAGAAAGAACAGCAATGTTTGCTGAGAGTTGCAGAGATTTTGTAAAGAAACTACCAAAAACAATGCATAATTTTGAATATGGAAAGCAGCTTATACGTTCATCCGGTTCTCAGGCAGCTAATTATATTGAAGCTAACGAAACAATAGGCAATAAAGATTTTACAATGAGGATTAGAATTTGTCGCAAGGAAGCTAAAGAAAGTTGCCTATGGTTAAGATTGAGCGATATCGGAGCTAATGAAAAACTTAATAAGGAGAGAGAACTATTAATAATAGAAGCAATGGAACTGAGAAAAATCTTTACATCTATTTTAGAAAAGAGCAAGCCAAAATTTAACGATTAGTTTTTAAGGTTTAGGTATTTTTTTGTAAATTGTATATTGTAAATTGTTTATTTCAACATTTATGTTGAGCCATACAGATTTAAAAAAAGGAGTTCAATTTATTTACGATGGACAACCCTGGCAAGTTTTGGATTCCTTGCATATTAAAATGGCCCAGAGGCGTCCAGTCATGCAGACTAAAATCAGAAATTTAATTAATGGTTCAGTTCAAGAAAAAACATTTCAGCAGGGAGATGTGTTTGAGGAAGCCGAATTAGTTAAAAAAAACATACAGTTTTTATATACTAACCGAGGCCAGTACTTTTTTTGCGAAGAAAAAGACCCGTCAAAAAGATTTTCTTTTACTGAAGGTCAGTTGGGAGAACAGGCAAAGTTTTTTAAGCCGAATTCTTTAGTTGAAGGAGTTATTTTTGATGAAAAAATAATAAACGTTTTAGCGCCAATCAAAGTGCAATTAAAAGTGAAAGAAACTCCTCCTGGAATTAAGGGAGACAGAGCTCAAGGGGGCACAAAAGAAGCCACTCTTGAATCTGGAGCCAAAATTCAAGTCCCTCTTTTTATTGAAGAGGGAGATCTCATTGAGGTAAACACAGAATCGGGAGAGTATGTAAAAAGAGCCAATGAATAAACCTTATATTGTTTAGAAAATTAAAATTGCCCCACTGGGCGGTTTTAATTTTCTAAAAGTTCTATAGACTAGTTTGACTATGGAGGAATCACTGCAATGACTGTTAATGTTAATTCATTCGTTGTTCCTCCTCCGGGAGCTGGATTATTTACTTTGAAAGTAAACACTCTTCCTGCTACAAGCAAATCTCCTGCAATAGGTACATTTAATAGGGTTGAAGTTGAAGCGTTTGTAGTCGCAGTACTCAAAAAGTATGGGGTAGCTTGAAAGAATGTTTGGCCCCCTGGTCTAAACTTAGCAAGGACTTTGCTCGCCCCTTCAACTCCAAGTGGTATAAAGTTGGTACCGTTAAGGCCCAAAACAAAGACTGGAGTGTCCGCCTCCACTATACCTTGAGATAAGCTAGTTAGTGTTGGAACCGGGTTATTAACGGTAAATGTTACTTCATTTGAACGAACAGCTCCTGGATTATTTTCCACCACAATTTTAAATGTTTTTCCAACTACACGTTGGCTCGCGAGAAGTGTGGCTGTTATTTGCGTTCCACCCATGTTGTTATTAGTGTCAGTAGATAGAGGCATCAAGGTAGTAATGCCAGTTCTTAACTTGACCATTGATCCATTTGTAAAACCAGTTCCCGTAATAGTTATGGTAACATTTGAATTACCCACTGACGTTGAATTTGGCAATATGCTTGTTATAGTTGGAGTTAGTACAACTGCTCGTATTGGCAAGCCGTATGTTAAAACATTAAATACTAAAGTTACTGATAAGCTTGTTAAAATGCTAACTAAGATTATTAAACGTTTAGAGCTTTGATTTGTGTTTATGATAATTTGGTCCATAATAAAAATGCAAAGTGCAAATCTCAAAATGCAAAGTTTAGGAATCGCGCCTGCGGGTGCGATAATATATTATCCAAAATTTGCCTTGCAAATTTTGGATACCTTAATTTTGAATTTTGATTTTTGAGTTTTGAATTAATTTATAATAGTATTTTACTATAATACCCCCCCTTGATGGACTTTAGCAATACAAAAGTTATCCACAGTAACCAAAAACACCTCATTTTATCAATTAACAATAACTTGACTTCCAGAACTTAACTTCCAGACAAGGCTTTCGGAAGCTTCCCGCTGGAAGCTTCCGAAGAAGCTTCCGGAGGTCAGACCTCCGGAAGCTTAAGCTGCATTTATTCTAAAACAGTAAAATCAAAATCTTTTATTTCTCCTTTATATTTTATCCAATTTTCTACTGACTCTTTACAAACTGTTTTACCACCCATTATTTCTAAAATAAAATCCCTTGAAGTTAATGATGAAAAATTTTTTATGCCAATGAAATCTTGATAGCTTGACCATTTATAATTTTCTAAAAATTTACACGCTTTTTTGGGATTTTTAATTCCATTTTCTTTAAACCCGGGCTCCAAAAGTGATATAGGATTGCAGTGTATATAAGTAACAACATTTTTAAGTTGACTATCGGTAGCAATGTGGAATGCCTTAAATTTATTAAATAAATGCCCCTTGCGATTATACTTCCTATTGAAATAAACGGCATAACCTGTTCCCATTTTTTTCATAAATTGGCTAATGCCATTATCTTTTAATTGTTTGACCACCAAGTGAATATGGTTAGGCATAAAGCAGAACGCCAAATTCTCCACAAATATTTTCCGAGTATCTAAGATTGAACCTCCTAAATTTTTGATGATTTTACGCCTTCTTCTCTGCTCTCTGATTTCTATTGATTCAGTAGTATTAAATTCATAAACAGAAAAAATACCACGATAATAATCGTCTACGTCTTTAAAAATTACTTCATCGCCAACCGCTCTGTAACAAATATGGTAAATTTCACCATTAACCAACTCTTGCTTTTTGAATGGCATTTTAATTTCAAACTTATATAATAATTTGTAAGAATTCCAGAAGAGCTTCCGGAGGTCAGACCTCCGGAAGCTCTTCTTCGAAAACTTATCCTCTATAAGATTCTATATAGGATTCTGTCTGGGTAGGTTTATGCGTTATTCTACGGTTACGGATTTTGCCAGATTTCTTGGTTTATCTATATCATAGCCTTTTAGGGCCGCAGTATAATAAGCAAAAAGTTGGAGAGGAATTGTCGTTAAAATAGGTGTGAGCATTTCCAAAGTTTTAGGAATATAAATAACGTCATCTGCAATTTTTTTGATACTATCATCCCCCTCTGTTGCAATTGCAATAACAATGCCGTTCCTTGCTTTTATCTCCTGGATATTGGAAATCATTTTTTCATAAACTGAATCTTTAGGCACAATTGCAACTGTGGGAAAGCTTTTATCAATTAAAGAAATTGGCCCGTGTTTTAATTCGCCACCTCCAATTCCTTCGGCGTGAACGTAGCAAGTTTCTTTGAGTTTTAAAGCACCCTCAAGGGCAATTGGATAATTATATTTTCTCCCTACAAACCAGAAATTTTGGAAGTCTTTATACTTTTTTGCAATTTCTCTAATCGTTGATTCCTCTTTTAGTATTTTTCTAACTAGTTCTGGTACCCGATTAAGTTCTTTGGCAATTCTCTGACCGATTACTAGAGAAAGCTGACGTTGCCGCCCTAAAAAAAGAGTTATTAGGGCCAAAACCGCCAACTGCGAGGTAAAGGCTTTAGTGGTGGCAACTGCAACTTCGGGACCTGAGTGAGTATAAACTCCAAAGCCAACCTCTCTTGCTAGTGTTGAGCCAACAACATTGACTATCCCTAAGCTTTGACCCCCTTTTTCTTTAACTTCCTTTAGAGCTGCTAAAGTGTCCGCAGTTTCTCCAGATTGGGAGATAAAAATCGATAATGTATTTTTATCAAAAACTGGTTTCCGATAGCGAAATTCAGAACCGACATCAACATCTGTTGGAATTCCGGCATATTCTTCAATCATATACTCACCCACCCGAGCAGTAAAACAAGCTGAGCCACAGGCAATAATTTGTACTCTGTTGATGTCTCTCAATTTCTCTTTCAATCCTTCTAATCCTCCTAATTTTGCCATTCCTTCCTCAAAAAGCACCCTACCTCTTAAAGAATTTGTTAAGCTTTCTGGTTGCTCCATTATTTCTTTCAACATAAAATGAGCATATCCCCCTTTTTCAGCTTCTTTTAAAGTCCAATCAATTTCAGTTACTGTTTTTTCTTTCAGATTATTCTTTAAATCAATAACGGTAAATTTATCTTTACTAATTATTGCGATTTCACCATCATCAAGAAAAATCATTTTATTGGAGTGAGTGAGAATAGCAGCTGGATCAGAGGCAACAAATCCACCGCTATCGCTCATAGAAACTACTAAGGGAGCGGAAAAACGCGCCGCCACGATTTTTTGCGGGTCTTTATTAGAAATAACGGTGACTGCATAAGCGCCTCTTACTAGGGCCAAGGATTTTCTAACTGCATCTTCAAGGTTTCCCCGAAAGAAATTTTCTATTAAATGAGATAAAACTTCTGTGTCTGTTTCTGAACTAAACTTGTGTCCCTTTGCTTCTAATATCTCTTTTAATGCCTGATAGTTTTCAATAATTCCATTGTGAGCCACAAAAATATTTTGCTTGCAGTCTGAATGAGGATGAGCATTGTTTTCAGTTACATTTCCATGAGTAGCCCAACGATTATGTCCGATACCAATATTTCCCAATAAATATTGACTCTGCAATTTTTCCTCTAAATTCTCTAATTTCCCAACTGACTTAATGCAATTTATTTTGCCTTGCCCTGAATTTGCTAAATGGTCAAAAACAGCAATACCACTGGAATCATAACCGCGGTAACTTTCTTTGCGAAGTCCTTCTAAAATTAAGGGAAGTGCCTCATTTTTACCGATATAACCAATAATGCCACACATACAATTCGAATTTTAAAATTTAGGTTTTAAAATTTAAAATTAATTTAAATAACCTATTTTCTTTCCTATCTTTGTAAAAGCTTGGACTGCCCCATTAATATCCTTTTTCGTATGAGCTGCTGATATTTGCACTCTCACACGAGCCTTGCCTTCTGGCACTACAGGATAACTGAAAGCAACTACGTAAATACCTTCTTTGAATAGTTCTCGAGCCATTTCCTTAGCGATTTTTGCATCACCTAACATTATTGGCACGATTGGATGTTCTTGTCTTGAAATTTCAAACCCGACTTTTTTCATTTTCTGGCGAAATTGCCTTACATTTTTCCACAAAGCTTTTCTCGTCTCTGAATTTTTCTTTATGTAATCAATAACAAAAGAAGTAACCGCTGTAATTGCGGGAGACAGTGAGTTTGAAAAAATATAATTCCTGGAGCGCTGCCTTAAAAATTCAATATTTTCTTTAGAAGAGACAATAAATCCCCCTGACGCTCCTCCCAATGCCTTGCCAAGTGTTGAAGTTATAAAATCAATTTTGTTTTTAACGCCAGTCAGTTCGTGAGTTCCCCTTCCTGTCTTACCCATAAATCCCGTGGCATGCGAGTCATCAACTACTGTCAAAACATTATACTTTTTAGCCAAATTAACAATTTCTTTTATTTTGGCTATTCCCCCCTCCATACTAAATACTCCATCTGTAACTATCATTCGCAATCTTTTATTTTGCGTTTGCTTTAATTTTTCCTCAAGGTCTTTCATATCAGAATTTTTGTAAATAAATCTTTCTGCTTTAGTTAATCTTATACCATCAATAATGCTTGCGTGATTCAATTCATCTGAAATAACAGCATCCTGATCAGTCAAGATTGTTTGGAATAATCCCGTGTTAGCATCATAACAAGATGAATATAAAATCGCATCTTCATATCCCATAAAATTAGCCAATTTTTTCTCAAGCTCTTTGTGTACTTTCAAAGTTCCGCATATAAACCTTACAGAAGACAAACCAAACCCCCATCTCTCAAGAGCTTTTTTGCCAGCATTAATCAATTCCTGTCTGCCAGCCAGTCCTAAATAATTATTAGCGCAAAAATTCAAATACTTTCTCCCATTAACCACAATCTCCCTTCCCTGCCTCGAACTAATAATTCTCTCCTCTTTAAAAAGCCCCCTTTCTTTTATTGAAGCAAGTTCTGCCTCTATTATTTTTTTAAAATTTATGTTTTCCATAAATGTTCAAAATTTTCTATATACCATCTTTTTTGCAATTGCAAAATTTATAGTATATTTACTAATCGGTAATAACAAACTCTTTGGTAATAATAAACTCTTTTGATGGTTTATATTATCAAAACTTAAAGATGATTTTTGGGTGTTCTTGCATTGCTTTCTCAAAGTCTTCCTTATTAAAGTCTTCAAATGGTAAAATAGTGCCTTTCCCCTTCTTTAAAATTACATTCCATATTTTATCTTGCACTCCGTTTGATTTGTCTGACAAAACCCTTTGGGCAATCTGCCAAGTTTTGAAAATCTGCCTTCCTATCACTCCGTGCAATGTAAGGCCTTTGACTATCAATTTTGAAAACTTGGGAATTGTAAAGTCCCCATCTTTTACCCCAAATAAAATTATATGCCCTCCCCTTCTCGTAGCTTCAAAAGCGTTGTTTAAAGAGGAATTGGGGCCAGCCATTTCCATTGAGATATCAACTCCCTTTTCATAAGTAAGCCTCATAATCTTTTTTATAATCTCTGGGTCATAATCCCATTTATTTGTTTTTTCCTTTTCTACAATTTGTATAACTTCATGGGCGCCCAGATCCTTTGCCATTTTTAAATTGTTTTCATTGTAATCTGCAACAATTACTTTAGCCGCGCCAAAGTCTCTCAATAACAAAACAGAAAATAACCCTATGGGTCCTGCCCCAAAGACGGCTACTCTTTGGCCTCTTACATCAACCTTGCTTACAGCGTGTACTGCATTTCCAAATGGGTCATAAATTGAGGCGATTTCAGGACGAACTCTGCTTTTATCAACCGCCCAAAGGTTTTTTGCTGGAATTTTAACATAGTTGGCAAATATGCCATTAATTGAAATTCCTAAAATGGCTTCGTTCATGCAAACATGATCTTCTCCCATCCGACACTGGTAACACCTTCCGCAACTCACATGAGAATCTCCAGAAACCAAACTCCCTACTTTTATTTTTGCCTGGTTTCGCGGGTCTAAATCATAATATAAAGATTTTACCATAGATCCCGTTTCCATAATTTCGCCAACAAACTCGTGCCCTAAAATCCTCATTGATTTCTTCTCTCTTTTAAGCGAGCTATGAATTAGATCTTTAAATGCTTGTCTGTGCCAAATGCCCCGGTCTGTTCCACAAATTCCCGCATATCTTATTTTTGCTATAACAAATAAAGCATCTTCCGGATTTTTTTTCTCATTTAAAACCGGCATTGGGATACTTCTCTTAATAAACCCTTTAGACTTTTGCCAGCCATCCTTTTTAACATCGAATGTCAGGGCATGTATTAATCTTTCTTTAGCCATAATTTATTTATTTCAATTTTAGTTGATAAAAATTAGTTTTTTTAATTTTAAATCCCATTTTTTTATACAAATTATTTGCAATTAGGCGATCTGGTTCAGCCGTTAAAAATAATGTTTCGATCTCCAGCTTTCTTGCATGGCTAATTGCATACTTCATCAGTCTTTCACCTAATCCCCTGCCTCGGTATTTTTCATCTATTATTAAATGTTCTATTGAGCCTTTGAGTCCGCTTAACTTGTTAATTTCAACTAATGTTACTGTACCAATAATACGACTGCCATCAGATAGCGTTAATATGTGGCTCTTTTTAATAAGTTTTTTAAAGTACTCGGGACTAATTTTGCGCCTTTTTTTTGACCACTGCAACATAAGCTCATTTAAATCTTTTAAGTCTTTTTTACTAAATCCCTTTATAACTTTAAAAATAAATTTTATCTGCATATTTATAAACCTACAATAACCACAAAAAAATAGCAACCTTTATAGACCTATTACGTAATAACTCTTCTACTGCAATTTCCGTATTTTGGCTGCAAATTTGCTATACCTCGTCGGCTTATCGGCTCTCGCTGATAAACCTAGGAGGCAGAATTTGCTATGCAAATTCTGAACTCCCGACCTCGTTCTATCAAATTCTCGCTCAAAATCTGAAAATTTCGTTACGAACCTTAGAGTGCAGGATTCGAACTATCATCAATTGAGCGTCGGGTCTCTGGCTTTTGCGA
>JBBTQB010000020.1:0-3910 GCA_038065835.1 Patescibacteria group bacterium | reverse complement strand
GATGCCCTCAAGCATCGCTTCGCTCCTCAAGCCTTGAATCTTCCTCAAAATTCGCAGGGTCTCTGGTTTTGCTTCGCAAAAGCCAGAGACCCGACGCTCAATTGATGATAGTTCGAATCCTGCACTCTTATCCTAATTTAACTTTAATAAAGCTCTTTTTCCCTACTTTTATTTCAACACCTTTTTTGTCTATATCTATATTTTTTTTCCATTCCTTATCAACCATCCCATTAATATCTACAGCTCCGGCTATAATAAGTCTTTTAGCTTCACTAGTTGATACCGCTGTAATTCTCGAAATCAGCTCTGGATAAAAAATTTGAGCCTCATCCACAGTAAATTCTACAAAAGTGGGTTTATTATCACGGAATGTCATACTAAATTCTTCTTCTGCCTCTCCTGCCTTTTTTTCGCCGTGATACATTTTGACAATCTCTTTTGCCAACATAGCTTTCTGGTCTCGCGGGTTTGCTGTTTTTTTAATCTCTTCCAAATTTAAACTTGTACAAAGACCCAAATAATCTGCAATTAATTCGTCTTTAATAGACATCACCTTTCCATACATTTCATTTGGACTATCTGTTAAATAAATAGCATTGTTGTAAGTTTTACTCATTTTTCTGCCATCGGTTCCTGGTAATAGCTTTAATGTCAAAACATTCTTGTTTTTTTTGTTGTATATTTTTTGCAAATCCCTACCCACAAGCATGTTGAATAATTGGTCGTTTCCAGCAATTTCTAAATCAACATTCATGGCAACTGAGTCATACCCCTGCATTAAAGGATACATAAACTCACTCACACTTATTGGCGAATCCTCTTTGATTCTTTTGTCAAACATTTGACGATGCAGCATCTGTTGAACGGTAATATGTGAAGATAGTTTTAAAATATCTGCAAAGCGTAATTTTGAGAGCCATTGCGAGTTGTATTTTATTTTTACCTTTGAAAAGTTTAATATCTTTGAAGCCTGTTTTTTGTAATCCTTAAAATTCTCCTTAATTTGCTTGTCAGAAAGTGAAACTCTCATTGTGTCCCTACCAGACGGATCCCCTATTTTTGCTGTAAAGTCGCCAATTAAAAGAATAACTTCGTGATTTAAATCACAAAATTCCTTCAATTTACGTAAAACAACTGCGTGACCTAAATGTAAATTGGCTCCTGTGGGGTCAATTCCAAAGTATAACCTGATTTTTTGGCCAGAAATAAGTTGTTTCTCTAATTCTTCTTTTACAATAGCTTCTTGTACTCCCCTTTCTAAAACCTCCTTTATTTTTTGCTCGTCAATTTTCATCATTTTATGATTTTAGCATTTTTTAAAACCTATCTACAAGCTTATAAATATCCCCCGCATCGCTCGCCTTATCGTCCTCGCCTCGCTCGGACTAGCTCTTCGGTTCCGGCTCGCTCTTTCAAAACCCACAGACGGGAGTTTTTGCTTCGCAAAAGACTCTCGCGTCTCGCCGGTTTTGAATAATTTCCTACACGGGGAAATACTCAATTTCCCCGACCCCCTTTGTGGCGGGGGATATTTAAAACTCGCCTGCGAGTTTGTAAATATCCCCCGCCCCCATAATTATTAATATGTCTCCTGATTTTATATTTTTTTTAATATATTTTTCTGCGCTATCAACCATCATATACTTTATATAGGGTCTGTTTATTTTTTCCACAAGATTTTTTGAATTAACAGATGAACTGATTTTCTTCTCCTCTCTACCAGCAACGTCATAAATATCGGTAATTATTATCTCATCAATTGGAGCTTGCCTGAAAACTTTTATAAAGTCCCTAAATAAATAATATGTCCTTTGATATTGGTGAGGCTGGAAAATAAGCCATATCTTTTTTCGCCCCGTAGTGGAGGGTCGCGAGAGATTCCTGCGAAGCAGGAGATCCCGACCTAGCTTTGCTCTACTACCGGGATTGTTTGGATACTTTTCTCTTGCAGATTTTAACGTTGCCAAAACTTCATTTGGATGATGTCCATAGTCGCTGATAACAATAAACGGTTTGGTTTTTATAATTTCAAACCTTCGCCAAGATCCCTTGTATAACGAAAGAGTCTCCAGTGAAACTGAATCTTTAACATCTAAAATCCTGGCAACAGCCAGAGCCGCCAAGGCATTGGAAACATTATGCTGGCCTGGAATATTAAGAATTCTTTTTATTTTTACAGCTTCCTTCTGTTTTAATGAGAAAAATTTTCTTTGGAACTTATTTTGCCCTTCCGAAACTTTATATGTAGGAGGGTCGTCTTTGTTAGCAACTAGAAATCCGTTTTTCGGTAAACGTAAAATAAAATTTTTGAATGTCCTAACAACATTTAAAAAAGTTTTAAAATAATCCAAGTGTTCTTTGTCTATATTTGTAACTACGATAATTTTTGGCTCGTAGTTTAAAAATGATCCATCGTATTCGCAGGCCTCAATAACTAAAAAATTACTCTTACCCATGCGAAAATTCGAGTCACCAAACTCCTTTAATTTGGTACCAACAATGACAGTTGGATCTAATCCTGTTTTAGCTAAAATTAAACCAATCATTGCTGTTGTTGTGCTTTTACCATGACTACCAGAAACTGCAACTGTAAAGTATTGTCTAGTCAATTCACCAAGCGCCTCTGGATAGCTTTTCAGTTTTATGCCTAATTCTTCTGCTTTTTTATATTCTGCATTGTCTTGCTTAACCGCCAGACTATAAACCACTAAGTCAAAATCTTCCTTTATATTTCTAGAATGGTTTCCAATTACAATTCCTATCCCTTTCTCTTTTAAAAAATCTGTTATTTCTGATTGAGCTAAATCAGACCCAGAAACTCTGTGCCCCTTTGCCAAATAATACTGGGCCAATGACGACATTCCTATGCCACCAATGCCAATTAGATGTATTTTCATTTAGGTTGCAAGATTATATGATTCAACAATTGTATATATGGGTCCGGTCCTTTTTAAAACACTTTCCATTACTTCAATTGATTCGACAAAAAAGCTCAGATCAACAGTTTCATTAATATCTAGTCGCTCTTCTGGGTCAATTGATCGCCACTCAAGAGTCTTAAGTCTTGCCAAATTTATGTGGGGTAAAAGAGATCTCCTTTCTGGCAAAAAGTTAATTCTCTCTGAAAAACTATTCTCTAGGTCTCTTTTTAAAATCGATAATTCTTTTGACTTTTCTCCGTTAGCCCAAACCATCCTTTTGGTTTTTTTATTAAAAGGACCGTAGCTAATTTTATTTAAAACTAACTCAAAAGATTTATGGCGACCTGCAACTTCTTTTGCTGCAAGACAAATTTCTCCCATTTCAGTATCAGTTAAATAACCTAAAAAAGATAATGTAATATGGAGATTTTCCTTAATTGTCCAACGAGCTGGCAACTCAGGCCACTTTTTTTGATAACTTGCCAACTCATTGATTATGTCTTTTGGCAAATTTATAGCAATAAAAACCCTACGGCGCTTCTTCATGATAAGCTTATAATATCAGAACATTAGGCTCATTTCACTATTGACATAACTTTACTTTTGTGACAGCCTTAAAAGATGAGTGGTTCCTTATGAGTGGTTTCCTTAATAGAGGAGAGTAAAATGCTTTTCGAGGTTTTTTTCCACCGCGGGAACAAGTATAAAAACGGTGATATCGTTCTTACCCATGGTGTCGGGTGCGATGGGAAACAACATGTTTCCCGAATCGCCCGCATAGAACGAGGCCCCGACCAGGTTGTTAGGTCCCGGTTCTGGGACTTCTGCAAAGGTCCCTGCGATGGCAGTTGCCGTCAGGGCCAAAAGAACGGCCGGTTCTTCTTAAGAAAGTAGCCGGCAAAAAGGCAACAATGCCATTAGAGTGCAGGATTCAAACTATCATCAGATTGAGAATCTCAAAAATGAGATAATTTCACAGGATTTTTGAG
>JBBTQB010000019.1:0-12753 GCA_038065835.1 Patescibacteria group bacterium | reverse complement strand
CATCTTCCACACCAACATCTTCCACACCAACATCTTCCACACCAACATCTTCCACGCCAACAACGTGTACGTCCGACTCCGATTGCAAGAGCGGATTTTCCTGCTGGTATAAAATTCCCAGAGGTCCCAGCGCCGGAACTCGCGGCTCCAAGGATAAGCCCGGGACGTGTTGGGATAACAAGGTGATTGAGAGTATTTATTAGAAATTAGAAAACTATGCCAAAGACTATTTTAGTAAAAAGTACCCAGTTTAGAACAAGGAGAAAGCCATGACCAGCACTCAGACTGAAAAGAAGCAACTCAGGGTTCACATCCAGTGGATGATTCGCCGCGACATACCCGAAGAGTCTAAAATTGGGTGGTATTATACAAGGTATTGACAATTAATTAAATTGAGCCATAATCAAATCAAGGAACCTTTTTGAGCATGAAAACTTATAGAAAAATCATATTTAACTCAATAAATATTGCTGCAATATTAAGTTTGCTGCTTTTTGTTGGCAATATTAATTTTTTCCTTGCGCAGGCAAAAGGGAATGATGTTGACGAACAGTCTTTGCAAGATTCTATGGCGAGCCATAGAAAAATTGTTGTTTTTAAAGAGGGCTTGAGTGATGCAGAAAAGGAAAAGGTTATTAATATTACTGGAAGTGTAAAATTAAAAAACCTTGATTTAATTAAGTCCAAGCTTGTGGATGTACCATCTCAGACTGCTTTAGAAAATTTAATAGGTCATCCAAAAGTAGTGAGGATTGACGAAGATGTTATTGTAGGGGCGCTGGCAATTGATTTGGAGTCTGCTTTTACAGAAAAAGGATTTAGATTACTAAATTTGGGGGTTAATAATGAAGGTGCTTTATTAAAAAAACTGTCAAAGCTTCAAGGTTCTGTTCAGGCAAGTCAGTCGCTTCCTTGGGGAATTGACAGAATTGACGCTGAATTGGTTTGGCCTTCGGGAAACACAGCTAACCCAGTTAAAGTTGCAATTATTGATACTGGAATTTCTATGGGGCACCCTGATTTGAAAGATAATATTAAAGGCGGGATCAACACAATTAACCCAACAAGGAGCTTTAACGATGACAACGGACACGGTTCTCATGTTGCTGGGATCGTGGCAGCATTAAATAATTCTGTAGGTGTGGTGGGCGCGGGGCCCAGCGCAGATCTCTACGGTGTTAAGGTTTTAAATCGAAACGGTTCAGGATTTCTCTCTGACATTATTGAAGGAATTGAGTGGTCGGTGAATAATAATATACAGGTTATCAATATGAGTTTGGGAACAAGCTCTAACGTTCAATCGCTACATGATGCAGTAATAGCTGCTAAAAACGCAGGCGTTGTGGTGGTGGCTGCTGCAGGAAATTCAGGAGGGTCTGTACTTTACCCCGCAGCTTACCCTGAAGTAATCGCGGTTTCAGCAACTGACAGTAATAATAATATTGCTAACTGGTCAAGCCGAGGGCCTGAAGTTGATATTGCGGCCCCTGGAGTTTCTATCTATTCAACCTATAAAGGTACAAGTTATGCAACTCTTTCTGGAACCTCTATGGCTTCTCCCCATGTTGCAGGAACTGCTAGTCTAGTATTAAACACTCCAGTTTTGAACTACGATGCCAATTCCAATGGAAAGTGGGACCCAGATGAAGTACAAAAGAAACTTCAGGACACAGCAATTGATAAAGGAGTAGCAGGATTTGACAATCTTTATGGATGGGGGCTGGTTAATGCTTATAAGGCTGTACAGTAAATTTAAATAAATATTTACAAACAGCAAAACCCGCTTGATAGCGGGTTTTGCGTTATTAGTGTATAATAGGCATAACAGAAAAAATGAAGGCAGCTCAAATTAAACAATATGGAAACCCAGATGTGATTGAGGTAATTGATAAAGAGAAACCAGAAGTGGGGCCGGGGCAGGTTTTAGTTAAAGTTTATGCTTCTTCAATAAATCCCTTTGATATAAAACTGAGAAGTGGAATTTTTAAAGAAGCAATTCCTGTGAATTTCCCATTTATACTTGGCGGAGATTTTTCTGGGGTCGTTACAGAAGCTGGAGGAGGAGTCAACAATTTTAGTGTAGGTAACAAGGTATATGGGTCAGCTAATGCTTTGTCAGGAGCCACAGGGGCTTTTGCTGAATTTGCCGCGGTTCCCGCAGTAAATATTGCAAAAATGCCAAATAATCTTGATTTTAATGAAGCTGCCGCAATAGTACTGACTGGATGCAGTGCCGTGCAAGCGTTAGTTGAGCATATGAAACTGCAACCTGGACAAAAAATACTTATTCATGGGGGAGCGGGGGGAATTGGAACCATGGCAATACAAATTGCAAAGTCAGTTGGAGCTTATGTAACAACTACGGCGACGGGGCCTGGGATAGATTATGTAAGGAAATTGGGGGCTGATTACGTCGTAGATTACCAGAAGGAAAGGTTTGAAGAACTATTTGAAGATTATGACGCAGTTTTTGACACGGTCGGAGGAGAAGTTTTTGAAAATTCATTTAAAGTTTTAAAGAGAGGCGGAATTATTGTTTCAATGGTATCTCAAGACGAAAAAAAATTAGCAGAGCAATACATCATGACAGCAATATCGCAATTTACAAAAGTAAATATAGAGCATCTCAATATGCTAACTGATTTTGTTGAAAATAAAGAAATAAAAGTTAACATTGATAAAATATTTTCCTTTGATAAAATAAGAGATGCATTTGAATGTAAGGAGAAGGAAGATGTTTTAGGGAAAATAGTAGTTCAAATAAATAATTAAAAATTCAAACCTCAAATCTCAAAGTGAAAATCTAAAGTTTAGAGTAATCTTGTCCACGGATGGGTGCCTAAATTTTGATAATTACTAGGGAGGGAGGCATGATAAAATGAATTTTATCGTGCCGACCGAGCGACGTAATTATATAAATAGCTTTGCTATTTCTATTTTTGCATTTTGATTTTTGATTTTATTTGTTATGGAAGAAACAAAAAGGACAATAGATATTTCAGACAGGCTATATAAAATAATTCTTGCTGTAATTGGACTAGCTGCAGTTTTTGTTATTGGCCAGATAATGTATGACTTTAGAGCTTTGCCGCAAAATTTTCCAAGAGAGATAACAGTAACTGGAGAAGGCAAGGCACTGGCAAAGCCAGATATTGCAATGATAAGTTTCGGAGTAACCTCAGAATCTAAAAAAAGCCAGGATGCTGTTAATCAGAATAACCAAAAGATGAACGCTATTATAAAGTCAATAAAGGATTTGGGTGTTGGGGAAAAAGACATTAAGACAACATCATATAATTTGTATCCGGTGTACGGCACAGAAAGGTCCTCACCAATTTATTATAAAGTAATTGATAATAATATAACCGGATATAGATTGGAGCAGCAGGTAGAAGTTAAGATAAGAAATTTTGATAAAATAAATGAAATTATAGATAGCGCAACTTCTTCTGGCGCTAATACAGTTGGCAGTCTGCAGTTTACAGTTGATGATATTGAAAAAGTGAAAGCAGAAGCTAGGTTAAAAGCAATTGAACAGGCAAAGGAAAGGGCAAAAACCCTTATTAACCAAGCCGGGTTGAGAATAGAAAGATTGATTAATATTTCGGAGGGCTATGGACCATATCCTTCACCTATATATGATTTGGGAGCTGGAGGCGCTGTAACTAGAGAATCTGTTGCTCCGCAAATTGAGCCAGGCCAAACAGAGATTAATGTGAGCATAACCCTAACTTATCGTATAAAATAAAAATCCTAAACTCTTTAGAGTTTTAACTTTAATGGATTGTGTTTTTTGTAAAATTGTAAAAGATGAAATACCATCTTATAAAGTTTATGAAGACCAGGACATATTGGCTTTTTTAGATATCCAGCCATTGACTCAAGGACACACTTTAGTTATTCCCAAGAAGCACTGCCAGGATATTTTTGATATTGGAGAGAGTGATTTGCAAAAGGTTATTGTTTCAGCAAAAAACGTTTCTGAAAAAATAAAGAATACTTTAAAGGCGGATGGAATACGTATTTCCCAGTCAAATGGTAAGGCGGCAGGTCAGGATGTGATGCATTTTCACCTGCATGTTATACCAAGGTACACAGACAATGGGCTTTCAAATAATCCGACCCTAACTACTCATTTGCCGAAAGCGGGCTCTGATGAACTGTTAAAAGTCCAGGAAAAGATAAAAATGTAAAGTAAAAAATCGGCGTAAGCCGATTTTTTTAATTTAAATTGACAATATCAAATATAGTATTAAAGTTAATTAACGAGTTTTTTTCTGTTCCTTTCTCGAGAGGTGCAAAATGAGCGCGGCGCTACGGTTGAGAAAGCTCACTGAGGAGCAAGAAGATTATGTCTGGCAATTAATATGCCTGCACATGACGGACGAGGACAGGAATCCTATCGAAGCAATCCAGGAGGATTACAATGGCGACAGGAGTCGCTATCTCCGAGAAATGGCAGGGATTGGCACAGAATCCAATTCTGCGATGCCTGCGGCAAGCCAGAGCATCAAGAGGTCAATCTCTGCAAGTGCCCCATGTCTTAAAGGATTCGGGGCAAAAAGAGCAAAAAACGGGCCCTGCACGATAAGTTGCAGGGCTTTATTTTGGTTTTGATTTTTGGGTAAATTGTGATAGTATGAAAGCGCATTAATAGTCTCTAAATAGAGCTTGGTGAATAATGCTCTTTAGATGGGTTTTGCCAAAATTCTGAAGTCAAGACGCGAGGCGTAATGAGTAAAGCTCATTCGCCCCGTCTGCGAAAATTTGATAAAACAAGGAGGTTTATACAGAGTATATGAATAATTCATATATTCAATCGCTCGGTCGGAATAAGAAAACGATTTTTCTTATTCCTCCCTTGCTCATGAGTATAAGCCGACGAATTTCAGCAAATTTGCAGCCAGAATTTTGGTAAAAGACGCTAATATGGCATTATTCACCAAGCTCAAATAATGGCAGACTCACAGATTGAAGAAATCAAAAATAAATTGAACGTACTAGATATTGTTGGTAGTTATGTTAAGCTGACAAAAACTGGAATAAATTACAGAGGAGTTTGTCCTTTTCACTCAGAAAAAACCCCCTCATTTTTTGTTAGTCCTACTCGCCAAATGTGGCATTGCTTCGGCTGTGGCAAGGGTTTTTCGATGTTTGATTTTGTAATGGCTATTGAGGGAGTTGAATTTGGAGATGCTTTGCGTATTTTGGCAAATAAAGCAGGCGTTCAACTAAAAAGAGAAAACCCGCAATTGAGGACAGAGAGAGAGCGCCTTTATGAAATTTGCGAGTTGGCTTGCAAATTTTTTGAAAAACAACTAGAAGGACTTGCTGGAAGAGAGGTGCAAGATTACTTAATAGGCAGAGGTATTACTAAAGATTCCATTAAAAAGTGGAGGATAGGATATTCGCCAGATAATTGGAATAGCCTTACAGATTTTTTGATTGGCAAAGGCTATAAAAGAGATGAAATTGTAAAAGCGGGGCTAGCCATTAAAAAAGAGAATAATAATGACTCTTACGATAGATTTAGAGGCAGGATTATTTTTACTGTTTTTGACTTAAATTCAAGAGCGGTAGGGTTTGGCGGAAGAGTTTTTTCCGCCAAAGGCGGATCCGTCGCTAGCGGAAAGCAGTTTGATCAGAATATTGCAAAGTATATTAACACTCCTCAGACTCTGCTTTATAATAAGTCGGCTACTCTTTATGGTTTAAATAATGCTAAGCTTTCAGTTAGAAAACAAAACAATTGCGTTATTACAGAGGGTTATACGGATGTTATAATGTGCCATCAAGCTGGTTTTGAAAATACCATTGCGGCTTCAGGAACTGCTTTGACCTGGCAGCACCTCAATATTTTAAAAAGGTACTCTGAGAATCTGGTTTTGGCATTTGACATGGATATTGCTGGAGACTCGGCAACGAAAAGGGGAATTAATTTGGCCGAGGAACAGGGGTTTAACATTAAAGTCATTGAAAGCTACGAAAAAAACTTAGATCCAGCCGATATTGTTGCAAAAAACCCAAAATTGTGGGAAGAAGCGCTATTAAAGACAAAATCAATAATGGATTATTATTTTGATTCTGCTTTTTCTAGTTTTAACAAAGAAACACCAGAGGGTAAGAAAGAAATTGGTAGAATAATTTTGCCTGCAATAAAAAGATTGCAGAACAAAATTGAGCAGTCACATTGGATTCAAAAATTATCACAAATGCTAGGGATAAAAGAAGAGGTGGTTCTTGAAGAACTAGCAAAAATTTCGTTGCAAAGCAACGAAATTCGCGGAACTACGCAGAATCCACCAGTTGGCGGAACGCAGAATTACGCGGAAAAAGAACTTGAAAGCAAAGAGAGGAGAAAAAAGTTAATTGAGGAAAAAATTGTTGCCCTTATTTTAAAAAACCCAGACTACATAAAACTCATTGAACAGGATCATTATCAATTGTTTTCGCATGAAATAAACGGCTTTTTACGAAAATTGAGGGAAATTATTAATTTGCCAGAAGACCAATTGAAAAAAGAAGAGGAAAAAAGGGACTTCAAAAGCATATTTGAAAGTGTTGTTGCAGACGATAATGAGTTTAAGAATTTTATAGCGGCGCTCGCTCTCAAAGGAGATGTTGCCTATGAGGAAGACGGACAAGAAGAAGTGAAACTCTGCCTCCTGCAATTGAAAAACATTGAATTAAAAAACAAGCTTAACGAGATTTCTGAAAATATTAAGAAAGCCGAGTCAGAAAGCAAACACCAAAAAGTCAATGATTTGGTGGAAGAGTTTAATAAACTAACAAAAGATTTATAAAGTATCGATGCGAATACCTGCCTGCCTGACGCCTGCCTGACGGCAGTCAGGGCAGTCAGGGCAGTAAGGGCAGGCAGGTATATTAGTATCGATACTGCGAAGCGATGAAAAAGAAAAAGGCCAAAACCAGAAAAACAGCCAAGAAGAGAAAAGTTATTAGAAAGCATACCAAAAGAAGAATATTAAAAAAGTCTTCAAAGAAATCACTAAAGCGGCCTCGTAAAACTAAAATAACCAAAGAGCAGGTTGATTCACTTGTGAAAAAGGGCGAAGAGAGAGGGTTTTTGACTACTTCAGAAATATTGTATTCAATTCCAGATATTGAGAGAAATGTTAATGAGCTGGAAAGGGTTTACGACTTACTAAAAGAAAGAGGGGTTGAAATAAAAGAAGTCGGGGAATTTTTGGATGTTAAGGGAAAGAAAGAAAAAAAGCAAAAGAAAGTTTTATTAGGGAAAATTGACCCGATACAAATGTATTTAAAAGAAATTGGTAAATCCAATTTCTTGTCAGCTAAAGAGGAAAAAGAATTAGCAAAAAGAATTGAAAGGGGCGAAGAAGATGCAAAGAACAAGTTAGCTCTGGCAAATTTGAGATTGGTTGTTTCAATTGCTAAAAAGTATGTAGGGAGGTCCCCCAATTTAACCTTGCTAGATTTGATTCAGGAGGGAAACTTAGGACTTTTTAAAGCCGTTAAGAAATTTGATTGGAGAAGAGGATATAAGTTTTCTACCTACGCTACTTGGTGGATAAGACAAGCCATTACTAGGGCCCTGGCAGACCAAGCCAGAACAATTAGAATTCCCGTACATATGATCGAAACAATTTCAAAATATACTAAAGTAAGGAAAAGCCTTTTGCAGGAGCTTGGACGAGAGCCGTTGGCTGAAGACATTGCAGCTGAAATGGGGCTGGAAGTTGAAAAAGTCCATCACATAAGAAAAATTGCCCAAAAGGCTGTTTCATTGGAAACTCCAATAGGGGAAGATAAAGACAAACAAGATAGCGTTTTGGCAGAGTTCATAAAAGACGACAAAACAATTGCTCCAAATACCGAAGCATCCAGAAATCTTTTAAAAGAAAGATTAAATGAAATTTCTGGCGAACTTTCAGAGAGAGAAATGAAAATATTAGAAATGAGGTTCGGCTTAGAAGATGGAGTAATGCATACTCTTGAAGAAACTGGAACTGAATTTGGTGTTACCAGGGAAAGAATCCGCCAAATACAGGCTAAAGCCATTGAAAAATTAAGGAGGCACCAAGAACTCAAAAAAGTGAAAGATTACTATTAAAATAGTAATCACGAATATACAAATTTAAAATATTAGACCTGTTGCTTAATATTTAATATAATTGGTTCGCTCGTTCGGAGAGTAAGCATTGCGATGCTTATAAAGTGATGGGGTCAGACCCAGGCCTGACCCCATCACTTTATACTATCAGGAAGGATAGAGGGTAGGCTACAAAGCTCCCCGACGCCCGACGTCGGGAAATTGGATCCAAACCCTATCAGGAAGGAAAGTAAAATATACGTATGATGGTCGCACTATGTGTGGCCTTCTTTTTTTGCAGAGAGTTTTTTGTTATAGGAAACAGGGTCAGGCCTGGGCCTGACCCCATCACTTTTTGAGAAGGGAGTTACCCTGGCCATGTTCACGATGGATATTTCTTTATCCAAGATTGGCTTGATCCACCGAAACTTCTCTTCTTTAGTTGATTGGGGCATAGTTTTCATATGCCCTCAGATTATCCGAAAAAGTGCAATATGTCTGTGTAGATTACCACACATATTGACAACCACTTAGTGCTAGAATATACTCAAAGCCGAGTTTAAATTAAAAAAAAGGTCGAATCTAATCTAAAAAAATTCATATAAATAAAATTAAAATTCTAATAAATATTATGAATAAAGCAAATAAGATGTTTAATATTAAAACAACTTTATTACTTTTAGTTTTAGCTTCTTCCTTGATTGTATTTGGCTATACCAGCGTTCTTTTTTCGCAAGTTGTATGGCAAAAAGAAGTTTGCAATGGTGTAGACGATAATGGTGATGGGCAAGTAGACGAAAATCTAAACTGCGATCATTACTTAAGCTATCTTATTGATAAACCAATTAAACCAATTAATGTTGTACTCCATGACCAGTTTATTGACCCCACAGACTTTCAGCTTGTTTTTATTGAGCGGCTTTTGAATCCTGTAAGAAAAATTCATAACGGCTTGAGATTCGATCCCAAAAGGTTAGGCCTCCATTACTTGGCCTATCAGCTTAAAACTTATACTTATTTCCAACCACGTCCAGTATTAATAGAAAACCAATTTGAGAAGCGAGCTGTCTTAGTTACAAACCCGCGTTATTTGCTGACTCCAACTGGTAAAATAAAGGCAAAAATCCCAATTGATAAGATAACTTCTCTGCTGCCACTAAATTTAGCAAATGCAATACTTGAAAAAACTGCGCCATCTATCCCAAAAAACGCAAATCATTACTTGTGCTATGATATTGAGCCATATGATGTTTCCACATCGGTTTTTGTAAGGGATCAATTCCAAAGAGGAAATTTTGAGGTAATTAAAGCGCTCTATCTGTGCAACCCTGTAGAAAAAATACACAATGAAAGTGTAAGCGAAATTGTAGATCAAAATAGTCATATTATGTGTTATGAAGTAATTCCGCACAATCAGGTAAATCGTAATGTAACTACTCGCGATCAATTTGGATTGAAGTCTCAAAACACAATTAGAACAGAAGAAGTCTGTGTCCCGACCATTAAGACAGAATTACCAAACTGCGATTGGCCTGACGGAAATGGAATAGTGGATCATTGTTTTGATTAATGATAAATCCAGCAAATTTTCACCGTACTGCATAAAACAAACAAAAATCCCCATATGGGGATTTTTGTTTGATATCTAATAGATAGTGTTCTAAAATTGATAAAAAAGCGCGCGAATCTTTAAAAGAGTTATCCACAGTTGACAATATTGTTTGTGATATTAATTAATAATATAATAAACAAATTAAAATAATAGACCTGTTGCTTAATATTTAATATAATTGGTTCGCTCGTTCGGAGAATAAGCATTGCGATGCTTATTCTCCTTGCTCCCTGCTAATTATAAGATTCGTAGCGAAATGAAGTAATTTCGAGCGAGAAAAAGGAATTGCGAGGAGGCATATTGAGACTAAATCTGGCGACGAGTAATTCCTTTTTCGCAGCCGAAATTACAAATTGCAGTAGAAGTCTTATATCCGAGCGAGCGAGGCAGAAGAAAAACACATTTCTCTTTTGCCGAACGAGCGCTGGATATATGACCTGTATATTAAGCAACAGGTCTAATATATGATGAATTTAAATTCTACAATGCAAAGAAAATATATTGTAATAACGTTAGTCGTTTTATGTGCTGTGGTACTTTTACTATTCTTTTTTATATCTCTTAAATTAAGAAGTCCAAGTCAAGTTGTTACTCCAGAGCCAAAAAGAACCATCGAGGACGATAGTTTAGGTGGCCAAATTTTTGAGCAAAGCCAGAATCCAATCCAGGAAAAATTACCTGATACAAATCCAGTAAAAAATGCCAATCCAATTGAAGGCGCATACACTAATCCTTTTTAAAATAATTTTAAATTTTAAATAAAATGAACAAAATAAATGTATCGCATAATTTAATAGGAACAATATTGACATTGGGTTTTTTGGTTTCTTTATCTGTATTCTCTTTTTACGTCATTGCTCAAACGACGGGCGATGATACTACCATACATGGTATTACATTTCCAGTACCAGAGCTTGGCAACTGTACCAGCGAATCAGATTGCCGAAGTTATTGCAACGAATCTGTTAATATGCCAGCCTGCATTAATTTTGGTCAACTACATGGCCTGATGACTAAGGAAGAAGCCGAACGATCACGACAATTTGCAGGAGTACTCCAGTCAGGCGGCGGTCCCGGAGCATGCAATTCAGAAGACGAATGCATGCGGTACTGTTCTCAAATTTCAAACCTTAAAGAATGCATTGGTTTTGCTAGAAGTAACCAGATTTCAGACATCCATTTAAATCAGGCGGAACAAATATTAGCATATATAGAATCAGGCGGTCAGATGCCAGGGGGGTGCGATTCTAAAGCAAGTTGTCAAAACTATTGCGGTGATTTCAGCCACGCCGAACAATGTTATCGATTTACCAATATGGCTGGTATTTCTCAAGTAAGCGGAGGTTCAAATTTACCAAGTTCTGAAGTAATTACAACGCCAGAACAATTTAAAAGACTATCAGAACTGGCACAGGCAGGCCAAACACCGGGGGGGTGCACATCAAAAGATCAGTGCGAAACATATTGTAGTGATCCTTCACATTTTCAAATATGCATAGATTTTGGCGAAAAAGTTGGTTTCATATCGCCATCACAAGCTGAGCAAATTAGGAGTACTGGAGGCAAAGGGCCTGGCGAATGCGATTCTCCGAAGTCATGCCAAGATTACTGCAATGCAAATCCAGAAGAATGTTTTAGATTTGCTAGGAACCGCGGTTTCATGAACGAAGCCGACCAACAACAAATCCAAAATGGAATGGTTCATACAAGAGCTGGTTTTTCTAATGCGCCACCCCCAGTCATTGATTGTATTGAGTCGTCTATAGGAACTTCAGTTATTGATAAAATTAAGACTGGGCAACTTATTCCAGGACCAGGTGTTGCCGACCAAATGCAGGCCTGTTTTGGTAAGTTTGAATTTAATGATAGCCCTAAAATGATATTTACCGATTTGCCACAAGATGTGCTCTCTTGCGTAAAAGCTAAACTTGGCAGCGCCTTTGACAAGATACAATCGGGCAAAGAAACACCAACGCCCGAAATGGCTGACATAATCCGTGTTTGTTTCCAAAGCACACAAATACTAAAAGCAGGTTCAAGCGGAGAATATCCTCCATCTTCTGGTGAACAAGGTCAGTCAACCAGATCCGGTGGCGGGTTTGGTGATTTCTTAGAGACCGCACCACCAGGAATTACGGATTGTCTGCAAAATGCATTAGGTGGTGATTTTGAAAAAGTAAAATCTGGTGAGTTAACGTTAGATTCAGCTTCGAAGGAAAAACTTCATTCCTGTTTCAGTGAATTTCATCCACCAACAACTTTTGCTCCTCCGGGAGAAATAAGCATTTGTCCAGCAATGCCAACAGTAGACGAATGTCCATCTGGCTACCAAAAAGAAGTAGCTTATTATTCAGAACAATGTGGAACTTATTATGATTGTAGGTTAGCTGGTAGTTGTCCTTCTGGTCAGCATTTTGATGACAATAACTACTGCGTAACTCCTACTGAAGACCCCAAAACAGAATGTTACAACCGTGGCGGTGATTGGGACGGCTATAAATGCACATCCCAAACCCCAACCCCAACTCCAACTCCAACAGGTGATCCTAAAGCAGAATGTTATAGCAGGGGCGGTACTTGGGACGGTACAAATTGCGTGGGCATAACTGGCGGCGAAACCCATGCTTGTCCCGAGGGTTATACTCGGGATTCAATTAATAATAAATGCATAAGTTCAACTGGTTCCACTGGCGCCGGTTCTACTGGTACTGGCTCTACTGGCACTGCTTCTTCTTGTCCCGAGGGCCAGTATCCAGATGGTCATGGCGTATGCATGACTTCCACCAGCGGCACTGGCAGTACTAGCGGTACTGGAGATCCTGCAACAGATTGTTCAAGCCATGGTGGCATTTGGAATGGTTCCACCTGCACATTCCCGAGCACGCATTCTGGCATAAATAAGTCATCAAGTTTAGCCAGTGTATTAGATGCTCTAGCATTAATACTTTTACAGATGCAGAATTTACTCTTACAACTTAAATAGATTTCTATGAGTAACTAAAAAACACTCTTAGAGTGCAGGATTGGAACTATCATCAGATTGAGAATCTCAAAAATGAGATAATTT
>JBBTQB010000018.1:0-2537 GCA_038065835.1 Patescibacteria group bacterium | reverse complement strand
GCATCGTCAACGAGAAAATCCGAAGAAATTAGCCATTTTTGAGCTTCCTTTCGGGGCGAGCCAATTTTGGAAAGATTCTGCGTTTTCGGAGCTCACCGATGCCCTCAGGCATCGCTTCGCTCCTCAAGCCTTGAATCTTCCTCAAAATTCGCTCGCTCAATTGATGATAGTTCGAATCCTGCACTCTTTAGAATCTTAAAAAAAGAAAAAAGCCCTTCAGCAAGATTGGAATCTCACTGAAGGGCCCAGGACAGGGTTAATCACCCTTGCTTAAAAGTATAGTCTAGAAGTAAAACCTTGTCAAGCTTTTGTATGGAAATATTTGATTTATCAGTCAGGCAGGCCCACGAGGGGCTAAAAAATAAAGAATTCTCAAGCAAAGAGCTTACTTTGGCTTATTTAGATAACATTAAAAAAAAGGACGGGGAGATCGGCGCTTATTTGTCTGTTACTGAAGAATTGGCTTTAAGCCAGGCCGAAAAAGCAGATAAAATAATTGCAGCTGATAAAATCTTTCACCCGCTAACTGGTGTTCCATGTTCAATAAAAGACGCAATTTTAGTTGAGGGGCAAAGAGCTACGGCTGGATCTAGGATATTAGAGAATTATGTGGCTCCATACGATGCCACTGTAATTAAGCGGTTAAAAGAAAATGGAGCCGTAATTTTGGGCAAAGTAAATTTAGATGAGTTTGCAATGGGTGTTTCCACAGAAAACTCTGCCTACAAAGTAACAAAAAATCCCAATGATACCAGTCGCGTTGCAGGAGGAAGCTCCGGCGGGTCAGCTGCATCAGTAGCAGCAAATGAGGCAGTTTATTCGTTGGGGTCTGATACCGGGGGATCAATTAGATTGCCAGCCTCATTTTGCGGTGTTGTAGGTTTGAATCCCACTTATGGCGCAGTTTCTAGGTATGGGTTGATTGCCATGGCTTCTTCGTTAGACCAAATAGGACCGATAGCCAAAACAGTAGAGGATGTAAGAATAGTTTTCGAAGCAATTTCTGGAAAAGATTTGTTTGATGCAACAAGTGTAGATTATGAGTTTAAGGAATCAGATGTTAAATTAAAGGGTTTAAAAATAGGTGTTCCTAAAGAGTATTTTGCCAAGGGCATTGATGCAGATGTTGATAAAATTGTGAGAGACGCAATTAACAAAGCAGAAAAACAAGGCGCTAAAATTATTGAAATAAGTCTTCCTGCGACAGAGTATGCTATAGCTTGTTACTATATTATTGTGCCCTCTGAGGTTTCAGCTAATCTAGCCAGGTTTGACGGAATAAAATACGGAAAAAGTAATCAGGGGGTAGGAAATTTATTGAATGTTTATTTAAAGAGCAGGGGAGAGGGATTGGGACCTGAGCCAAAAAGAAGGATTTTAATTGGAACATACGCTCTTTCCAGTGGATATTATGACGCATATTATAAAAAGGCGCAGGAAGTCAGAGAATTAATAAAGCAGGACTTTATAAGGGAATTTAAAAAAGTTGATTTGATTTTTTCTCCAGTTTCTCCAACACCTGCTTTTAAAATAGGAGAGAAAAAAGACGACCCGCTTTCCATGTATTTAATGGATGTTTATACTTGTCCCGTAAAACTAGCGGGATTACCGGCTCTTTCTTTACCTGTTGGCAAAGCCAAAAATCTACCCGTTGGACTTCAAATTATTGGAAATTATTTTGAAGAAAATAAAATTTTTTCGGTTGCAGAAGAACTGGAGAAAATTATATAATAACTTTAATTCCTAATATCTAATATCTAATTCCCAACAAAAAGCCAAATTCCCAATGCCAAAATAAGAATTGAAAATTAGACATTAGTTATTTTATTAGAAATTAGATATTAGAAATTAGAAATTTTAACAATGGTTCTTCCAACAGATAAAAATTGGGAAAGATTGTATGATGCTCTAAATATAAGAGATTTTATTGGTTTTATTATGGGATCTGCAATTCAAGATGACCTGTTGCCTATAAAAATAATTTTTATTCTTTTTACAGCTTTCTTTTTCTGCGCTGTGATGTACTTTTATGTAAATAGCAGTTATTTAAAATATCAGTTTATGCAAGATATCTCCGAATTTCTTTCATGGCAGGCATATGGGTTTCGTGAAGTAAACAGGCATTGGAGACGAGTTATGAAAAAAATTGTAACTGGCTCGGAAAAAGAATACAAGATTGCCATAATAGAAGCCGATGATTTTCTACTCGAAGAAATGCAAGATGCTGAGTATCGAGGAGACACCTTTGAGGAAATGGTAGAGAGTGCAAGTAGGAGAGTATTACCTAATAAAGACGAAGTTTTATACGCTCACAAAGTAAGAAACTCTTTAGTACATGATGTCAATTACAAACTGGACTTGAATTTAGCAAAAAAAATATTAATACATTACGAGAAAGCAATTAAAAGCATATATTCCTATTAATATTTAAGTGTATTAAAAAACAGTCATTGGGCTGTTTGTTTGTATAAAATTTGCTATTGTTAGAGTGCAGGATTCGAACTATCATCAGATTGAGAATCTCAAAAATGAGATAA
>JBBTQB010000017.1:0-1266 GCA_038065835.1 Patescibacteria group bacterium | reverse complement strand
TATCTCATTTTTGAGATTCTCAATCTGATGATAGTTCGAATCCTGCACTCTTTAACAAGATTACGACTTAGAGACTGTCTAGAAAACCCGTATTCGCGTTATTTCCAATATTCTCGGCTACAAATTCGTAACAGCTCATCGGCTTACACTTGTATAAACCTAATCGCTCTTCCAAATTTTCGAGGACGGGAACTTCTGCTTTGCAGAAAGTTCTCGCGTCCCTACTCGAGAATATTGAAAATACCATCGAAAGAGATTCTCTAGACAGTCTCCTCAAATTTTAAGATAATCAGCGAATTTACGAATCCGTTGATAACCAACTACGTGAATTCATTAATATTCCATCAAATAGAAGCGTTAAGCAGTAATACGCTTTCTAATGCACTAGTGTACTTTTCTTGTTCAAACAAATTCTTGATTATTACTAATGTTTTTAGCTGGCTTTCGGTCAAAGTGGTATTTTCTAAATCCTTAATCATTTGCTTAACAATGGCTTCATATAAACCATATGAAATTTCTTTTAAACTACTGTCTCCCGTCATCTCCAAATAAGTTTTGTTATTATTTACCTCTAGAGCAATTTCTTTTGCCAATTGTGGTTCTTTTTGTACGGCAATAGTAAGTTCTTTTGCTATCTCTTTAACATCTTTCACTACCAAAGCAACATCTTCTGTTTTACTTTGGGCCAAAGATGACAAAACTTTGGATTTTTCTTTAAATTCTTCAACATTGTCTCTTATAGCAATCAATGAAGCCGTAGACACATCGTTTGAACCGCCGCTTGGCAAAAATCCCTTTATAATAGCAAAAGTACCAATTGAAAGCACCAATAATAGTACTGCTATAGAGTAAGCAAGCTGCCTACCAAAAATTACTCTAAAGAAATTACTTAGGCCCTCTGCATAATTTGGTCTTACTGCCTTCCGGTTTGTTTGATTATTGCCCAAGATCTGATTTTTAGTCAAAAAGACCCATTCTTGACTGGGCTTAATTTGTTTCAATGATTGAAGCTTTTTAATTAGTTCTTGCTCGGTCATTTTAATAGCTATTACATTTATGACGAAAAATAGAGCTTTACGTTACACCCCCCTAGAGTGCAGAATTCGAACTATCATCAATTGAGCAAGCGAATTTTGAGGAAGATTCAAGGCTTGAGGGCGGGAGTTCAGCTCTTGCCAAAGGCAAGGCTGTCTCCTAGCGAGGCGATGCCGCTGAGGCATCGGTGAGCTCCGAAAACGCAGAATCTTTCCAAAATTCGCTTGCCCG
>JBBTQB010000016.1:0-3943 GCA_038065835.1 Patescibacteria group bacterium | reverse complement strand
ATCTTCCTCAAAATTCGCTTGCTCAATTGATGATAGTTCGAATCCTGCACTCTTATTATAACACTTCAAAGATAATAACAACTGTGTATAACTGAAACTTAATTATTAAACCTCTTTGCAAAAAAGCTATTTTGATTTCTTCTTTTTAATTTCGCCTTTCTTGTGGCCCAAATCCATTCTTTTAGCCATATTCCATCTTCTAACTATTTCTTTAGCTCGTACTCCTGCATCATCGAAAGTTCTTGTTGATTTTTTGATTTTTTTTGAAAAATATTCTCTCATCCGGTCAAAGACATTCTTACATTTTCTGGAATGTAAGAATGATTTTTTCAAATTTTTATTATCGGTCGGCCCAATTTCTGTATTTTAACTTCAGTTCCTTTATTTCTTTCTCGCTTATATTATTGTAAATCAAAAACCAATCAGTAGCAATTCTCTCTTGCGCTACGCTTAAAACAATATTTCCCTTGCAAACTTCTTCGTGAAGATAATTTCCAGTAATGTTTTTCTCGTAAAATCCGGGAAAGGGCTCGGCTGATTTAGGCCATAAATTAGCAATATCATTACTGCCGCCAAGCGCCAATGGAATTAAGTGGTCAATTTCATAACTCCCAAATGGCAAGGGGTACTTAATGTTGTATTCTGCAAAAACTTTTTTCTTCAAACTCGGCGGAACATTTCTTACGGTTGCTGAATAACCACTGACACAAACTTCATCTTTTGTGGCATTAGGAAAAATTGCCCCGGGAGTACAATCTTTATCTGGCAATAGTCCTTGCGCTTTGCAATCTGATTCTTGCGTGCGCTCATTAAAATATAATGGCTCTTTCTCTCCTTCCAAAAGAGCTGCCAATAGATCTTCTTTTAAAATTTCCTCCTTATGGATTTCTAAATAAATGGGATACAAAACAGCCAACAGCGCCAAACATAAAGCAGTTAATATAATATTTTTTAAAAAACTCTTATTCATTACTAGATTAAAGACGTTGCGTAATAAGGTTCGTAGCGAAATGAAGTAATTTTGAGCGAAAATTTGATAGAATTTTGAGGTTTATACAGGGTATAAGCCGAAAAATTATAGCAAATTTGCAGCCAAAATTACAAATTGCAGTAGAATGCTTATTACGCAACGTCTTTATTATACAACAAAAAACGCCGAGGGGCGTTTTTTGTTGTAGCTACCGAGCTCCGGTGGTAGGATTCGAACCTACGACCCATTCCTTACACTTATCCCTATGTTTCCATAAGGTGTGGACTATATCATCACCCAAAAGGGTGCGAGGCGCTTCCCCCGACTTGTTAAACAGGGTACTCCTAAAAAGGATAGTCTCTACACCTTCTTAATTCTGCTTTTATAAAACAGAATTAAGCTTGGCTCGGTATTACCGTTAAAGGTTTCACCGATTTCACCTCGTTTTTCATCCTTGGTTTTCCAAGGAAGCTGCCTTAATTGACAGGGAATCGCTCTACCGCTGAGCTACACCGGAGCTCGACAGCTAATTTACGCATGATATATTATTTTTTCCAAAAAGTCCATAAAAACTCTGATAAAAATAATTTTTCACTTTTTTGCGAAATCCTACCTCCATAACATAGGTTCGAAGTTCTTTCAGCATGCGGAGCCAGACAGGACAATTTCGGAACCGCTTTCAAACAAAGCGGTTCTTTGATACAATGATAAAACCATGAAAACTAAAAATTTAATTCTTCTATTATTAATTTTATCAGTAGTCTTTTTGTGGAAGCAGATTTTGGCAGCTGGAGGTGGTGGAGGCGGAAGCGTACCTTCTTGTAATGAAGACTTGTGGAATTGTAGTGACTGGAGCCAATGCAGCCAGGAAGGAATTCAAACAAGGACTTGTAGCCTATCTTTTGACTGCGGCAACGCCAATACGCCAAAGCCTCAAGAGAGCCAGTCTTGCACTCCTCCAGTTCCGCCACTGCTACCGCCAGCACCGCTTCCGAAAGACGAACCAAAGCCAGCTCCTCCATCTTGCGCAAAAGACACTTTTACCTGCGGCAACTGGTCAGTAAGCTGTGATAGTTTTGGAAGAGAAAGCAGGGTATGCAAACTATCTTTTGATTGCCCCAATGCCCAAACATCGCCACCATTAAGCTCCAGAACTTGCCAAAAACTTCAGTGCGGCAACAAAGAAACTTTAAGGGAAAGGATTTATTGCCGGTTAAATCTTGCTCCGGCCGGAGTAGCCAGAGAGCTTGAAATTCAGTATTTGCCAGAAGGGTGTAAGGGACAAGCCGGTCATGAACAAAAAGAATGCGTTAATACATATAAGTCATTTCAACCCTGCTGGAACAAAAAAGAAGGTGAGGAAAGATTTTTATGCGCTAGATCCGCTTTAAAATTAGGCTCCTCCATTTCTGAGCAGACAAAACTTTGTAAAGTCAAGGTAGACAATGAGCAGGCCCAATGCAAGTATGAACTTTTAGAAAAAGTTCTTTTTATGATAACATTCCGCTTTTATGATTTGGAAATAAGGGCAGAGACTCTGGCAGAAAAAGGAGTAGATTTAAACACGGTTGCCGACTTTGAAACGATTGTTGAATCAAAAAAACAGGGATTTTACAAAGCAAAAACTAACAAGGAAAGGCTGCAAATAATCCTTGATGTCCGTAAAGCTTGGCAGGATTTTGTAAATGAAGCTAAGAGCGCAGGATTCGAACTATCATCAATCTGATGATAGTTCGAATCCTGCGCTCTAAAAACAAGTTATTTAAAGATGAACCCCGTTAGAAGTTTGGATGTAAACTTCAATAGGGTAAATTTTTAACGGATAATATAATAGACCTGTTGCTTAATATTTAATATAATTGGTTCGCTCGTTCGGAGAATAAGCATTGCGATGCTTATTCTCCTTGCTCCCTGCTAATTATAAGATTCGTAGCGAAATGAAGTAATTTCGAGCGAGAAAAAGGAATTGCGAGGAGGCATATTGAGACTAAATCTGGCGACGAGTAATTCCTTTTTCGCAGCCGAAATTACAAATTGCAGTAGAAGTCTTATATCCGAGCGAGCGAGGCAGAAGAAAAACACATTTCTCTTTTGCCGAACGAGCGCTGGATATATGATCTGTATATTAAGCAACGGGTCTAATTAACAGGAGACAAGCAAAATGCTTCAACGAGACCCGGCCTCGTTGACAAGACCGGGTCTCGTGATTAGCATTTTGCAAAGACTCTTCTAACGAGGTGAATAAAGCAAAAATTACATTTGTAATAATCGCAGTCATTATTGTCTTAGTTGTCATCTTTTATTATATAAACAAATCAGTTTTACCAACGGTAACTACTGATATGCAAGGCAGGGGAAAAAACTCTGAATCAGAAAAAGTGCCTTTTGATACAAACGATAATTTAGACCAAGCTATTGAAGAACTGAATTTGATAGATAATATTTAAAAGAGTTAAAAAGCATATGTTATTTTTAATAACCTTGAATTACGAAATACCTTTTAGAATAAAATCTTTTAGATTTGGATAGATGCTTTTGAAAATTTTTGAAGCGATATTAGACATAATATCGTTGAGAAAATTTTCAAAAGCAGATGACGAAGATAAAAGTTTTAAGCAAAAGTTGTATTTCGTAATTCAAGGTTAATAAAGCAAAGACTGCTAATAACTAGAGCATATGGTAGCTACACTGCCTGTTGTAAGACGCAAATATTCTACACATTTTGAAGTTCTAAAAATTTCTATTTATCTAGTAAACTAAAAAACACCCAAAAGAGCGCAGGATTGGAACTATCATCAATTGAGCGAGCGAATTTTGAGGAAGATTCAAGGCTTGAGGGCGGGAGTTCAGCTCTTGCCGAAGGCAAGGCTGTCTCCTAGCGAAGCGATGCCTGAGGCATCGGTGAGCTCCGAAAACGTAGAATCTTTCCAAAATTCGCTCGCCTGAAAGGAAGCTCAAAAATGGCTAATTTCT
>JBBTQB010000015.1:0-3315 GCA_038065835.1 Patescibacteria group bacterium | reverse complement strand
TCGCAAAAGCCAGAGACCCTACGCTCAATTGATGATAGTTCGAATCCTGCACTCTAAGCTCCTTGACCTCTAACGGGGCAAACCTCTAACGGGGTTCATGTCTTATTTCTTACTAAACTTTTCCTTAAGTTTTGGCTTTACAATTTTCTTTTTTATATTTTTAGATTTAGAATTTTGTATTTGTTTAGGATTCCCGCCTGCGCCAACCTGTCTGCGTGCGGATACGCACAGGCAGTGGCTTTGGCGGGCAGGTAGGGTTTCGGATTTAGGATTTAAGGAAGTCTCAATTTTCTGACTACCAACGGATGTCTTGCTATTATTTTTATCTACAATAAACTTCTTGTAAAGTTCTCCTATCATCTCCTCTTGTTTCTTTATATCAAAAAACTGAGCTCTTATGCGAGCTTTCTCTAATCTTATAAATTTCCTTACAGATTTTGGTAACCCAGACTTTGTCATAACTGAATTTATCATAATAAAAAATGGCTATGAAACCATCTTTTGTAAGGTAACACAAAATCCCTAAAAAAGCAATCTCTTTTAATAACTTTCTCTTAATCTTATAACTATTGCCATGACTAACTAAACCAATATAAGAATTTACTGTTTCTAATTTGGGATTTTCTTTTATTCTTTTGAACACCCTTTTCTTTGTAGCTGTAAACAGTGTAAACAGTGTAAACAGGGTCAGACCCAGGCCTGACCCCATCACTTTTTTAAAATCCTGCGGTTAAAAAAGTGTACCCAGCCAAGAAAGTTCACTCCTGAAGTTAATGTTTTTACAAATATTTTATCTTGATGAAGTTGTAGTATTAATTCCTGATGTAAAAAACTTTTAATTTTTAGGGTAAGATTTTCTAAATAACCCTTGCGTCTAAGCTTTCCTTGACTCTATGATATTATAATTTCTGCATGCAAAAAGGCTCTCCTCTACTTTTTTCAAAGTTTCAGAGAGCCATAGATCCACAGGAGCAAATCCTCACAGGATCAAGAATTGCGAGAGACGACCCGATAGCCAGAGACCCACGGACCGACACGCTCAACCGAGACGGTAAGGACACGCCAGACGCGGCAATCAGAGAACCATTGGCAGCCGACGGCCCGCAGAACACCCTTCTTGTTCCTGACGTAGAAGATGGTCGCTCGTCCGTTGATGAGCAAAATTCCCTTCTGTCCTTGCGATTGGGTCTTCATTGCGGCAAAGAAGTGCCAGAGCGTGGTCTCGTGGAGTTCTCCTAGTTCCTTGATAATGGGAGCATCCACGGAGTTCCTCTGCAGCTCGTGAGCGATTAGGTCGGCATCAGGAACGTCCTGTTCCACCTTGCCGAAGAAATCCTCACCAAAGCTACCCCAGAAGCAACTGTCTCCGACGTTCGCTTCCTTTTCGAATATCTCCTTCGTGGCGACGAACTTTTTCGTTCCTGTGATCGGGGTAGGCTCGAGGACCTTGCGCAGAATCCTGCCAGGGGCAAGCTGTACCGTCAGGCTCTCATCCAGGATTCCCGGAATGTTCTCCGGACCCAGAATCTTTACCAGGGCATTCATTTGCCCCATCGTGAACTCGGCCGATGCGAAAATCATGGTTTCTCCTTGGGCTCATTTGCCCATTAGAGGTTGTGCCTCTCATCCGAGGCTGGGAGCATTGACCTCCATTGGTCGCAGCTAACAAATGCCATTATCGGCATCTCTTAGCTACGACCAGTTCTTTTGCGATTCGTAAGTTATGAATGTACTACAACTTAGCCATAGCATACTCAAAGGTAGTTGTCAATAGTTGGTTTTTTTAGGGTGTCTCTCGCGATTTGCCTATCATCCCAAGGAATCTTTTTGCCGTTTTCAACGCACATCCAAGGTTCTGATCCTTTACCTGTAATTATGACCGTGTCTCCTGGTTTTGCCAGTTGAATGGCTTTTTTTATAGCTTCGTGACGGTCTAAAATTTCGTAGAAATTAGAAATTAGAAATTGGGAATTAGAAATTCCAGATTTTATCTCTGATAAAATCTGGTTTGGGTTTTCGTCATAAGGATCTTCATTGGTAATTATTATTTCTTTGCAATATTGCTCTGCAATCTTTCCTAGAACAGGTCTTTTCCATTTGTCCCTTCCGCCTCCGCAAGAACCTAATACGCATATTAGCTTGCTAGCTCCTGGCTTCTGGCTTCTAATTGAAAATGTGCGATACAAATTTTCAAGTTGCTCTGGAGTATGAGCATAATCCACAACTACCAAAAACGGGTCTTTTTGGATTATTTCCATTCTACCCGGAATACCCTCTACTTTTTCCAGCGCTTTTTTGCAAGTTTCCATGGGAACTTCATAGTTTTCTGCCACAGCAATTGCAGCCAGTGCATTATACACATTAAAATCTCCCAGTAAGTTTAAGCTGAATTCTATTCCATCAACTTTAAACTTTGTGGCAACAACATTTTTCGCCATTACATCAGCTGGCTTTTTAATACTAAAGGTTATGGTTTTTTTTGAGGGAATATTCAAAAAGTATTTTGAATTTTCATCATCTGCGTTTATTATATGGGTCCCTGGGGTTGCCTTAAATAATTTTATTTTTTCATTGCGGTAGTTTTCAAACCCTCCGTGCGACTCAATATGCTCTTTGCTTAAATTGGTAAAAACAGCTGTGTTAAAATTTATAAATCTGTGGCGGAATTGCTTAATTCCCTCAGAGGTAACTTCCAAAACAACGTATTTGCATTTTTCATCAAGTGCTTTTCTTAAAAACTTTTGTATTTTAAAACGGCCAGGCGTAGTCATTTTTAATTCATTTTTCCATTCTTTGGCTCCGATTTTAAATCTAATGGAAGAAATTGAGGCCACTTTTTCTCTATTTTCCTCTAAAATTTTAGTTATAAAGTCAACCGTAGTTGACTTGCCACTAGTCCCAGTAACCCCTATTACAGTCAGCTTTTTTGAGGGAAATATAAAAATCAAAGCACCAAGAAACACTAATACGTAATGGTAAAAACTAAGTAAAAAAGGCGGAATTATCTTTTTGACTATTTCTTTAAAAGTCATGTTTTTAAACTATCATATAATTTCAATAAAAAAAAGCTGGCGGTTTCACTAGCTTTGTTGCTGCCCTAGATTGCTAATTGCCTCGTCAAAGAGTGCAGGATTCGAACTATCATCAATTGAGCGTCGGGTCTCTGGCTTTTGCGAAGCAAAACCATGACCTAGCGAATTTTGAGGAAGATTCAAGGCTTGAGGGCGGGAGTTCAGCTCTTGCCAAAGGCAAGGCTGTCTCCTAGCGAAGCGATGCCTGAGGCATCGGTGAGCTCCGAAAACGCAGAATCTTTCC
>JBBTQB010000014.1:0-7045 GCA_038065835.1 Patescibacteria group bacterium | reverse complement strand
ATCTCATTTTTGAGATTCTCAATCTGATGATAGTTCGAATCCTGCACTCTAATACAAATACCTCATCATTAGTATTTTTATTGGTATCATTAGTACTCATTGGCCTGCCTGCCGCCTGCCTGACGGCAGTCAGGGCAGGCAGGTATATTGGTATCGATACTGCGAAGCGAAAATGAAGACAAAGAAAGCACTAACAAAAAGGTTTAAAATTACAAAAAATGGCAAAATATTGAGACGACTTTCGGGACAAGACCATTACCGAGCAAAGAAGTCAGGTAAGGCAAGAAGAAAGGGCCGAAAGTGGTTGCCGCTGTCTCAATCCGAAGTAAAAAGGATAAGGAAATTTATCAAAAGATAACATCTCCAATCAATCGCGAATTTATTTCGCGAATTATCTCGAATATCAAATTGGGGATTATTAGAGATAAAGATTAGAGATTGATTAGTGAAATATGGTTCGCGTTAAAAAAGGAAAATCAGCCCATAAGAAAAGGCGCCACTTGCTAAAACACGCTAAGGGGTTCCGCTGGGGCAGAAAATCAAAATTAAAACTTGCAAAAGACGCATTAAGGCACGCTTGGACTTTTTCATACCGAGACAGAAAAGTAAAAAAGAGGGATTTCAGGCAGTTGTGGCAAGTTAAAATTAATGAGGCCTGCCGAAGAATGGGAATTAATTACAGTAGGTTTATTAACGGATTAAAAAAGAAGAATATTGAATTAGACAGGAAAATTTTAGCTCAACTAGTTGAAAAACACCCAGATATTTTTGAGAAAATTGTCGAAAAAGTCAAAAAATAATCAACGAATAAAGAATTTGTTACGAATTTACGAATTTCAAAAACCGCCGGTGGCGGTTTTTGAACTATTTGAAAATTGGTAATTGAAAATTCTATAAGTATCCTTCTTTTTTCAGTAGCTCTAATTTTTTATCAACTCCTCTATTATATCCTCCGATTTTTCCGTCGCTTCTTATAACTCTGTGACATGGGATTGATAGATTATAATTCGTATTCAATATATTGCCCACCGCCCGAAAGGCTTTTGGATTTCCAGTAAGCTTTGCCACTTGCCCATAGGTTAATACTTTCCCCTTTGGAATCTTTTGAACTATTTTAAAAACCTTGCTTTGGAAATCGCTATGTTTCATGTTTCAAGTTTCGTGTTTCATGATATATTCATTTGCCTTTTTAAGAAGTTCTCTGGCATTTTTGTAAGTTGTTCTTTTCACAGCTTCGCTAAATGGCAGCCAGGTAAATCCAATGTGTTCCTTTGAAATTTTAACTTCTTCTGTACCAGTTTTTGCAATTAAAAAAGTTACTAACTTGAAAACCCATGGAGCTTTTTTCTTCGCTTCGCCTTTTAAGTCGTAGCTCTTCCTAAAAAAATATTTAGAGTATTCTTTAAACCCAGGAATAATAATGGTATCTTTTATACCAGTTTCTTCTTGGATTTCTCTTTTTACGGTATCCTCAATGCTTTCACCTTCTTCAATGTGGCCCTTCGCAAACTCCCAGTGTCCTGAATGATAATGCAAAAGCAAATAGTGAGGAACGCCATTAACCATACGAAATATAATTGCTCCTGCTGACTTCTCTCTTGGCATAAAATTATCTCTCTTTTAAAACAATATAAGGTTTTAAACCCATACTTTAATAATCAACGGCCGTTGATTATTAAAGTACAAACATTTTTCTGAATTCGTGATCATCTACCACTTGTTGCGCCCTTACAAACCTTATGTCCCCCCTAAAATCTTTCCGCCATAATTCTAATAAGCATAATAACTCTTTTTCAATGTTGTAAGGTGAAATCCAAACACTGTGTTGAAGTTCTTTAAATCCCATCCATTTTAGCTCTCTTCTTAAAAAATCCCTGTCTCGTCTTTTGGATTCCGGCACATCAAAAATAACAATCCGCCAAACTAAGTCCCATTTTTTTATTTTTTTCTTTTTGGCAATAATGTTTTTTATAATTTCTACCCTTCCCTTATTGTTTAGGTAAAAATCACCTGTATCTTTGTTAAAATTAAAGTATGGACTACTTTTTAAATTATTGATTCTCTTATAGATAGGATAATTGTAATCTTGATAAATGCTCATACCCCTAGTTAACTTTCGCGGATTGAACATTATGGTAAATCCCAAATTCAACAATTCATCAGTTTTCTGTTCTAATTTTTCAAGGATAATACTTGCCAATGATCTTATTTTTGTCACTTTCATATATGCAACTATACTTATAATTTAGACGGCCGTTCATTTTATAAGTATAGTCTTTTTATCGAAGGATTACAAAATCAAAATGTTAACTAAAAATTATTTTTCTTCTTTTGATTTTTTTATGACTAACTTTATAAAATTATCCTTGCCATTTGAATATGCCTTTCTATCGTTAGGGAATTTCTCAGCCAATTTATTCTTTAGCTCTGCATACTCTTTAGCTACTTCTGGATGTTTGAGGAAGTAATTCTTAATTAAAATATGGTTTTTCCATTCATTACTCGTCTTTTCCACTAACTGCAAATGATGAGTTCTCAATTCTGGTTTTCCTTTAACATACAAAATTCTTTCAGGGACACCCTCCTCACCACGATATTCATAACCAAGTTCTTCTAAGTCTTTTCTTATGTTTTCTGCATCTTTTAAGGATAAAATAACTGCAAACATATCAATAATAGGTTTCGCTGATATGGTAGGAATTACCGTGCTACCGCCGTGACTGATTTCAAGGATAACATTTGGAAACTTTTTTAAAAGCATTTTCTTCTCTTGCTCAAATAGTTCAGCCCATTTAGAATTGTGTTTTTCTAACTTAACTGTTCCTCGTTTTAAACCAATCATTTTATTTAAAATATTTTAATAAACCCTCAACTGGCTCGGTATTTATAATATCCTCTTTTTCACTCCAACCGCGGCGAGCTTGCGAAACTCCGTATTCCATTAAATCCATCTGTTCTTTTTTATGGGCATCGGTATTAATAATCATTTTCACGCCTGTTTGCTTTGCCCGGCGGATATAGGAATCCTTTAAATCAAGACGTTCTGAAGAATTAATTTCTAAAATAGTTTCTGTTTCTTTGGCTATTTTTAGCATCCTTTCAAAGTCATGCTGATACTCTTCTCGTTTGCCAACAATCCTGCCCGTTGGATGAGAAATAATATCGACATTTGGATTCCTCATTGCTCTTTCGATGCGATCCATCATCTCTTTTTTATCCATTTTTAGAATTGAGTGCACTCCTGCAATGACATAATCAAGTTTTACCAATACTTTATCATTAACATCAATTGTACCATCACGCCTGATGTTTGCTTCACAACCATGAAGAACATGAAACTTGAAACCTGAAACTTGAAACTTTTTATTTAGTTTCTTGATATATTCATTTTCTTCCAATAATTCTTTTTCGTTTAAACCTTTTTCTACATTAAGATCATTTGTGTGGTCTGATATCCCTATATATTCGTAACCCAGCTCCATAGCCTTTTTTGCCAGTGATTCAATGGAATCTTTCCCGCCCTTGGGATCTTCCCAATTAGAATGAGTATGTAAATCTCCTTTAATATCTTTTAGCTCAATTAAATGGGGCAATTTTCCACTTAAAGACGCTTCAATCTCACCTTCATTTTCTCTTATTTCTGGAGGCATCCATTCCATTCCCAACGCTTTATAAACATCTTCTTCTGTGTGGCTGGCAATCATTTCTGAACCACGAAATAATCCATATTCACTTAACTTTAATCCTTTTTCAATGGCAATTTTCCTAGTAACAATATTATGATCTTTACTACCAGTAAAATATTGCAAAGCGGCTCCATAGCTTTTTGGGGAAATCACTCTTAAATCCATATCAAAACCTTCTTTCATATGAATTGAGGACTTTGTTCCTCCCTTACCCCAAACTTTTTGGATCCCAGGTAATGAAACGAAAAAATCCATAACTTTTTTAGAGTTTTTAGATACTACTAAAAAATCAACATCTCCGATTGTTTCCTTGCCCCTCCTTAAAGATCCCGCCAGACTTACTTTTTCAACCTCTTTTAGGCTTTGTAATTTTTTGTATACCCCTCTTGCTATTGGCAATATGTTACTAATTAGGAATCTACCCTTGTCCCTTTTCAAAAAATCTAGTCCCTGCAAAATATTTTTTTCGGTTTTTTCGCCAAACCCAAACAAGGGGGTTATTTTGCCGGCTTTTGCAGCTTTTTCTAAGCTTTTTAAATCACTGACGCCTAATTTTTGATAAAGCACTTTAATTTTTTTGGGACCCAAGCCCTCAACTCTAATAAGCTCATCCATTTTTAAAGGCAGACGTTTCTTAAATTTTTCATAATCTTTTATTTTTCCTGTCTTTAAATACTCTTCAATGTGCCCTGCAATACTTTTTCCAACTCCTGAAATCTCCTGAAGAGCTTTAACTCCTCCCTTTTTATAAATTTCACTAACATCTTCTTTTAATGACTCTAAGGAAAAAGCTGCCCTTTCAAAAGCTTGAGGTTTAAATGGGACTTCTTCCATATAGAGATATCTGGCCATATCATTAAAAATCTTGGCAATCTCTTGGTTAATCACCTTATTAGAATAGTCTTTACAAAACGCTCAACAAGAAACGCTCAACGAGACCCGGCCTCGCCAACGAGGCCGGGTCTCGTTGAGCGGGTCTCGTTGAAGCTCTCGTTGAAGCTTTTTGCTTGCTCATACCAATTTGTATTATTTTCAAAAATTTCAACCCGCCGAAGCTTTTTTTGTTGTCTAAACTTCTAAAGAGTGCAGGATTGGAACTATCATCAATTGAGCAAGCGAATTTTGAGGAAGATTCAAGGCTTGAGGAGCGAAGCGATGCCGCAGGCATCGGTGAGCTCCGAAAACGCAGAATCTTTCCAAAATTCGCTTGCCCCAGAGTCTGTCTTGCTATTTTTTACAAGCCGCGTTGCCTTCATTTTTGAAAATAGCAAGGCGGAGCGAGGAGGTTTATCAACGAGGGTGATAAGCCGACGATGCTCCAACGATGATATTTTCAAAAATGAAGGCAACCTTTCAGGATACGGCAGATTTTACCAATGACTGTGTCGCTGCATCCAAAATGTATCGCAAAGGATACAATTTTGGACTTGCTCCTTGTCCTTGGTAAAATCTGCCAGTATCGCGGTTGTAAAAAATAGCAAGACAGACTCACGGGAATCTCAAAAATGGCTAATTTCTTCGGATTTTCTCGTTGACGATGCGCTGGAGGCATGTCAACTCAAAAATCCTGTGAAATTATCTCATTTGAAGGACTCAGGGCAGCAATTAAAGCTAATCCAGCGGGCTAATTTGGTCTTTATTCAAAGGAGTGAGGAGCGCAGCGATGCAGTGGTCAACGCATCGTAAGCGACGAACAACGCAGAAGAAAGACCAAATTAGCCCGCCCTCGGGGAAGCCCCAAAATGAATTATTTCCTCGTTGCTCGTTGCTCACAATACCTACGGCATTAGCTCGCTCCTCGCGCCTTGAAATAATTCATTTTGGGGGCTTCTGGACTTAGCTTTAATTGCTGCCCTGAGTCCTATGATTCTCAATCTGATGATAGTTCCAATCCTGCACTCTTTAAGTTCTTTTAAACCTTGTAAAACCAGAGCATGCCACGATTTCAATTCCTTGTTTTTCAAGCTCGTCCATTAGTAAATTCATTCCCAGAGAGTCAGATGACATGTGGCCGGCAATGACAATATTAATATGGGCGGCTTCGGCTTGTTTTTTGTGCTCTTCTGAAATATGCATGCCAATTACAGTTCCAATGCCAGCCTGAGCTATTTTTTCATATAGTAAGGGAGTTCCTTCTGTTCCTCCTGTAATTTCAGTTAAAGCTATTTTGCCACACCTGGCTTCCGGAGATCCTACAAAAGTTTTAGGGCCCACCCCAATTTTTATGGCTTCCTTATACTCTGGAATTTCTTTTAGGGCATTGATTATATCGCCAACCCTTTCAAACTTTCTGTTTTCCATTAAGTTCCTCAAAAACTTGGCTGCCATGTTATCAGATGATGTATGGGCGTTCATTAGGCTGACGCCAAGTATTCTTGCCGTATCAACTGTCCTTTGGTGATTTGACGAATTTACTCCTCTGGCAACTTCTGAAATTCTTTCTTTCATTAGACCTTCAGCAACAGTTATTGGCACGCCATAAAAATTGTAGACATCGCACTGTAAATCCATTACATCAGCCAGCTGGGCCAATCCTTTACCAATTGGATGATGAGCTATAACTAAGTCAATGTCTCCCAGTTGTTTTGCTAATAAAATTTCTTCTGGTCCGATATCAATTCCCACCAGGGCTTTTTTTATTTCCTTGTCTTCTGAAATATTATAAACTCCTGAATCCATGTATGGATTCTCCAATGACTCTTTATCAAATTCATCCTGCTCTTTTATAGAAAGCTTTTGGAATTTGGATTTTTTGTAGTCTAATAGTTTTTGCACACCTTCTTTACCGCGAAAATCAGCCTCTATGCCTTTTTGAGTAAATAAATTGTGAATTTCGTTTATTCTCATAGACTGAATTCTGAATAAAGTATTCTGTATTAAGAATAGAATTTAGAATATTGAATGCCGGATTCTTTATTCTTTATTCCATTCTGTATTTTGACTACAGAATTATAAATTCATTATTTCATATTCTTATATCTCTTACTCCTGCTCTTCCTCCACCTTTTGTTTATCCTGGCATTATGCCTTGTTGTGTTTCTTTTCACCCCGTTAGAAGTTTGGGCAAAATGCTAATCATGAGACCTGGTCTCGTCAACGAGGTCGGGTCTCGTTGAAGCTTTTTGCTTACTCTTTGTTAATTTTTATTATTTACCTTATTTTAACCCATTGAAGTTTTAATTATCCTCATACAAACCCCGTTAGAGGTTTGTTTCTTTTGCATTTACCTTAAAGAGTGCAGGATTCGAACTATCATCAGATTGAGAATCTCAAAAATGAGATAATTTCACAGGATTTTTGAGTTGACGATGCCCCAGCGCATCGTCAACGAGAAAATCCGAAGAAATTAGCCATTTTTG
>JBBTQB010000013.1:0-2640 GCA_038065835.1 Patescibacteria group bacterium | reverse complement strand
TCTCAAAAATGAGATAATTTCACAGGATTTTTGAGGTCGGGTCTCTGGCTTTTGCGAAGCAAAACCATGACCTAGACGATGCCCCCAGCGCATCGTCAACGAGAAAATCCGAAGAAATTAGCCATTTTTGAGATTCCTTTCGGGCAAGCGAATTTTGGAAAGATTCTACGTTTTCGGAGCTCACCGATGCCTTAGGCATCGCTTCGCTCCTCAATCCTTTAATCTTCCTCAAAATTCGCTCGCTCAATTGATGATAGTTTGAATCCTGCACTCTTTAGCAAAGTATGGCTTGCTCTCATCGTCTAGTCTGGCCTAGGACGCCAGGTTCTCATCCTGGTAACTGGGGTTCGAATCCCCATGAGAGCGCAGGGTACTATCGGTACGTTGTCAAAAAAGGAGATAGTGATGTTCGGACACAAGAACTGCAAAGCATTGCTTTTTGATGGAGTGACATTAATTTTTTCCGTCGCGGCCCTTGTAATCATAATCATTGCAACGCTCAATAAGGATTTGAGAGAAGTCCTTAAATTACCAATCGTATTTCTCTGCCTACTGCTCTCTTCTTTGCATCTTGCAAGGATTCCATACCAAGAAAGAGCTGCGAGGTCAACCATCTGCTGACTCATCAATGCTTTTATCTGGGCAGCGCTCATAGAGTAAGATGCAACTGTAAAACCCAATCAAATTAATTTTTGATCTTGGGGTTATTTTTTTTGATCGGGAATGTATAACCTCTTTTTAAAAGCTTTTAAAAAGAGGTTATAGCTTAATTTTTTAGTAATCGGGCGGTATTTGCCAGTAATCAATAATGTATTTTGATAACTTTCTAAAAATTGGGGCGGCTGATAAAGCCGAAGCCGAAACTTTTGGGTTGTCCAGTTTAACTAATATTAAAAACTCTGGTTTTAACGCAGGGCCAAAGCCAATAAAACTCTGGATTGTCTTATTTGGGTCATACCCTTTTTTGTTTATAAGTGGAACTTGAGCAGTCCCTGTTTTTCCAGCCAAATAATATCCTGGAACCCTGGCTTCTGACCCAAATCCTTTTTCGACAACATTAATAAGCATTTTTGTAACCTCTGAAGCGGTTTTCTCAGAGATGACAGGACTTGAAATTTTTGGGCTTACTTTAAATTCCTCCTGGCCATGAACAATTTTTGAAACAACGTATGGTTTTACAAGCTTGCCATCATTGGCAAAAATACAGAAAGCTTTGGCTAGTTGAATCGGGGTCATTTCAATGCCTTGCCCAAAAGCAGCTGTGGCAAAACCAAATTCAGAACCATTTTTTAAAACTTCATTACGAGATGAAACTTCCCCCTGCAAGTCAATTTCTGTTTTTTCGTTCAAACCAAATTTATCCACATAATCAAAAAACTTATCGTTTGAGATTGACTGGGATAAAAAAACTGCTCCGGTATTGATGGATTTTTCTAAAATTCCAGACATTGTCTGGTGACCATATATTTTCTTATCAAAGTTATAAACCGTGTCTGGACCTATTTTTACAGAACCAGTGTCTGTAAAAGTTGTCTCAGGAGTAATTTTATTCTCTTGTAGGGCTATTGCCATTGTAAGGGGTTTGAAGATTGACCCTGGCTCAAATATTTTTTGGATTGCAGAATTCTGGAAAATTTCAAAATTGTTTTCTCTTGAATATTTATTAGGGTCGAAAGAAGGATAGTTTGCCAAGGCCACGATTCTTCCTGAGTCTGGCTTTAAAACAATTATCTGACCTGACTCCATATCAAGATTTTTTTTAGCTTCCTTTAACAAAGCTTCTGCTTGAAACTGAATGTTATAATCTATTGTTAAATAAACATCTGACCCGTTTAAGTATAAAGAATCTTCAGGTTGGTTTATTAAATCCAGCCCCTTTTTTTGTTCTTCTATCCCCTCTTTACCCTCTAACAAAGAATTATAATATCCTTCTACACCGTATTGACCTATTCCGTCTCCCCCTAAAAATCCAATTACATGGGAAGTAATTTCTTTTTGTGGGTAATATCTTTCCGGATTGTTTTCAAAATATAGACTTTCTATATTAAGTTCCTTTAATGAATTAACTTTTTCCTCTGTTAAATTTTTTTTAATAATTACATAAGAATCAGATTGACCTAGCTTTGATAAAATAAAATCTTTTGATTCTGTGATATTCTCGCTCAAGGTCTTTGCAAATTTATCCTTATCTTCTATTTTTTGAGCAACGGCATAAATTAACCAGCTATCCTGGTTTACGGCTAAACTTTTTACTTGTTCGGAATCAATGTTTCCTTTACTATCTTTACTGTTTGATAAAAAAACTTGACCCCTTTCCCCTTTTATCTCCCTAAATCCTGCCTGCTGGCCTAAAATTTGCGCTTGGTAAAATTTATGATTTAAAATCTGAATATAAAATAAGCGGCTAATTGTAATTGCCGCTAAAACGAAAACAAAAAAAGTTAAAATATTCAGTCTCCAGTTGCTCACCCCGCACCTATCTCGCCCCGCACCTAATTACCTTAGATGCTTAGGGAGGGTAGTAATAATTAATTTTGAATTCTTCCCACACCAACTTATTAGAGTGCAGGATTCGAACTATCATCAGATTGAGAATCTCAAAAATGAGATAATTTCACAGGATTTTTGAGTTGACATGCC
>JBBTQB010000012.1:0-20684 GCA_038065835.1 Patescibacteria group bacterium | reverse complement strand
TTCGGGCGAGCCAATTTTGGAAAGATTCTGCGTTTTCGGAGCTCACCGATGCCTCAGGCATCGCTTCGCTCCTCAAGCCTTGAATCTTCCTCAAAATTCGCTCGCTCAATTGATGATAGTTGGAATCCTGCACTCTTTAGTCTAAAGACAGGATTTGACGATTTCATGCATATAGCGGTGTGAGCCGGCGATTTTCTCAACCTGTCCAAGAGCAGCTAACCTTTTCAGCTCTACAAACTCTTTCTTGAGGCTTTTGATGGCCTCAATTGCAACGATGTTGCTCGTGGTCTTAATGCGACCATCGGTAGCTCTTATGACCGCATCCATTGTGATTTCTGCGTCAGAGTAGCCGACCTTGCCTTCCATTTTACTTCTCCTTTACTTCTCCAAAAAAGAACAAAAACCCTTTAGAGTTGCAGGATTCGAACTATCATCAGATTGAGAATCTCAAAAATGAGATAATTTCACAGTAGGAAACAGGGTCAGACCCAGGCCTGACCCCATCACTTTCTATACCCTTCTTTCAAACCACAATTTTATTATGAACTGAAAGTAGGGGGAGAAATTTTATTGTAGGTATTCTCCCATAACCTTTGCGTTACTACGCCATCACGGCGCTGTTGCGATGAATGACGTACAGGAAGATGCCGGCGGTGTCGCTCATCATCAGGTAGTCCACCTGTTTCAGAATTGCCTCCCAAGGGAGGTCTTCCGAGACGGATCTACTCGCCACCCAGCAGTCAGAATCCGCGTCACCGAGCTTCTCTCCATTGTTGTTGAGGAGCTTGCAGAAGAACGTGTTGTTGCGCCGTCGCTGGTAGTTCACCAACTCGCCGGTGAGTTCCTGTCCCTCTGCCAGAGTCACCTCGTGCAGAGTGATGTCTTTCACATCTTTGGAAAGGCGACCCTTCATCCACGGAAAGCGCTCGCAGGACTCGGCGACGCTCATCTTTTTGCCCGACGGGAAGTGGCTCTGCTTGTACTCGCGGATGTCATCCACGGAGCGCAGATTGTCGCACTCCTTCTCAGAGATTAGCAGAAGCTCCACGGTGGTCAGTTGCTCGTCTTCCTTGAAACTGTGAAAACGAACGGTCTTGTCCCTGAAATCCACACTGACGTCCATCGAGCTGGGGAAATGCCGCAGCCGCTTGACGATGTTCTCCAACAGTCCCCAGGGGGCAGTGTAAGAGTCTTCGCCATTCGGAGCCTTCGGGTCGCCCGTCGAAGACAGACGAATGTCATACGTTCCTTCATAGTCATCCCACACGAGGCGCAGTTTCATAGCAATCTCCTTTAAATCACCCAGAGTTCGGAATTACGGCTTCCGAGGTTGCCGCCCCTAAAATAGAGGTATTTTATGTGCTTTCTTAGGATAAAACACTGTGTCTTTACTGTGTCATAACTATATCACCACCGATTATAGTTGTCAATAGTCATAACCTACATTCTACTCCGAATCGCAAGTTGTCCATCAAGTTGAGCCGCTATCCATTACAATGGATGGTATGGCAAAACATATCACCAACGACCAACGAAATGAGATTTACGCCCTCAAGCGAGCGAGCCACAAGCAGAAAGATATTGCCCGACTGCTCCATAAAGACCCTTCAACCATATCCCGTGAGCTCAAGCGAAACAAAACTGAAAATGGAAAATATCTGGCCCGAGGCGCAAAGCTGAAAACGAAAGCGCGTCGGGTAAAAGCGAATGCACGGTTTAAAAAGATTGAACACGATGAAAAACTAAAAAGGCATGTGATTAAAAAGTTGAAAACGTATTGGTCGCCCGAGCAGATTGCGGGACGGTGGAACCGAGACCACCCGGGCAAGCACATCGGTAAAGATACCATCTACAAGTTTGTGTATGAAAAACGGAAAGATTTAGTAAAATACCTGCGACGTCAAAAGAACAAATACCGGGCACGATATGGCACCAGGATACGCGAGAAGCAGCGGGAATTAGAGCGAAAACGACGGATTTGACCAGCGGCCGGAAATTATCAATCAAAGACAGAGAATTGGTGACTGGGAGGGGGATACGGTGCGGGGTAGCGGCAAATCAGGGCATATGATCACCTACGTGGAGCGTAAATCAGGATACCTGGTGGCGGGGAAAACAGAAAACGCAACCGTGGAAAATATCAATGCGTTTACGCTCAAGAAGTTCAAACGAATTCCTCGGGAAAAACGACGCTCGATGACCTACGACAACGGTTCAGAGTTTTCAGGATATGATACTATTGAAGAACAGACTGGATTGGTGGCCTACTTTGCCCACGCTTACCACTCCTGGGAGCGAGGAACGAATGAGAACACCAATGGGCTTTTGCGGCAGTTTTATCCGAAAAAATCCAGGTTCGACACGGTTACCCAAGAGCACTTGAACAAAAGCGCAGCGCTCATTAATCATCGGCCGAGAAAACGGCTTAACTATCTAACTCCACATGAAATCTTCAAAAAAAATTGCGTTTTGGAATAGAACTGAAGTAAAAATCAGCTCCTTTCCCCTAAAACCAATTCGAGATTTATTTCTTGGCCATCACGTAAAATTTTGAGGTTCACTTTGTCCCCAGGACTATATCTTGAGATTACTTTTGCCAGTGAGTTGTCTCTGGTAATTTTTTCACCGTTAAATTCTAAAATCAAGTCTCTATCTTTTAGCCCGGCTTTGCCTGCCGCCGAATTTTTAGTTACCGCACTTTCACCATTTTCTCCCTTCAAAAGCAATGCTCCATAGTCCACAGCTAAACCATGTTTTTTCTTTACTTTCTCATCAACTAAAACATACCTGACACCCAAAAATGGATATGTCAACTTGTTATTTTTGATAATTTGGTTTATGTCTCTTTTAGCAATGTTAATGGGTATGGCAAATCCGATTGACTGAGCTCCTTGGGCCATTGCTACATTAACACCAATTACTTCGCCTTTTAAATTAAGTAACGGTCCTCCTGAGTTTCCCGGATTAATGGCAGCATCGGTTTGGATTACATCCTCAAGAGTCTCAGAAAAGCCGCCGTTCCCGGAAGCTGAAACCGTCCTGCCAAGCCCTGAAATAACTCCTACTGAAACAGTGTTTTTGAATTCACCTAAAGAGTTTCCAATAGCTATGGCACCCTGTCCTATTTGAACACCATTTGAATCACCCAGTTTTATGGCTGGGAACTTCATATCGCTCCCGCCTGCATCGCTAGGCAAAGCATTGCGGGCAGGTTGTATTTTTATTATTGCCAAATCTTGCACGGGGTCTAATGCTAAAACTTTTGCAGTATATTTTTTACCATCATTGGTTAAAACCGTATACTCTGCTTCCTTATCAATCACAACGTGCTTATTTGTTAAAACTAAACCATCTTCTGAAACAATAAAACCAGACCCCGCTCCCACTTGTTGCTTTTGGGTCCCTTTTTGCACATATTGAGGAATTTGAATATCAAAACCGGGAATATCTCCAAAAGGATTTATAAGTTGCTCTTCATAAACTGGTAGATATTTTGAAATTATAATTGAAACTACTGACGGAGAGGCCGATTTTACAGAATCTATTATTGCCTGCTCGTATTCTATCTTTGAAACATACTTTTCGGCCGGTTTTTCAGTAAACGACTGCTCTAAATTATCTTTTGTTTGCTCTAAAAAATAATCTGCCTGTTTTTTCAAATAATCTACAGGAATTTTACCTGCCACAAAACCAACAGCAACAAAAATAATTATTACCAAAGCAAAAATCTTTAAAACTTGATTATTTAAAGCTTTGACAATCTGTTCTTTAATTTTTTTGAAGTCAGTTTGCGGCAATTGGTACATTTTATTTTTATTTTACTTTCTATTTTCTATTTTCTCGTCCTTATAATGATTAAATCTGTAGCTGAATATCTCTGATCTTATCGGCCCTTTAAATAATATATGCATATCTGCTATGACATATTTGATGTATGTATTAAACCGGCCGTCTTTTTCATATCTTCTAATTGAAATACAAACTGGCTCTTTTTCAACAACTCCTAATTTAGAAATTTTTCCGGCACGGTCAGCATAATGTTGGTCTTCTGCAAAGACTATGCTTTCATCAAAGCCGTTTATAGACTCATGAATGCGCTTTTTTACCAAAAAAGCAGATGCTCCGTGGGGAAAAACTTTTTGCATCAAGGAGATCCACTTATTCCATATAGTAACTGCTATTTTATCAATTTTTTTACCCTTCACAATCGCCAAGGGAAAAATAGCAATGTCTAAATTCTTTCGCTTAAATTCAGCCAAAGAGTTTTCAATAAATTTTTCGTGCGAAATAATAACATCTGCATCTAAAAAAAGTAAAATGTCACCTTTTGCAACTTTTGCTCCTTCATTCCTACCCTTCGCTGGTAAACCTCCTTTTGTTATTCTGCAACCATAAGACTTAGCAATTTTTAAGGTTGTATCTGTTGAGTTAGCATCAGCAATAATAATTTCGTAATCTTTAAAGGTTTGCCTTTTAATTGACTCTAAAAGACCCGATAAATAATCTTCTTCGTTCAATGTTGGGATAATAATTGATAACATTTTTTATTTTTACGTTAAATCAACCTAAAATTAAGGCATATAGCCCGACTACTATTAAAACTATAGAGATTATTTTTTGGGAAATTAATTTTTTTGATAGCTCTTCTTTTAGTATTTTAGGTAGAAATTTTGAAAAAATCAAGGTTATTATAAATAAAAAAACGTACTGAATGCCTCTTAACGCATTTATTATCGCCAAATTCCAAGCAGGAGCTAAAAATATTGCTAAATTCTGCAAAAAGCCGCCCAAACCTCCTGCTGATTGGGTTAAAATCACCAAAAATATGGTTCTCTTATCAAAGGCAGATTTTTTAGCGAATATTTTTTCTCTGAATTTTTCACTAAAAAAGAAAACTAATACAAATAAAAAATTAAAAATCCCTATCCAAATAATGCCTTGGAAAAAAGACAGGTTTAAAAAAACCATTTTCATCAGCACAAAGCTTAGAGCAATTAATAAGGATGCCCATAGTGAAAGTTTTAATAAATTTTTGTTTAGTTCTAATTTTTTTTCAAAAGAAATTATAATACTAGCTATTAATAAAATTAAAAGAGCCAATAAATTATTTAGCTTCATGGCTCCATATCCAAAAAAGATCCGGCTTAAAAACAGTATAAATATAGGTTGGATGGCTCCAACTATGGGAATAACTCTTGATACATCAAATTTTTCAACAGCAGAGTAAAGGAAATACAAACCCAAAATAAAGACCAAAGAAGTTAAAATAATCCAAAAAAAGCTTACTTTGTTAGGAAGTAAAATACCGACAAACGGAATTAATAGCAAAACTAACAAGCTTAAAATCCCCACATAGAAGACATACAATTTTGGATTTTTAGAGCGGCTTAAAACCAGCTTGTCTCCAAAAGAAGCAATGCCAAAAAATAGATAAGCTAAAATTATAATTAAAAGCCAAATCAATGTAATGTTATAATGTTGTAACTGTTCTATCGCTCGCCCCATCTATGGCGGGGCTCGCTTGTTCTAGTTGTTTTTTTTCAATTATAACAATTAGAACATTTAGAACATTAGAACAATTTTTTCGCTTCTTGCCATATCTCTGGTTTGTTGTGTTTTTCTTTCAGCCAATACCAAACATTCTGTCGCTCACTTTGTTCGCTCTTTCAAAACCCTAGAACGGGAATTTCTGCTTGCGCGGATAATTCTTGCGTTCAGCCGGTTTTGAATAATTTCCTACACGGGAAGATACCCAATCTCCCCGACCCCCTCTGTGCAGAATGGTGGTATTGGCTCTAGTCTAACTATCCTGAAATAATTTTCGAGCTTCATCCCAGATTTCTGGCTTGTTATGCTTTTCTTTTAGCCAATACCACCATTCTGTTCCCCAAAAGTAAAATTCGTCTAGTCCGGTTTTTTTGGCGAAATCTATATTCTTTCTAAACTGCTCCAAATTCATTGTCTTTTGCTGTTCTGATAAAGGAACATCAAAAAAGGGTTTTAAAGTCCAGGGTTCAGCTTGCAGTTCAACGCAAATAACCTTTTTGTTGTATAGTTTACTAAATAATTCAGCTTTTTTAAAATAGCTTATGGGAGGGAAAATAGAAGTCCAATAAAATCCATATCCGTCTGCGATCCTTGTCCAGACTTTCCTGTAAATTGTAACACCTAAAACGTCTCCAATGCTAGCACTTCTAATCCAAGTTGAAAGTTCTCCCGAGTCAGAAACGATCACTTTTCTTGTTGGGTCAATAGACTTTACCAACTGAACTTCTTTTTTTAAAAAATCCCTGTCGTACCAAGGACACTCGCCAAACTTAAATAGCGGCTCATTTTCCACCTGCCAATAAACTATGGAATTTTGGTTTTTATACCTTAACACAACTTCTTTTATGTATTGAAGCAATTCCTCTTGTTGTTCTTGTTTTGAAAGTAGACTAGCCCATTGTGGCAAGTGGCATTCTGGCCAACGTCCTGTCTTCATTCCCACAACATAAATTATGTTAACCCCGTGTTCTTTTGCCCTTTCTATTTGCCAATCAATATCGTTAAAATAAAATTTGTCCCTTTTTCCTTCAACCCAATCCCACTGGGTGTGCAGCTTTATGTTTTTAACTCCGAGGTCATCTAGTACGGCCAAATAGGTTTTCTTCCAAGCAAGACCTAAGTTTTCCGCTTGCATTTGAGAGAAACTAATTCCCCATGATATATTTTCTGAGCTGGAGGTTGAACCAATAAAAAAATACAGCATAAAAGCCAAAAAAAATATGGCCGAGGCTAAAAAAAATATTTTTGTGACTTTAGGCACTTTTAATGTGATGGTTCCTTATTTATAATATGCTCAATATTGTAAGTACCAAGGCACTTTATCTCAACAAAACCCTGCATTGCCATTTCGGCCAGATCTCCAGAATCTAATAAATCAAACAGCCATTGGTCTGCATATCTTGGGTTTTCTTCCTCTATCCCAGCTCCAATATGCAATAGCCATTTTTTATTAAAATCCTCCTGTGATCCAAGGGGAGGAGCAATAATTATAGGAAGACCAAGTCCCGCATAAAAAGACAGTTCTGACGGTTTTGTCCACAAAATATCTGTTGTTCTCAGTGCCTTGTTGAATTTTTCGAAATAATCATTAATATTCCTACCAGATAATATATGAACCCATCCATCCATTTTGAGACCATGGATGTGTTCCTCAAAATATTTTCTCAGCTCTTCTCTAATGCCAACTGAAATAATAATTTTAAGTTCTTTTGCTTTAATTTTCTCTCTCAAATTATTTATAATTTGGGCTCCTATTTCTTTTTGAGCGCCAGCTCCTCCTATTGAAAACATTATAGTAGGGGGATGGTTTGGTATTTTAGGAAGCTCTCCCAGGTATCCTTTAATCAGTGGTTTGTAAATTTTACGGTACTTGCCTTTCGGGTCAAGGTTTAAAATGCGGTAACTTAAATCTTTTTTTAGAGTCTGCATATTTTCTCCGCCAATATTTTCCTTGGGCAGAGGATACCCTGTAAAATAAATATTCTCTGGCTTTACTCCATAAAGTTTTAATCTATCACGAGTCCAAGAATTAGGAACAAGATATTTTATTTCACTTAATTCTGGCTTTATGGCAGCCCAAGATCTGGCAATATCAGCATCACATATAATGCAATAAATATCGTTTGGATAGTCAAATATTTCTGCCATAAAAGCCGGCAAAAAAAAGGTAGAAATGAAAGGTAGAGGATTTTTTTTAAGTTTTTTGATTAAATCTTTGCCCCATTTCCTTTTTATAAGATAAGCTGGGATTCTTTGGTTTAAGCTTATTTTTGAAAGGTCTCTTTTGGGATAGTATCCCATAATTCTTTGGAAGTAGTCAAAAATAGCCCAAACTTTTTCCCCAACAAAAGGCACTCTTCTGAATCGAGATATAAACTCGTAAGAAAAGCGGCCGTAATACCATAAATTTTTATCTCCCCGTGGAATTCCCTCGTAATTGTTGGCATTTACAACTTTACCATTGGGAGCAAGGTGTCTTAAAGGATAAGCTGTTCTCTGGTGACCATAGCCCATATCAACTGCTACCACCCACGCCCCCAAACTATAACGAGCATCATTGCCTCTGTCGCCAGGCAAAGCTGTGCTCGTTTGGTGTGGGAACAATCCTTTTTCTTTTTTTTGCTGATTTCCTATCATATTTAGTAAATTGTACACTTTAATTACAAAAATTTAAAATATATAATAGAATGATTTTGCTGGGTAGCAGGAGGTTGGCACAGTGCTGACATGATGCGGACCTAACAGCTCATCTAAATGAAGTGGAAATCATTCTTCTTTGGATTGGCAGAAATTGGATGCCACGGGAAATCTTCTCCCTTCCACAGCACCTTACTACTATTATATAGCAAAGCGACACAACAAATACTCAGCCGCAGGTAAATGCTTGTGGCTTTTAATATACTAAAAGTCGTTCGCCTTAACGTCCTCGCTTCGCCCTGCTTAGCGGGGCTTCGCTCGGACTAGCTCTTCGGTTCCGGCTCACTCTTTAGAAACCCACGGTTTCTAACGGCTCGCCCTACGGGCTCGCTGTTTTCCTACACGGGGAAATACCCAATTCCCCCGACCCCCTCTTCGTGATTTTTAGGATATTAAAATTAATGAATTTTAATATCCTAAAAACTTCGGCTTCAATTTTTTATTTAAATAAAAAATTAAAATCGTAAGAACTAAATAATAAATCAAAACTAAAACAAGAGAAACTTTTAAATTTTTAGTAGTCCAAGGTTGAGAAAAGATATCCAAAACTCTTAAGAAATAAAAAATTAAAGCATAACAAGGCAGGGAAAATATCCATCCCAAAAAGCCGGAAAAAACTCCCAAGATGCTGGCTAAAACGCCAAAAACCATTAGGGGAGGGATTATCGGCAGTATTAAGAGATTTGTTGCAAGAGAAACCAAAGATAATGTGCCAAAACTGTAAATTATGACAGGTAAAGTAAAAATTTGAGCCGAGATAGTTACAAAAATAATACTTAACAAAAAATTTAATATTTTAATTGAGAGTTTTCTTAGTTTTACAGTATTTATAAAAAAGATTTTATCAGACTTTGTAGTTTTAGCTCCTAGATTTTTGGGCAAGAAAGCAAAAAATCCGTCGAATATCGGTTTTAAATGTATAATTCCCATTGACGCTAAGAAAGAAAGCTGAAAACCAACGTCATAGCGTAAAATCATTGGATTTTGCAAAAGCATTAATGCGCCAGCCAAAGTTATTGTTCTTGATGATGTATTTTGCCTTCCAAGAATTTGGGAGAATAAAAGTATGCTTGCCATAATAGCAGCCCTCACTCCTGAAGCTGGAAAGCCAACTAAAGCAATATAAAAACATAAAAATACAAGAGATAGGTAAAGCGCTTGGGTGCGCCATAATCCAAAAAACAACAGAAAGAACGTCAAAATAGATGTTATTATTACAATGTTGCCTCCGGATACAGCTGTGAGATGGCTCAAACCAGTAGCATTAAATTTATTTTTTAAATCTCTCGGCATTTGTTTGTCGTTGCCGAAAATAACACCTTCTAAAATTGTATTTCCTGGAAATGAAAAGTTTGTTCTAATAGAGCTTATTAATTTTGATTTAATAAATAAGATTTTCTCGTATAAAAAAGAAAAAGTATTATAATGGTGTTTCGATGAAACCAACTCTATTTTAGGAAAATCTACCACAGAATAGATTCCGTCTTTTAATAAATAATTCTTGTAATTAAAACTTTCCAGCTCAAACGGAGTTTTTAATTGGCCTGTAATTTTCAATTCATCTAAGTACCTATATTCTGGATAGTTTCTGGTTGTTATTAAAATGGTGCTATTGTCAACCTTTACCCAGTTAAATTGTTCCGCCTCTGGTCCAACAACGCCAATGGCGTATTTAACCGGGTGAACCTTCAATTTTTGATAGTTTTCTCTTATATCCGGCTCCTCAACAACTTGACCTAATAAAACTACTTTTTCTTCCTTGTCGTTAAGCACTCTTATTTTGTCGTTCTCAACATTGAATTCAGAAATTTGGAGCCGCGAAATCCCAAAAATTAAGAATAAAAGACAAAAACCTATTACCAACGAATGTTCACTAATCACAAATAACGCATTAGAGAGCTTGGTGAATAATGCCATATTTGCATCTTTTGCCAAAATTCTAGCTGCAAATTTGTTATAACTCGTCGGCTTATACACTTGTATAAACCTCCTCGTTCTATCAAATTTTCGCTTCAGAATTTTGACAAAATCTATCAAAAGAGCATTATTCACCAAGCTCTTAGACGAATCAACACGAATCACTAATTGTAAAAAGACAAAGGAAGTCCCTAAAATTAAAAAGCCCCATAAAAATATTTGGGGAATTTTAATTGATGACTGCAGCGCTATCCCCACAATAAAAGAAACACAAAACCAAAAAAGCGCCTTAGATGGGGTCATAATTTAGAAGCTGGAAGTTGGATGTTGGATCTTAGAATTTTGTGGCAATATTGGTGATTGCCTCCCGTAATTCTTTCTATTGCAACTTGAAATTTTAACTACGAATTATTTATAATTCATCGCCTTATCTGCTTTGCTGATAAAGCTCTTCCTTATAAATAATTCTCGTTATAAAATTTCTGCGTTTCATCACGAAAAATTACGGGTGGCAATCACCGTAACCTTTATTTCTCCCCTTTTTAAAGAATTATCTTTTACAGCCCCAAAAATTATTTTTGCCTTGGGGCTAACATTTTCAGTTATAAATTTTCCAATTGCTTTTATTTCATTTAAAGTCGTATCGTTCCCTGAAACATTAAACAAGATTCCCTCTGATCCCTTGATTGAAAAATCTAACAAGGGAGAGTTGATAGCTTTCTTGGCAGCATCAATGGCCCTGTTTTTTCCAATGGCTTTTCCAGTCCCAAATAGCGCCTGTTGTGAATTTTTCATAATGTAAACAACAGAGGCAAAATCAATATTAATGATTCCAGGAGCTAAAATTAAGTCTGTTATTCCTTTAACTGCCTGTTTTAAAATATCATCGCAAACTTTAAAAGCATTTGAAACTGTTGTTTTTTCATCAATTACTTTTAAAAGATTGTCATTTCGGATTATAAGTAAAGAGTCTACCTTGTCCTTTAAATTTTCAATTGCTTTTTTGGCAATTTGAACTCTTTGTTCCCCCTCGAAAGAAAAGGGAGTTGTGACTACAGCAATTGTTAAAATCCCCAAACTTTTTGATAACTCTGCAATCACCGGAGAAGCTCCAGAGCCACTACCACCACCAAACCCAGAAGTAACAAAAACCATATCTGATCCTTTTAAAACTTCTAAAATTTCTCCTTTACTTTCCTCTGCGGCAGCCATCCCCAAAGAAGGATCCATTCCAGCGCCAAGCCCTTTAGTAATGATCTTGCCGATTAGAAGTTTTTTAGGAGCTCTACAGGATTTTAGAGATTGGACATCTGTGTTAAGCGCTATTAAATCAACTCCCAAAACATCAGAACTAAATATTCTTGAAATAGTATTTGATCCCGATCCTCCAACGCCTAAAACTTTAATTTGCGGCATTTTCCCTCCTTGATAATTAAAATTTGGCAATTCAAGTTCTTTTTTAAATTGTTTTGTTGCCTGTCTCATAGAATATAAAAAATTAAAGATTAAATATCAAGAATACAGATTAAAAATATGAATTTGTCGCGAAGCGACACACCTTAATTTTGATTTTTGCATTTTGATTTTTGATCTACCTTATTTTAATCCCATTGAAGTTTTAATTATCCTCATACAAACCCCGTTAGAGGTTTGTTTCTTTTGCATTTACCTTAAAGCTCCTTGACCTCTAACGGGGTTTCACTCCTGTTTTATGGTATAAAAACCCTTAGCATTTTTTTAAAACTCGATAAAAAGTTCTTTAAGGAGCTGAAATTCAAGCCAATAACCCTGCCCTGTTCATAGAAATCAGGACTGGACATTACAAGTCCGACAACAGTTGATAGCAACGGATTCTCGTCTAATCCAACTATGCTTTTTGGAATTCCTATTTTGCATGGCAACCCCAAGCGCTCTTTAGCTAATTCTCTTATTTTAGATAACTTTGCCCCGCCGCCGGTCAAAACAACTCCTCCAGGTAACAATTCCTGACGTCCTATTTTTTTTAATTCTTTTTGCATTAAATCTAAAATTTCAGAAACTCTCGGCTCAATTATGTCAACTAAATTCTTTTTTGTAAAAGAAACCGAATTTAATTGCTTTGAAACTTCTATCTTCTTATTTGTCTGACTGCTGACAGACAGGTTTTTCTCACTTTTCTCTGGTAAAATACAGGTACCATATTGCTTTTTAATGTCCTCTGCAACAGCAATCTCTGTTTTAAGTCCTATAGCAATGTCATTAGTTATACTAGCAGACCCCAAGGGGAAAATTGTCAAATGAATCAGTTCTCCCTCTTCAAAAACGCTCAAACTAGTGGTGGCTGAACCAATATCTATTAAAGCCGCTCCAATTTCTTTCTGTTCTCTGGTTAATACAGCTTCAGCAGCTGCTAAGGGAGAAGGAATAATATCATCAATTTGAAGCTTAGCTCCTAATATCGCTTGTGTAAGGTTTACAAAGTTTTGTTGGAAGTAGCAAAGCAAAAGCACTTTAGCCTGTAGTCTTACGCCACTTAAACCCATAGGATGCTTTACTCCTTTTTGGTCGTCAATTACAAATTCTTTGGGAAACACGTCTAAAATTTCATCGTTCATTGGGATATTAATTGCTCTTGTTGCCTGCAAAACCCTTTCAACATCTTCTTCTGAAATTATATGATCAGCCCTTGAAACAGAAATTAATCCATCTGAAGGCGTTATATAAAGATGGCTTCCACCCATATTAACAAATACAGAATTTATTCTTCTACCACAATCTCTTTCAATACCAGAAATAAGTAATTGTATATTTTTTGAGGTTTCTTCAATATTAACAACAGAACCTCGTCTCAAACCAAAAGAAGGCACTTGAGAGTAGGTTAAAAGATTCCATTCGTTTCCCCTCTTTTCAGCAACAAGAGCTTTAATACTGTTTGTGCCAATATCCAAACCAGTAATAATTTTGTTTCTTGCCATAGAAGTAACAGGGGCGGGTCACGATCCCTCTTCCCCTCGCTTTGCTCGGGGCGTCTCCGCTCTGCGAGACTACCGACCCCCTCCAGTTGTATTATTTTTAGTAAACCTTTCCTATTTAACTTTTGATAAATAGTATTCTTCTTTTTTCTCCATCATTTCTGCCTCTTTCTTTGAAACTTCGTGGTCATACCCCAAGTTATGCAAAATTCCGTGAATTAAAGCTCTTGTCAATCCTCTTTTTAGACTAGTTTTTAAAAATGCTGCTTTTTCTCTTACAAGCTCTGGACAGATTATCACTTCTGAAAAGTCTTCCTTAAGACCTGTATTTTTCTGAAAACTCAAAACATCAGTTGGCTTGTTTTTATTTCTGTATTTCTTGTTCAACTTTTTTATTTCTTGAGAACTAACAAAAGCAATAGATAAATTATCTAATTGTTCATTCTCGCCTTTTAAAACTTTTTTTGCAACCCCCCAAAAAAACCTTTTATCCACAGCAAATTTTGTAAAATTATTGATGTCAATCATTTATAATTTAATTACTCTAATTATTAGAAAATAAACTCCTCGCTAACATATTTAAAAGAAAAACTATATAATTATAAGATATTTTAAGGGAAAGGATTTATATACTCAACTTTTCGAACGTTCGAAAAGTTGAGTATAGGCATAATATCTCGCTTTGGTTTTATTTATCTAACTCCTCTTATTTATCTAACTCCTCTATTAAAAATATTCTAACATAATGGTCTATTGAATAAAACTGGAGTAGTTTCTGAGTTTTTTCAAAAACGTCATAAGGTGTAATCCAGACGCTATACTGAAAAACCTTATATCCTAAATTCTTAAGAACGCTTCTTAGTAAATCTCTATTCTTTTTATGATTCTTAGGAATATCAAAAATCACCATGATCCATTTACCGTCTTTTCTTTTTAATCTATTCTCTCTGTCACATTTAAAGTAGAAATGAGAAACTTTTTTCAACCCTTTTTTACTAATAAAAATAGCTTTTTTTCCGTCTAAGCTTTTTGCTTTAATGTAATTATTCCTTTTTAGGTAGTAAATTAACTTTGCAAATCTATCAGCTTTTAATATTTTATAGTACTTCTGGTAAATTGGGTTGTCGGCATCGAGAAAAACATCTTTCCATCGCCTCGGAGGATGAAAAATAAAGCGTAGTTGATCTTCCGCCTCACTTAAAAAATTAAACATATCCCACAAAAATTGATCAGTAATAGAAATTTTCATATATTAATACCTTTATTATTAATACTTTATTCTAATTTTTAATAATTATTTTTATTAATAATAACATTGATTAAACATATACTCAACTTTTCGAACGTTCGAAAAGTTGAGTATAGCAGTAAAGCAAGCAGAGCTAAGTGAGATATTGGTAAGAGTGAGATATTGGCAAGGTTGAGTATTAAAGGTTGAGTATAAAAAGTAAGCAAAAAAGCCCTTGATGTAATCTCGGGCTCTATGATTTTATTGTTCTCTGACCCGCTCCTCTAACTTGCGCATAGCTCTTGATAAACTTGCAAAAGCATCATCAAGATTTTGACCTAATTCAATAATTTCTAAGGCTTTCTCCTTTGAAATAGGCTTCTTACTTCTCATTTTGAGCAGGTTCTCGATCTTACCTAAGTTCCAATTCATATCCTCGAGCATTTTTCTATGTTGCGAGATCGAAAAAGCCTCAAAATCATACCTATCGCCATGATCGCCATACATTTTCTCCGAACCTCTTTCAGAATCCATAGTTTTTTCCTTGAAAAATTGGTTTTAGATTACTTGTGATTGTCGACCGAAATACACCTTTAGCTTACCCCCCCCGTCGCAAAGTCAATACGCTCAAACCAAAAAATGGGCCTTTGCCCTTTTTTGTTTCTAATTATTTTACTAATAATTCTTTAACCATCTTACTTATTTCTGAATTATCGGCTTTGCCCTTTACCTTTGGCATTAAGTCTGCCATTATTTTTCTCATATCTTTTAACTCTTTTGCCCCGACTTTTTTTATTGATTCCTCAATTATCTTTCTAAGCACATCTTGAGATAATTGCTCTGGCAGGTATTTTTGAATAATTTCAATTTCTTTTTTTTCCTTGTCCGCTAATTCCTGTCTATTCCCTTTCTCATACAAAGCAATGGCATCCTTTCTTTTTTTGATTTCAGAAGACAATACAGAAATTATTTCTTCATCTGTAAGTTGTGATTCTTTAACTAATTCTTCTTCTTTTAAATTGGCCTTTTCTTTTGAAATTTTATACCGCTTTTCTTTTTCCTTTGAATTTATTGAAGCTAAAACCATGCGTAAAACTCCTGCAACTTCTTGATTGCCTTGTTTTAAGGCATTTGTGGAATCGGACTGGATTTGTTGCTTTAGCATGAAACTTACCTGCCCGCCATAGCTCCTGCCTGTGCGTATCCGCACGCAGACAGGTTGGCGTAGGCGGGAAACATGAAACCTGAAACATAATGACAATTCGTACAATGTTTCACGTTTTACGTTTCATGTTTTACGATCTATTTGGGCTTGCTCAATTTTTCTTGCTTTCTTTTCTCTTTAACTAGCTCAACTCTTCTTAGAGCTGATCTCTTTTTTGCCAAAGCCGATTTTGCTCTTTTTTTGAACCGTTTTGATCTCAGCTCAAGCAAAATCCCAGATTGCCTTACAACCTTAGTAAACCTATGAATCAAGTTCTGAGAGCTTTCCTTTTCTTTTCTTCTTACTTGTAAAACCAATGTAATGTTATAATGTTGTAATTGTTCTATCGCTTACCTGCGGGCTCGCTTGTTCTATTTGTTGCTTCAATTCCAACAATTAGAACAGCTAGAACATTAGAACAATTATTTCACTTTTTTCTTCATTTCTTTTACGACCTTGTCTAATTTTATTTCTTTTTGAACTCCTGATTGCATATCCCTTAATGTAATAAAATCTTCCAGCGCTTCTTTTTGACCAAAGATTAAAACCCATCTTATCCCCATTTTGTCGGCCAATTTTAATTGACTCCTTAAAGAATCTTTTGAGAAAGATTCTGCTATTGGTATTTTAGCAGCGCGGAACTCTTCAAAAAGCTTCAAGCTTTTCCTTTTTGCTAATTGGCCCAGTTGAGCCAAAAATATATTTGATTCTTCTTGCTTTTCTTTGGGTTTTCTACTTCTTAATTTTATCAAATTCACAATCCTATCTATTCCTCCAGCAGCTCCGCAGGCAGGAGTATCTCTTCCTCCTAAAAGCTTAACAAGCCCGTCGTACCTACCTCCGCCAACCAAGCTTCCTTGGCTTTGTTTGTTTCCACCTTTTTCTATAATTTCAAAAACTGTTTTTGTATAATAATCGAATCCTCTTACCAAATAAGGATTTAAGGTATAAGGAAGTTCCAATTCATCTAAAAATTCTAAAACTTCTTTAAAGTGCTTATGGCAATTTTCGCAAAGGTGATCAATAATTTGAGGAGCTCCAGCTTTTACCATTTGGCACTTTTCTTCTTTACAGTCTAAAATTCTCAAAGGGTTTTCCCTTAACCTTCTTTGGCAGTCAGAACATAGAGATGATTTTCTTGATTTAAAGTAACTCGTTATAATTTTCTTAAAATAAGGTCTGCACTCTGAATCTCCAATAGAGTTAACCTCAATGTTTATACCTTTAAATGACAGATCTTTCAAAATATCATAACACATTTGGATAATCTGACTGTCAAGAGAAGGGCTTTTATCTCCTAGTGCTTCAAAATTAAACTGGTGAAGCTGTCTATACCTGCCAGCTTGGGCCCTTTCGTGTCTGAAAAGCGGACCAATAGTCCATAATTTAACCGGCTGAGGAAGGTTGTACATTCCATTTTCAATGTAACTTCTGGCAACTCCAGCAGTAAATTCAGGCCTTAAAGCTACCAAATCTCCTCCTTTGGTACGAAATGTATACATTTCTTTTTCTACAATATCGGTGGCAGCCCCCGTGCCTTTAATAAATACTTCTGCCATTTCTAGTATGGGAACATCAATTCTTTGGAAGTTATAGTAGTTCGCTATTGACTCAACCGATTTTGCAACCTTTTTAAAATAAACCTGATCTTCTGGAAGAATATCGTGCATTCCAGCCAACGATTGAAATTTTAACTTGCTCATTAATTTTTGGAGTAGTCGCGAATATACAAATACTCTTTTATTTAGTAGGTTGGTCCGACAATTAATTTCATTGTTTGAATTGGAAAAGCCCTAAAAAAGGCCTTTCCAATTATATCTTGTCTTGGCAAAACTCCCCACCTTCTTGAATCATAAGAAAATTGCCTGTTGTCTCCCAAAACAAAATATTCATTATCGTCTAAGTTCACATTAATATTTCCTTCGGTTTCTAGGTTTTCTGGCAAATAGTTTTCTTTTAATGCAAAACTTTCCCTACCCTTTGAAATTGTCACCTCGCTATTTTTAATACTCACTGTTTCTCCAGGAAGACCGATAATTCTTTTTATAAAACGCTGCCTGTTATCTATTGGATAATTCAAAACAACCACATCTCCTCGCTTGGGGTCAGAAAATCTGTATGAGATTTCATCAATTATAAGATAGTCTCCCGAATAAAGATAAGGTACCATGGATTCTCCTTTTACAATAAAAGGTTGGAACAAAAAATATCTTATAGGCAAAACTATTATTGCAGCAATGATAATTATTTTCAAAAATTCCCATATAATAGAAAGATACTTTTTAAAAGTACCTTTTTTGCCGTTATTTTTTAGGCCCTGGGTTTCTCTACTTATGTTTTGATTTCCTTCCATAGAAAGATAATACCATACTTTTTTAGTCGTTGCAACGGTTGTTTTTAAAAAAAGAGAGCCATAGCAGTTGTGCCTGCCATGGCTCTGAGGTAGGATTTTGAGGTGGGATTGAGAAGAACTAGCGAACACAACGGCGATTGATACGCCGCTGAAGATGAGGTGGAGCGAAAATGACTACACGACGTGTGGCATTTTTTACCACCTTATGCCGACTGCGTCGGGCCTTGGAAGAAGTGGACCCGTTCTTTTTGGAACAACTGCCGCCTTTTTTCCAAAAGGAGGCAACAACCCATTGGAAGGTCTCTGCTTGCTCCCTAAACTTTTTATTAAAGAGTTTAGAGATTTCATAGAAATCACCCGAAGTTGGCCTGGTATTCAGAAGGCAAAATGCCTCCCGAAGATATTTCTGGTGATGCTCCAAGAATTGACCGACGAACTTGATCTGTCTTGACCTCGACATACGCACTCCTGTCCAAAAGAGAAACGATGCGGTTAAGGACGGTGCCCCTTTTTGTTCCAAACAGAACTAAGCAGTGGCATAAGCCTCTTTATTGGCTTGCCTGATGATATCACGACACTGACCTGCCGTGAAACACTGAATCCCCAGTCGTAAAAGCAGCTTCCTGCACTCAGGCAAGGCTTCATCTATGAAGCCATTTTTTTTGCGGAGAATATCGAGAACTAGTTCTCTCTGCTCTCCTGTTAGGACACCATTCTGCACAGACATGCTGTCTTCCTTTCATCTTGAGTTTTTGACAGTGCGGAATAAAAACGAGGTGCCTTTCCCTGATGCCTTATCTGTCCGGCCCCGAGCGAAGAACAATTCGAACCCACTCCTTTCTTTTCAGTTGAGATAAAAATGACAACGAGCGAACTTTCTGTCAATTCTACTCCTTTAAAATAGTGTGTCAAGCCCTGTTAAAAAATAATAAAATACTATAATATACAAAAATATGATAATTATTATAGGACTAGGAAACCCCGGAGAAAAATTTAAGGAAGCGAGGCATAATATTGGCTTTATGACTGTTGATTTTTTTGCCAAAAAAAATAGTTTCCCCGATTTTGAATTGTCAAAAAAACACGATTCTTTAGTTTCTAAGAGCAATAAAGTTTTACTGGCAAAACCGCAGACTTTTATGAATAGATCTGGTATTGCAGTTAAAAAAATAATTACGCAAAACAAAAAAGCGGATTTACTGGTAGTTCACGATGATATAGATTTACCCTTAGGAAAATTTAAAATCGTAAAAAACAGGGGTTCGGCAGGCCACAAGGGCGTTGAATCAATTATAAAAGCAGTGGGAAACAAAAATCTTATTAGATTTAGGGTTGGAATACAACAAGAAAAAGGTAAGCCAAAACATCCAGATAAATTTGTGCTTCAAAGCTTTACCGGAGAAGAACAGAAAATAGTAAATAAAACCATAAAAAAAATAGCAGAGGCGCTTGATTACTTCATTGAAAATGGACTAGAAAGGACTATGAATGAATATAATAAGTAGAGGAAACGGGGTCAGACCCAGGCCTGACCCCATCACTTTATAGATACACCTTAGGTTTAAGAATTGATAACCTATTTATAGAAATAATAGAAGCGATTTCTACGGCCAGTTTTCTTTCAAAAGAAGAAAAGTTGCCGTATATTAGGTTGGCAATTAGAAAAACAGATACTCTTAAAATATTCCTAATGATTCTTTGAGAAACCAGGTCTTTAGAGGAAACGAGGAAACGGGGTCAGACCCAGGCCTGACCCCATCACTTTACTTATATAATTACTGCAGTAGGAAACGGGGTCAGACCCAGGCCTGACCCCATCACTCTACTACCATCTCTATTTTACAACAAAAAAATATCCCTGGAAATGTAATCATTTCCAGGGACGACTTAGATCAAAGGATTCAAGGGCAAGAGCCTGAGAATCCAAGGACAAAGTCCTATGAAGATACTTGCTCGGCGAGGAAGGCGAAACCGTAGTCCTGAATCCACTCGCTGCCGGGCTTGACACAGTAGGTGCTCAACCACCGATCCTCACCGCGGCCACCCACTCCAAGAAGGTGCAAGTGGCCTGAAAGCTCAACTGGTTCATGCATAATGATGATCCAGTACAAGCCCATCTCGCGGATTTGTTCGTTCGTGAACATCCTACGGATGAGACAGGCTAGTTCCAGTGGCGGGGTAGGCAGCTTGCGCTGCTTGGCATCGGCGCGAATCTCCTTGGTGATTCGCTTGTTGTCCTCATAGAGTTCTCCCTTGAGAACTCGGACCGGATACTGGACTCCCTTCGTCGGTTTGAAACTCTCCGACTTGAGGAGGATACGGGCGTTGTAGTCCAGCGGATAGACGTTCTCATCGAACCACTTGATCCATTCGGGACCGGTGGTACTATCCGAGGTGACAGAGAAACTGATGACCCCGTTGTTCTCCGTCAAAGGGCGGACAGATTCGGAAACCATATACTCTCCTAACTGCTAGTTGTGGTTTATCTGCTCCTGCTAGGAGCAAATACTAGACCATTGTGGTCATAGCCAGGAATCCTTATAAAAAATCTTCTAAAGACTTTTGGCTATGACCATTTTTGCAAGTAATTTTAGCTGTAAAAGTGCTATTTCACTACGGCTTACTGATAGCATACTAAGTTAAAGCTGTCAATAGTTTGACTGTTCCCCTCATTTTTCGTATTATTTATTAAAATTTGGAAGAAAATTTAGATAAAATTTTAATTGTAAGTATTAGAGTGCAGGATTCGAACTATCATCAATTGAGCAAGCGAATTTTGAGGAAGAT
>JBBTQB010000011.1:0-5110 GCA_038065835.1 Patescibacteria group bacterium | reverse complement strand
CCTCAAGCCTTGAATCTTCCTCAAAATTCGCTTGCTCAATTGATGATAGTTCGAATCCTGCACTCTTTGAGCGAGCCTTAAACTGTTCCAATGGCACCATAAATTGAAGACAGTACAGAAGCTGCAATAACAGCTACAATAGCACCCAAAATTATTATCATAATAGGCTCCAAAAGCCTGGAGAATAAATCAATAGACCTTTTAATTTCTTTTTCATAAAAACTAACAATATCCATTAATGTTTTATCCAATTTGCCTGTTGACTCTCCAACTCTGATTATTTGTAAAACAAATGGAGTAAAATATTTTGGGTGCCTTGTCATAGCCACACTTAATTTTTCTCCCCCAGAAACATGCTCTTCCACATCAGAAATAATTCTTTTATAGGCAACATTGTCTACTGTGTCTTCTGTAATCTTTAATACCTTATTAATTGAAACTCCGGCGATAAGCAGTGTAGAAACATTGCTGGCAAATCTCATTAGAAAGACTTTTTTTAGCAACCCTCCTAAAAAGGGTACTTTTAAAGATATTTCACCGTATTCTCTCTGACCTTCTTTAGTACGAAAGTAAATGGTTATAGAGACTACTAAAAAAAACAATACTAAAAATAAAAACCACCAATATTTTCCTAAAAAGTTATAAAATTTTAACATTGCTGATGTAAAAAGAGTTGGCGTGTTTCCTGTTTCTATAATAAGACCTTCAACTTTGGGTACAATTTGTGTTACAACTATGCCAATCACAAAAAATAGCATTCCTATTAAAAACACTGGATAAATTATCGCTTGTTTTACTTGGGATGCAACATCGTTCTCCCTCTCTAGGTGTAAAGATATAGAATAAAGAGCTGAGGCAATTTTACCTGATGCCTCGCCAGATCTAATCAAATTTACATAAAAATTAGAAAAGACTTCAGATCGCACGGCAAACGCCTCAGAGAGGGAGACTCCTCCTTCTACCAATTCAGAGACCTCTAAAATTGTATTTCTTAAGACTGTTTTCTTGGTTTCAGCAGCTAAACTGGAAAGACTCTGAACTATAGGAACCTGGGACTCAAGCATTATAGATAATTGTCTAAAAAATACCGCCAACTCTTTTTTTGATACCTTTCTCTGAAAACTTATCTTTTGAAAGAAAGATGTCTTTTCTGTTTTTTCTTCCAAAGAGGTAACGAAAATGTTATATTTTTGCAAAAGATCAATAGCGGCTTCTCTTGAAAAAGCATCGATTGATCCCATTTCTACTTTTCCTTCTTTAGTTCTGGCTTTATAATTAAAATTCATTTCATCAGCGAATTTACGAATCAGTTACGAATTTACGAATACGTTTCGTTATTCGTAATACATTCGTTCATTCGTTGATTATTACTTCAACAGGTTTTTTAGTTCCATTGGACTAAAAGAGTTAGCCATGGCATCTTTTTCAGATACTCTACCCGTTCTCACAAGATCAGCCAATGACCTGTTTTGAGAAATCATTCCTTCTCTCAAAGAGGTTTCTACTACAACTGGTATTTCGTGAATTTTATTTTCTCTTATTAAGTTAGCTATTGCAGTGTTGCAAATCATGACTTCACAGGCAGGCACAAAACCACCCTTTGTTCCTGGAACCAATCTTTGCGAGATCACAGCTAGAAGAGAGCTCGCCAACTGAAACCTGATTTGATCTTGTTGCTCTGGCGGAAAAACATCAATAATTCTATGGATTGATTGTGATGCCGAATTAGTATGAAGTGTGGCAAAAACCAAGTGCCCTGTTTCAGCCGCTGTTATAGTTGTACCAATAGTTTCCAAATCCCTCATTTCTCCCACCATAATCACATCTGGATTCTGTCTGAAAACTGACTTCAGGGCTTTTTCAAAACTCATTGAGTCATTACCAATTTCCCTTTGATCAATAATGGACTTTTGAGATTTATAAAGGTATTCTATGGGATCTTCAATAGTAATTATGTGAACAGACCTAGTCTTATTTATTTCATCTAGAATAGCTGCTAAAGTAGTGGATTTACCTTGCCCTGAGGCGCCAGTCACCAAAACAAGGCCCTGGGGTTTATTTGTAAACTCATGTAAGATGGGGGGTAATGATAAATCCTCAATAGTTCTGATATTGGCTTCAATAATCCTCATCGCTATACTAATATAATCACTTTGAAAAAAGATATTAACCCTGAATCTTGCTCTTCCTTTAAGATCATATGAAAAATCAATTTCTTTTTCCGTTAACAACTTATGTTTCTTGTCTTCATCCATCAAAGAAAAAGCAAGGCCTTTAGCATCTTCGGCTCCAATTTTCTTTTCTTTAATTAGTGGAATTAACTGCCCTGTCACTCTTATTGTTGGAGGATGATTTACAGAAAATAATACATCAGAGGCTCTTTCTTCAACAGCTGTCTCTAAAATTCTCTTTAGTTGTTGCGAATAATCCACTTTAGCTTTTTAGCTTTCAGCTTTTCAGCTTTTTAGCTTTAGGAAAAGCTAACTAGCTAATTAGCTAAGAAGCTATTTTAGTATTTCTTTCACTATTTTTACTAATTCCTCAGGACTATTTTCAATCTTCAAAAAATGCCTTAGTACTCCCAAAGAATTAAGATTTGAGAGTTCGGGATAGTCTTTTTCACTATAATTTGAAATAGTTATAACATTCAAATTTTTTGTTTTTGGGTCTTGCCTTATTTTTCTTAAAACATCCACTCCTTCTTTAGGTCCTGGTTTTTTAGTATCTAAATTCAAATCTAAAATCAGCAAGTCAGGATAGTTATTTGTTATTTTTTCTAGTGCCCTATTAGCATTATTTGCAATGTCAACACTATAACCTGCTAACTTCAATTGGCTTGAATAAATATCCAATATAAATGAGTCGTCATCTACTAGTAAAATCTTTGCCATGAAACTTGAATGTTTTACGAAATATTTACTTCTCTTCTGTTGCCATTGTTATTTCGTCTATAGTTGTTTCTCCCGCCAAAACTTTAAGTATGCCCTCTTGAACCATAGTCAGCATGCCCTGCTTTTGTGCCGATTTTAAAATCAATCTTTCTACTGGATTCTTTAAAATAATATCTGCTAGTTCATCTGTCATTTGTAAAACCTCAAAAAGGCCGGTTCTGCCTTTGTACCCTTTAAAATTACATGCTTCACAACCACTAGCTTCAAAAGCATAGGAAAAATCTTGAATTTTCATTTTTTTAATTAACGAAGAAGGTATTTCTTTAAAGTTTTTTAAAATGTAATTTTTGACTTTTTCGCTGACTTTTACTTTTATTTTACATCGGTCACAGAGAATCCTTACCAGTCTTTGCGAAATCGCAATCTTTAAAGTTGACGGTATTAAAAACGGCTTTATTCCCATATCAATCAACCTTGGAATTACTCCTACAGCTGAATTGGTATGGAGCGTTGATAAAACAATGTGGCCAGTTAATGCAGAATGAATTACTAAACTAGCTGTCTCTTCGTCTCTAATTTCTCCAACCATAATAATATCTGGGTCTTGTCTCAAAATCTGTCTTAACCCTTCAGCAAAACTATAACCTATTTCTGGCTTTACTTGAGATTGACTTATGCTATCAATCGCATATTCAATAGGGTCCTCAATGGTTACAATGTTGACACTCTCTTGGTTTAAAATCTGCAAAAGCGCATACAAAGTAGTTGTTTTCCCGGATCCTGTTGGACCAGATGACATAATCAATCCGTATGGCTCGTTAATGGCGGCTTTTACTAATTCCAAGTTTCTGCCAGATAAACCCATTTTATCTAAAGATTTTAGCCCCTCTGTTGGGTCTAAAACCCTTATTTCAACTTTCTCTCCGTAAAGTGTTGGCAGGGTAGCAACCCTAAAATCTATATCCTTGTTATTAATTTTGGCTGAAAATCTGCCGTCCTGAGGAATTCTATTTTCATCAATTTTTAGGTTGGCTAAAATTTTAATGCGCGACACGATAGAGGTATGGACATTTATTGGCAAAAATAAACTCAGGTGCAAAATACCGTCCTGGCGGAATCTTACATTAAGTTTTTCTCGGCCAGGCTCTATATGAACATCGGAGGCGTTTCCCTCGATGGCATGGCGTAAAATAACTAAAACCATTTTAATTATTGGCGCCTCGCTGGTTTTTTCCATCGAAGATAATCCCTTATTTAGAGCTGTTAAAATATCACTTTTTTCTTTGCTGAATTCGGTTAAGGCTTTTTTGGTTTCTGATTTTAAGTTTCTATGCTGTTTTAAAATATTATTTAAATCAGAAAAAGTGATTAAATAAATTTCGTACGTAAAGTTTCCTTTTTGGCTCAAAAATCTCAAGGCATTTTTGGCTAAAATATTTTCAGGATAAACCATTCCAATGCCTACCACATTGTCCTTTTTAAATAAAGGAGACATTTTATAATTTATTGCTGCCTCCTCTGAAATAAGCCCTAAAACCTCTAGGGGAATTTCTTGTAAATTTGGTTTTAAAAGAGGTATTTTTGAAATATTACTCTTCATTTGAAATAGATCCACTTCTGTTAAAATCTTGTTTCCCAAAATAACTTCTTCCTCTGTTTTACCAGATTTTTCTACTTCTGTTTGAAGTTCTTTCCTCTTTTGGTCGTTCATTTTGTTGTCTTTATATAATTCTTGGATTAAACTCATTTTATGTCTTTAAAATAATATTTCATAAACTAGTAGGGGGTGAAAGGTTCATTCCTGCCAATATTCTCAGTTTGTGGCTCTATATTTAAAAACGGTTCTAATTTATTAACTTTAGTTGAAGTTAAGATATCTAAATTCACCTCAAGGTCGGGTACAGTAACATCCTCTGAGGCAAATTTAGTCTGTTCTTTGAATTCTGGCGGAAAAACAGCAAAAAACACGATAGCTAAAATAAAAGTTAAAAAAGCTGATATGCCCCAGAATAATGCTCTTTTTTTTCTTTTTGGCGAGGTGAATATTATAGCCATAATACTTTTGCTCCACAAAAGAAACTCTAAATTCTAATTTCTAAACTCTAAATATATTTTGCCTGCCTGCCGCAGGGGCAGGGATTTTGGTTTTTGTATTTACTTAGAGTTTAGAGTGCAGGATTCGAACTATCATCAGATTGAGAATCTCAAAAATGAGATAA
>JBBTQB010000010.1:0-4943 GCA_038065835.1 Patescibacteria group bacterium | reverse complement strand
TCAAAGAACATAATGGAGATTATATATCATAGTATCAATTATGTCAAGCATCGGGCCCTATATACAGACATATTAGCGTTCTCCTCGTCGGCTTCCACAGTCGCCCTGACACTAATAGCATAGCTGCCATTGGTGAGATCGCGGTCGTTACGCTTGGACACTTCCTTGTACAGGTCGTCACCATACCACGCATAGCCACCGCATTGTTCCTTGAGCGCTCCCCACGCCTTGTTGCAGGTGAGACCCCTGGGCACATAGATGGCCCAATGGCCGGCACAGACACCGCCTCAAACTGATCCATTAGTTCAAGGAACTCCTTCTCCATACTGAGTATCCGCCCGACCTCACACCAGTTGAGTTCGGCTGGGAGAATGGGCTTTGTCTCCCGGGGATTCTCCTTCCGGAGCATTCTCTTTGTGGCTTCAAGCCATTGATCTCCGTCTTCTCCAGGAGAGCTTCTGGATAAGATCTTCCACTGGTCCACGAGCACCGCAGAGCAGTAACCGACCCATGTCAGTCTCCCTACCTCATCTGAGGCTGAAAAATAACGATCTTAGGCATACAGCACGATACTGTATCTTCCCTTTAAATTTTACTATTTTATCTTAATATTGTTGAGTGCCTAGAGGTGAGATCTATGATTTTTGAAGGTCTTGATTTTGGTAAATCCCCCTTATCAATAATAAGCATTGGGAGGCTCGTCCTTCCAATAATCTTTTTAATATCTTCTATTTTATTCAGCGAAGGGTAACCTGAAATGTTTACCGAAGTTTGTACTAAAGGTCTGTTTATTTTTTCTAATAAGTCGTTTAAAAACTTGTATTTGGGTATTCTTATTGCAATTGTTTTCCTATCACCCCCATAAATCCCCCGACGTCGGGCGTCGGGGGATTTTCTTTTTAATATAAAAGTATATTTCCCCGGCCAAAACTTTTTTAAAATTTTGGCCTGTTTTTCATCTATTTGAGCCAAGTCCCTAGCCATTTTAAAACCTTTTACAAAAATAGGAAGTGGCTTTGATTTTGGCCTTTGCTTTATTTTATAAATCTTTTCAACCGCCTTTTTATTAGCCGCGTCGGCTAAAAATCCATAAACGGTATCTGTGGGACAAACTATAACACCGCCTTTTTTCAGTACAGCTACTGCCTTATTAAGCGCTTTGGTTGAAGGTTCTATTATCTTCATTTTTTAAAAATTCTGAAAACTTTTCTATATCCTCTGGCCTGCCAAAATCCATCCAGTAATTTTTCATCCTTTTTACTTTGACTCTTTTGTCTTCCGCCAACAGCGAAATGGCATCAGTTATCTCGTATTCTCCCCTGGGAGATTTTGAAATTAGAGGCAGCTTTTCAAATATTGCGGGAGTAAATTTATACAAGCTTGGATTAATCAGGTTGCCCACAAATTCTTTGGGCTTTTCAATAATTTTTTTCAAAAATCCGTTCTCCTCAATTAAAACTCCGAATTTTTCTGGATTGCCACTTTCAAGTCCGGCAACATATGTATAGTCGTCATTGATATGCATTGACTTTAAATCCTCCACTTCATAAAAATTATCTCCGCATACTGATATAAAAGACTCTTTTCCCACCAAATCTTTTACACACTTTAGGGGACAGGCAGTACCATATTCTTTTTCTTTAGGACCTAGAATATCAAACTGGTTTACTATTTTAATATCGTAATCTCCATCCCCAAATTTGTAACTATCCAAAAACTTTCTTATCATGTCCTCTCTATGGCCAACAACCAAAACAATTTCTTTGTATCCTGCGCTTAAAATATTATCCAACAAGTATGCCAAAAACGGCTTATTTTCAACTTCAATAAGATGTTTTGATTTGTGTTTTGTCAGCTCAAGCATGCGAGTCCCTTGGCCTGCAGCTGAAACAACTACTTTTCTTATCATAAATACTTAAATGACAATGTTTATTAACTTATCGGGGATAAAAATTACTTTTTTGATTTTTTTTCTGCCAATCCATTTTTTAACTTTTGGTCTTACCATAATTATTTTTTCTGTTTCTTTTTGGCTTATGCCACTTTCAACTTCAGTTTTATCGCGAACTTTACCATTAACCTGGATAATTATCAACGCCTTCTTTTCCTTTACCAGTTTTTCGTCATATCTTGGCCATTTTTGCTGACTACAGTTTCCAGTAAAATCTTTTACCTTCCATAATTCTTCTGACAAATGAGGGGCAAGGGGAGATAAAATAATTAAAAATTTCTGTAAGTCTTTTTCGTCCAAATTACCAATTGAAGTTTGCCATTTATTTGCAAATTTCATCAGAGAACTTACCGCGGTATTAAATTTCATCAGCTCAATATCATCTGTTACCTTTTTAACTGTCTTATTGATAAAGATCTTTAAGTTTTCGTCTCCGTTTTTTGCAGTAGCTTTTTTATGGGTTAAATTGTACACTTTTTCTAAAAACCTTCTGCATCCAATAACACCGTTTTGGTCCCATGGAATCATTTGCTCAAATGGACCAATAAACATTTCATACACTCTTAGAGTGTCTGCTCCATATTGTTTTACCACGTTGTCTGGATTTACTACATTTCCCCTGGATTTTGACATTTTAATTCCTCCAGATCCTAAAATAACCCCATGGGAAGTCCTCTTTTTATATGGCTCAGAGCCTACAGGTTCCAGAATAGCTCCAATATCGTATAAAAATTTAAAAATAAACCTGGAATATAATAAATGCAGAGTTGTATGTTCCATGCCTCCGTTATACCAATCTACCGGAAGCCAGTAACTTAAAAGTTTTTTATCAGCTAGTGTTTTATTGTTTTTGGGATCAGCATATCTTAAGTAATACCAATTGGAACCGGCCCAATTTGGCATTGTATCTGTTTCCCTTTTTGCGGAACCCTTGCATTTTGGACATTTTATAATAACCCAACTTTTAATTGAGGACAAGGGAGACTCTCCTGTGTCAGTTGGCTGATATTTTTTCACTTTTGGCAATTCAACGGGTAAATCCTTTTCTGACACTGACTGCCAACCACATGTTTTACAGAAAATCATGGGTATAGGCTCACCCCAATAATGCTGCCTTGAAAAAATCCAGTCCCTCAATTTATATTTCACTTTATTGTCTGCAAAGTTTCTTTCTTTTAGCCATAAAATAATCTTGGGACGAGCTTCTGTTGAATTCAACCCGTCAAACTGCATTGAATTGTGCAAAATTCCTTCTTCCTCAAAGCACTCTTCCAGATTTTTAACCCTATGCGCCAACTCCTCATTTTGAGGTATTATTGAAGTCCTTAAAGGTATTCCATATTTTTTGGCCATCTTAAAATCTCTTTTGTCATGGGCATTGGCAAAAACAGCTCCGGTTCCGTAGTGCTCCAATACAAAGTCTGCTACCCAAACTGGTATTTCTTCACCAGTGGCTGGGTTTCTTGCTAAAATTCCTTTTAACTCAACTCCAGTAACGTCTTTCTCTAAGTTGGACCTCTCAATATCAGAAATGTTTTTTGCAGATTTTGCGTATTTTGCGACTTCTTCAAAATTTTCTATTTTTTCTTTATACTTTTCAATGAATTTGTGACCAGGTGACAAAATCAAAAAAGTACCGGAAAATATTGTGTCTATTCTAGTGGTAAACACTTCTACCGGATCTTCAGCTCCCTCTAATGGAAACTTCACCAATGCCCCATCTGACTTACCAATCCACTCCCTTTGTTGTATTTTTACTCTCTCTGGGTAATTAACCACATTCAAGTCCTCTAACAATCTTTCAGCATAATTTGTGATTTTTATTAGCCACTGTTCTTTTTCTCTCTTCTCCGCCAGGCTACCGCATCTTTCACACCTACCCGAAATAACTTCTTCGTTTGCCAGGCCAATCTTGCAGGAAGGACACCAGTTAATATTGATTCTGTCTTTATAGGCCAATCCATTTTCAAAAAGCTTTATAAATATCCATTGCGTCCACTTGTAATATTTTGGATCAGTTGTGTTTATTTCCCGCGACCAATCAAGGGAAAGCCCAATCATTTTCATTTGCCTTCTAAAATTATCTGTGTTTTTCTTTGTAGCCAAAGATGGATGAATTTTCTTTTTAATTGCATAGTTTTCCGTTGGTAAGCCAAAAGCATCCCAGCCAATTGGGAACAAAAGATTAAATCCTTCCATTCTTTTTTTCCTAGCAATTACATCAAGGCCAATATAGGACCGACAGTGCCCTACGTGCAAACCGTCACCTGATGGATAGGGAAATTCAAATAAAAGATAAAATTTCTTTTTTTTAGAAAAGTTCTTTGCTTTAAATCCTCCAGATTTATACCATTTTCCCTGCCATTTTCTCTCTATTTTCTGAGGGCTATATTTTTTCATAGCTTGTAGTGAAAATTCGATTTTACTAATCAATGTTTCTATTTATTCACTAAATACTATTTAGCCTGTAAATCTATTTTCTTTCACCACGTTTTAGGTGGCTTTTTGAAGTTATACTAAGAGGCATATAATTTTGTCATATTATCACTATTTACACACAAAAAAAAGTCCCACCAAAAGGCTGGTAGGACTAGAAAAACCAATAATTCATTCTCTTTCATCTTCCTCGATGTCTTTGATAAAAATAAGGGTTTCTCTTTGGACTAAGCCGTTACCTGGCAAAGTCGCCCAATAACCAACAAGGCGGGGTCCTGGCTCAATTTTGTAGAGGTTAACACCCCAAACAATCCCTTTTTCACCAGTTGGCATTACCCAGCTCACCGCTAAGGTATTACCCCGACGGATACCAACTCCTGTAAAGGTTGAGCTGCCTCCTATCACCCAAGTAACGATATAAATATCGTTTCTCCTTGCGATAACGGTAATACCTTTGTAGTCCTTGCCACTGGCCTCCTTTCCCTTGCAGGTATAGTAGCCCTTAGAGTGCAGGATTCGAACTATCATCAGATTGAGAATCTCAAAAATGAGATAA
>JBBTQB010000009.1:0-16780 GCA_038065835.1 Patescibacteria group bacterium | reverse complement strand
TTATCTCATTTTTGAGATTCTCAATCTGATGATAGTTCCAATCCTGCACTCTAAGTTAAAATTAAGAATTATAATACTTGCTTTACCTTTATATACTCATCTTTTCTATCTGGAGCTGCAGCTATTAAATTGTTTGCCAAACTAGCAGATTTTTTACTAACCTCATCTTTCCTCACCACATTTTTTATAATTCCGCGTAGTTCTGGGGAGACAGTCTTGCTTTCAGCAAGAGCTGAACTCCTGCTGTTAGATTCCGCGTTATTCCGCGGTGCTTTCTTAAGCACGTCAAAGTAATCCAAAATAGCAGACAAATCTCGCTGCATTTTTTCAACCTCCTGTTCGGCTAATTCCAATCTTGCTAATTTAGCAATCTTTTGGACCTCTTCTTTAGAAATCATTTATTAAACTAATATTCACAAATCACATAAGCGCTTTGGCGCAACGAATGAACACTAATTCACAAATACAAATTTGTGATTCGTGTTTATTCGTTTAACTTTGTGATTTGTGCTTATTCGTTTCGCTTATTTTACCAAAGTTGACAAATCCATAAAAGACTTGACAAATACTCTTAATGGTCGTAGATTAAAGAATAGGGACAAATAACCAAACAGCACCTTTTATTACGGGGAGAAGACTATGTTACACGAAGAAGAACTGACCAAGGGCACTCTTGTTGCCTTTAAGTTCCGCGATGCTAACAATGAAGCCTATTCTTACAAAATAGGCTATGGGATTGTTCAAGAATACGACAAACTTGAAGAATGGGTTTTTGTAAAAATGGTACATCCCCTCCCAAACGGATGGAACTACAAAAAGGGGGATACGTTACCTCTGACAATTCAGAAAAAGAACATCACCGCAATATTTAGAAAATTCGATCCTCTCAAAGATACTCTTCCAGAAAGTATCTATTGAGAGATTAAAGCCCCGCGATAAGCAGAAGCTCATTGGCGGGGCTGTTTTTTTTCTCGCCAAAAACCCAAGCGAGGATGCGCCGCTTGAAAGTGCGCCTCGGCCGGTCCCCGTCGCCCGTGGGCGGCGGGGCGAGAACGAGCAGACCATTTCCGCTGGGAAATGGTCGCGTCTCTTTCAAGCGGCGCATCCGAGCGCTATGCAATCTCCCACTCTTCGTCTCTTGCTAAAACACCCTCAAGAGTTTCTATGTTTTCCAAAGCTATGCCAGATCCTCTAACTACTGATGTCATAGGATCATCAATTATTTTACATGGCATTTTTGTTTCTTTTGAAATCAAAATATCAAGACCTTTTAGCAAACTGCCTCCGCCAGCTAAATAAATTCCATTAGTCATTACATCCGATAATAGCTCTGGCGGAGTTTCTTCAATGGTGGTTTTGACTGCGGCCACAATCTGTTTTACTGATCTTTCTAAAGCCCTTTGTATGTCATCATTAAAAACAATGACTTCTTCTGGAAGACCTGTAACTAAATTTCTTCCCCTCATTGCTATTTCTTTCTTTTCTTTCATAGGCAAGGCAGAACCAATATTTATCTTAATCATCTCTGCCGTCCTCTCTCCAATTAAAAGCTTATATTCTTTTTGCGCAAATTGAATAATATCATCATTTAACTTGTCCCCTGCCACACGCAGGCTTTTTGATGCAACGATGCCACCCATGGAAATTACAGCAACTTCGGTTGTTCCTCCTCCGATATCAACAATGAAATTACCACTGGCATCCTGTATTGGAAGCTTAGCCCCAATAGCTGATGCTAATGGCTCCTCAATTAAAAATACTGTTCTGGCTCCTGCATTTTTGACGGCATCTCTTACTGCTTTTCTCTCAACTTCTGTCACCCCACAGGGAATTCCAATAATTACTCTTGGATTATAACCAAAGCCAAAAAACTTTTTACCGTCTCTTACCGCCTTTTCAATAAAATACTTTAACATCTGTTCTGTAACTTCAAAGTCTGAAATTACACCATTAACCAGGGGACGAGTGGCTGAAATATAAGAGGGGGTTCTGCCTACCATCTTTTTAGCTTCTTCTCCGATGGCTAAGATCTGACCTGTTTTATTGTTTACTGCAACAACAGATGGCTCATTTATTATTATTCCTCTGCCTTTGACATAAACCAAGGAATTAGCAGTTCCCAGGTCAATTGCCATATCCAGTGATAAAAAAGAAAATAGGTTTTTTAATTTTTTGAACATGCGAACGAAGTGAGCACCCCGCCCTCTAAGCTAATCTTATATGGCAAGACGTCAAAACTTTTTTTATAATATTTTTATTTATGATACACCCTCAAACAGCATAGAGGGCGGGGTTTTCGTCCCGCTTTGCGGGCCTCAAATTTTTAAGTAATTTATTAAGTTATTTGCTTTAACTAATCTTATTGCGTCCTTTCCTCTTTCTTTGACTTCCACAGAATTTTTTGCCAATGTTTTTTCTGAAACTACAACCCTATAAGGAATTCCCAGTAAATCGGCCTCAGCAAACTTTTCTCCGGCAGATTTGTTTTGTCTATCATCATGTAATACTTCAAATTTTTTAACTTGTCCATTCGAGACTTTAATGAAGGAGGACAAGTCTTTGTATAATTTTTCTGATGTTTTTTTGACTTTTTTGCTTTTATCTAACTCAACCAAGTGAACCAAAAACGGAGCAACTGATTTTGGCCAAATTATTCCTTTTTCGTCATAATTTGTTTCAACTATGGCCCCCATTAACCTACCTAGACCAATTCCGTAGCATCCCATTAAAACGGCTTTGTCTGTACCATCCCTATCTGTATATTTTAAATCAAAGGGCATAGAGTATTTTTTTCCTAATTTAAATATATTACCAACTTCAACTGATTTTTTTTGATCACAATTATTGTGGTTACAATCTGAAGATTGAATTTCATTTTTTATTTCTCTATTAAAAACACTCCCACATTTTTTACAAATATAAATAATGTCTTCTCCTGCGTTCGTGATTGTTTGGAACTCGTCTGAATATTTTGAAAAACTTCCTCCAGAAGCTAATGTTCTATAGGTATGTTTTCCAATACCACACTCTTTGAAAATATTTACATAGGATTTTGCAATTTTTTCGTAGTAATCATCTAAATCCTCTTTAGTTTTGTGAAAAGAGTACAAGTCTTTCATTAAAAATTCTTTTGTTCTAAGTATGCCTGATTTGACTCGTAATTCATCACGAAATTTTGTTTGTATTTGAAACAGGTAAAATGGTAGATCCTTATAAGAGAATACAAACTTCCTAGTTAGAGGGGCTATCACCTCCTCATGAGTTGGACCCAAAGCATACTCTTTATCTCCAGATCCTTTTACCTTAAATAAAATCCCTAAGGCATCCCACCTCTCTGTTTTTTGCCAGTTTTCTTTTGGTTGCAGAACCGGCATCAATAATTCTTGCCCTCCGGCTTCTTGCATTTCTTTTCTTATTATGTTTTCAATTTTTTTTAAAACTAAAAAACCTAAAGGTAAAAAACTATAAACTCCCGCCATTAACTGGTCTATGTAACCTGCTCTTATCAGCAAATCATGTGAAAAGGATTCTGTACTTAAATGGCTGTTTTTTATTGTCTTGTAGAAAAGTTTTGACTGCAACATAATCACTTTGCTCAAAATCAAAAATCAAAATGCAAAAATCAAAGATATGGTATCGCGCTTCGCGCGATTATTTTTAATTTTTATATGTATTTTTGATATTTAATTTTTAATATTTGATTTTATAGTCCGGCTTTCCAAAAGTCCACTACTCTCGGAATATCAAACTTTATTGTGATAAAAACTGACATTATAATTAATAATATAAAAAATATAATTGTTAAAGCTTGTTCTATTTTCAAAGACACTGGTTTCTTTTTGATTGCTTCAATAACTAAAAATACAAGTTTTCCTCCATCTAATGCCGGAATAGGAAATAAATTAAATATGGCGAGTAAAACAGAAAGAGACCCTATAAAATATAAGAAAAACCCTGCTCCCAAGCTTGCAGCTTGAGATAAAAATATAGTAATTCCTACTGGACCAGCCAGTTCTGCGCCATCTGGAACCCCTTTGCCCTGGAACAAGCTTTTGAAAAACCCGTATATTCCTTTCAGGGCATCAATGGTAATTTTTCCTGTATATATTGTTCCTTGAATTGGGGCTTGATACCAAGGATATCTCTCAATAACATTTGCCATCCTTTCTAAAACAACTCCTGTTGGACCTTGATCCTTAGGATATTCAATTCTAGGAACTAAACTTATATCAATATTTTGGCTGTTTCTATTAATTATTAATGTTATTTCTTTTCCAGCGTTATCTTTCACAAGTTTCTGGAAATCTGCTACTTTGTTCACCCGGTTAAATTGTTCCGCCACTGGCGGAACACCGCTTTCAGTGGATTTAACCTGGTAAATATACAGTATTTCATCTCCTGGCTGCAATCTCGCATGTTCTGCAGGAGAATTTTTCATAACTTCTAAAATTTTAATGCTCGTGTTATTTACTCCAACTACATCTTGATCTCCAATTGGGACCGAAACTCCAATTGAAAAAGCAGCAGAAAAAATAACAATAGCTGCAATCCAAAAGGCAACAACTCCGCCCAAAACTATCAAAATTCTTTTAAAGATTGCCAGTTTTGTAAAACTCCTATAGTCATCCACTCCTCCCTCCTCGCCATAAATTCTAACAAAAGCTCCAAGGGGAATAAGGTTTAAAGAATAGGTGGTTTCACCAATTTTTTTCCCAAAAATCCTTGGCGGATAACCAATTCCAAATTCATCAATTCTTACCCCAAATTTTTTAGCTATGATAAAATGCCCATATTCATGGATAATCATCAGGACAATTAAGCTGGCAAGGGCGATTAGGAGTGTTAAAAACATGCGAGTTTACGAGCACCCCGCCCTCTAATCTCATTTTAAAGGGCAAGATTAATCAATTTTAGTTTTAATAATTACAAGTTTATTAACCTCGCTCTATTTGTATAGAGGGCGGGGTTTCTATTCGCTACGCTCATGAAATTTCTTTTTTCTTTTTTTCAACCAAATCAACTATTTTCTTATTGTATTCATCAATCAACTTTTGCAGCTCGTCCTTGCCTTTAAATTTATCATCCTCTGAAATCTTTTTTTCCCTTTGGGCTTGCTGGATTTTACTCCAGGCGTCGTCTCTCCAGCGCCTCATAGTTTCTCTTACATGTTCTGACTTTTCGTTAAGAATTTTAGCCAAACTATTCCTATATTCTTCTGTTAGTAGGGGTAAACTTAACCTTATTAAGTTTTTATCAACGGCTGATGACATTCCAAGACCCGACTGTGAAATCGTCTTTTCTATGGGCTCAATATAAGAAGCATCCCAGGGTTGTATTACTAGCTGGTTGGATTGAGGAGAGGAAATAGCTGCCAGTTGCTTTAGGGCAAATTTAGAGCCGAAACAATCAACTTCCAAGTCTTCCACTAAAGCTGGCGAAGCCCTTGATGTCCTTATTTTAGAAACTTCCTGTTCTAAAAATTTAAATGACTTTTCAAATTCAGGCTTTATTTTATCGGTAAACTCTTTGTACGTCATGGTGTGATACTAATCTAAAAATAAATGCGAATTTACAGATATGCGAATTCGCGTATTCGTAGATTGGCATTATTTGCATTATTCGTATCTTATAGCTCTAGCAGCAATATTTCTAACGCCATTTTTTGATTAATATTATACATGCTAGACTGATAACTTAGGCTTTCAATCAACTTTAATATTTTTTTAAGCTTTTCTAATGTATGATTCCCTCCTCCATATTTTGGCAATCCAATTTTTGCTAAAAGCCGCTGCCTAAAATATTTTTCTAAATTTCTTAAAATTTTACTAAAATTATCTCCTTCTAAATTTATGTTTTTTGAATAGGCAAACTTTTCAGCTAAATCCATTTTTATTACCCTTGTAATATCTTCAAAAAACTTTTTATCTTCACTCAAAATATCTTCACTTCCTCTTTTAAAAAATTTAAACTGCTGGCATCTTGAAAAAATTGTTGGCAATAGGAAATCCGGCTTTGAGGTTATTAAAAATATTATTGTCTTGCCGCTTGGCTCTTCAAGCGTTTTTAAAAAGCAATTTTGAGCCTCTTTTGTCATTCTCTCTGCATTTTCAATAATGACTGATTTAAAACCTCCATAGTAAGACTTAAGGGATAAAAAACCTTGGGCGTCCCTTACCTGTTCAATTGAAATTTCCATCATATCCTTTTCATTTTTTATGGAACTGGGGCTATCAGATGATTTGACGACCAGTAAATCCGGGAAGATTCCTAAATCAATCATCCTGTCTGCCTGTGGCATTGCCAGGTTAATCTCTTTTATAAATTCCCTTGTAAAGTTTTTAATAGATGCAATATCTTGTCCGGAAAATAAAAAAGCATGCGCAAGATTTCCTCCTTCAAAATTCCTTTTCAAAAACCCCCACTGTTTTTGATAGCTCATTATCATAAATCTCTAAATGGGTTATATATACCCACACTATGTACATACTCATGAACCCCTTCTTTATGATAGCCATACTTTTTCATTTTTTCTTTAGAGTAACTTCCAAAATCCTGGACCTTGCCAAGTAGCGGACTTTCGGTTTTAATATAACTACTTTCCTCTTCTCTAAAACTCATGTCATCCATTAATTTAAAATAAGCTTTGGCCCATTGAAATATTTTTTCGAACTTTGAAAATTCTCCGGAAGTATCTAAAACATTTTTAAGGGATTGCTGTTTTTCTTTTTGTAATTGAAAGTGCTCTTCATACTCTTCGGCTAACTCCTTTTGTTTAGAATAGGTAAACTTTATAAAACTTTTTGTACGGAAGGATATTAAATCTTGGAATGAATCTAACACCTTTTTACTCATTCCCAAATCCTTCATTTTGTGATAAATAAATGACAGGCAAATTTGAGACCAAATCGAATAATCATTATCCATTTCTTCTCCTTCTAAACCTTTACTTTTTCTATAATTAAGACTCAATGTATACAAATAAGCAAAATCTTCTGGACCCATTGTGAATGGTTCTTTTGTAGTCTCTATAACATCTTCGATAGAAGCATTTTCGCTTAGTATTTCTCGCAAATGTTTTCTATCTACACGACTAGACTCTTCTTTCCAATTTGGAAGTTTTACCTCTTCTTCCTTTTTTTCTTCCTCTGGAGGTAATTCACCTGGAGATTTTTCTGCCATAAATTGATTAAAATATTAATTCCTTTCCAGTTGCAGAGCCCGCAGGCAATTTTTCAGCAGAAAAATTCTGCAACTGGTTTTTACTTCACTAAGCGACGGCGTTTTGCCAAAAGAGCACCTCGGAGTTTCGCCGAAGGCGAAATGAGAGATAGGCGCGGCTTGCGTACAAGACGACGCCGCGCTCTTTTGGCAGAATGCCTAGCGACCCTACTTCTTGCTCATCACCACCTTTTTATACTCATCTAAATGCTCTAAAACGGTTCCAGTTCCTTTAACAACGCAGAATAGAGGTTCTTCAGCAACAAAGCAAGGTACCCCAGTGCTTTGGGCAATTAATTCATTAATTTTAGGAAGTAATGATCCACCCCCTGCCATTATAATTCCCTTATTCATAATGTCAGCTGAAAGTTCTGGAGGAGTTTGCGACAAAACGTATTTTACCGCTTGCACGATTTCAGCTAACACATCAGAAATTGCTTCGCAAATCTCATTGTTTGAGACTTTAATATTTCTTGGTAAACCCAAAATTAAATCTCTGCCTTGAATTTCCATAAATCTTAGTTCTTTTTGCGGTAAAGCAGTCCCAATTTTTATTTTAATTTCCTCTGCTGATTGAGTTCCCACAGCAAGATTGTATTTTTTCTTTATGTAGTCGGCAATTGCAGCATCAATTTTATCTCCGGCAACCCTTATAGAATGAGAAGCTACAATACCTCCTAAAGAAATTACTGCCACTTCAGAGGTGCCTCCGCCAATATCAATAATCATGTGGCCTGAGCATGAATTAATGGGTATTCCAGCTCCAATAGCGGCCAAGATTGGCTCCTTTGCAACAAAAGCTTGCCGAGCCCCGGCTGAAAGCGCAGCTTCAATCACAGCCCGCCTTTCAGTGCTTGTAATGCCAGCTGGAACAGAAATGACAAGCTCTGGCTTAAACAATCTAAAACTGGGCAATGTCTTTGAGATAAAATGCCTCATCATTGCCTGGGTTACTTTATAGTCTGCAATCACCCCATCTTTTAATGGCCTATAAACTTTAATGTCTGCTGGAGTTCTACCTATCATTTCTTTTGCTTCTTCTCCCACTGCCAAAATTCTATTTTCAGACAAAGACACAGCAACCACCGATGGTTCTGTTAAAACTATGCCCTTACCTCTTAAGTAAACCAAGGAATTGCAGGTTCCAAGATCAATTGCGATTTTATTGTTAAACATAACAAAATTTCTAATTTCTAATATCTAATTTCTAATAAAATAATTAATGTCTAACTTCTAATTTCCAATTTCGACATTTAGCATTGGGAATTTGGGTTTTTGTTAGAAATTAGGAATTAGGTATTAGGAATTAAGCTGATATTCTACGAATATCAGCGCCGAGCTTCTGTAATCTCTCTTCTATTCTCTCATATCCTCTGTCAATTTGAAAGGCATTGTTTATTATAGTTTTTCCATCTGCCATTAGCGCTGCAACAATCAATACAGCCCCAGCTCTTACATCTAAAGAATCTACGCTTGTACCTTCCAAGGTCTTTGGACCAAATATAAATGCCCTATGAGGATCAACAATTTCAAGATCACCTCCCATTTTTCTTAATTCTTGCATATAACCTAGCCTGTTTTCATACAACGGATCGTGAACTAAAGATTTACCCTGCGCTTTAACAAGCAATGGAATAATAATTGGCAGTAAATCAGTAGGAAAACCTGGATGAGGTAAGGCTTGCGCTTTTATTGGCTTTAAAAAAGGAGAGTAAAATACTGTGATAGAATTTTCTCCTCGGTCAAAGTTAACTCCCATTTCTTCTAGTTTATATAAAAATAAATCCAAGTAATCAAAGTCAACGTTTTTTACAACAACTGTTCCGGGAGTTAAAGCTCCAATTACAATGAATGTCCCTGCCTCAAGATGATCAGGCCCTACAAGGTGTTCACATCCATGCAATCTTTCGACTCCCTCAATTTCAATAGTGTGGCCCCCTGACCAAGTAATTTTTGCTCCCATTGCAACAAGCATTTTTGAAAGATCTTGAACTGAAAGTTCAGAAGCCGCTCCCTTTATAACCGTCCTTCCCTTTGCCAAAACTCCAGCCATCATTAGGGCTTCTGTAGCTGTTGGACTGAATTCTCCTAAAACAATTTCTTTTCCAACTAAATCGTCGCGCCATATGTGATAAACATTTCCTTCCTTCTCAATATGAGCGCCAATTTTTTCTAATGCTTCTAATTGAATAGTAATGGGTCTTAAACCAATCACATCTCCCCCCGGAGCAGAAATCTTAAAATCCTTGAATCTTGCCAGTAAAGAGCCAAATAACACTACAGACATCCTAGTTTTTGAAACTTTTTCCAAGTCAATATTTTGCAGATTTATTTCATCTGCTTTTAATTTCAATCTTCTGTCACCAATCCACTCCGTTTTTACGCCAATGCTTTCTAAAACACTTATTGTGTTTTTAATATCTTCAATTAAGGGTAAGTTATCAATTATACATTCATCTTGGGTAAGCAAAACAGCAGCCAGGGCGGGACCTGCTGCATTTTTTGATCCTCTCACTTCAATTTCTCCTGACAGTTCCTTATTGCCATTAATAATAAACTTGTCCAATCGCTTCGCTCAAAATCAAAAATCAAAGTTAAAAAATCAAAATTTAGGTATCACGCTTCGCGCGATCATTTTGAATTTTACATTGTCATTTTGATATTTGATATTTGCATTTTGAATTTATGTTCTATACTATTCCATTTGCCCTTGCCTGTCAACTGCACAAAATTTGACAATAAAGTTTAAAAATGCTATTCTGTTATTAGTCGCCTGCTCTTTTTTAATAACTCAAAAGGAGTTTTCTATGCAAAAGAAAAAGTTTCATCTTCGTGAAATATTGGCTATTACTACTGGGTTATCACTTGGTGGTAAGTATTTCGCTGGTCTCCAGGAAATCCATGATTTTCTTGAAGAAGGTAGCATGAGAAGTAAGGCAAATAATTTGCTAAAACAATTTCCACAGTTAGCTGATTGCGGAAAAGACTTCACTGCTAAAGAACTTACTACTCTAAAAGCAGGCACCGATAAAGCTGAGATTGAGTCAGTACTAGAACGCTGGATCAACCGGCAAATAGCAAAATATGGTGAATACTTTGAAGTAAGTTCAAGCCTAGCATCTATCAAACCTAGGCCACATCCTGACGATCCAGAAGATCCATATAATGATTTTGATGGGGAATTTGGGTGTCGCTGATAACATCTCTTGTAAACCCTTGCTGTTTTCTGCAAGGGTTTTTTATTTTCTTTTTCAAATCGCAAAATTTGACACAAGTACTATAAGATGATCGCAGCTTTGGAATTCTACGAGGCGAATCGCGACAAACCCGAACTTTTCTCGTAGGGGTATAGCCCAGCCGTAGTTTATCAAAACAAACTGCAGCTGGGCTTCTTTTTTTAAGCTTTTATGATAGTATAAACAACTGACATGACTTTAAAAACCCGCTTAACAATTCTCTTGTTACTGGTATTTTTATTTTTAGTTGTAACTCCATATTTAGTGCTTTACTCTTTGGGGTACAGAATTGACTTTAAAAACCAAAAAATTGTTGCTACTGGCGGGATTTATGTTAGGGTTCAGCCATCAACAGCAAATATTACCATTGACAACAAAATAAACGACGCCACCGGCGTTTTTTCCAATTCTATTTTTGTTCAAAACTTACTACCCGGAGAACATAGCGTTTCAATTAAAAAAGACGGGTACCATGATTATCAAAAAAACCTGCTCGTTAAAGAAAAAGCGGTAACAAAATTAGAAAATGTAATTTTATTTGGCAAAAATATTCCGTTTGAAATATTAGACAGTACAACTCAATTTTCATTGTTAAAACAAAAGCCAATAGAAAGATTTATTATTTTAAATAATAATTTATATTATTTTGACAATGCACCAGAGAATGTTCAACTAACTGCATTGCAAAGAAATACGCCTATTATAAAAAATGTATTGGCTTTCAAATCTTCCGGCAATAATATAATTTGGCTGGGTTTAGATGGATTTTTAAAGAGTTTTAATATAAATACAAGCACTACAGAAAATATTAGTGAGGTTGCCTTAAAAACAAATACAAAAAGGGCTTACGAGTTAGAAATATTTTCACAAAATATATTTTTGAAAGAAGGGAGCAATTTGCTTTTATTTAACCAAGAAACCAAGTCTTTTGAGAATTTTTATAGCCCTGTAAAAGATCTTAAAATATCTTCTGATGGCCAGAAAATTATTTATTTTAATGATAACGCTATATTTATTTATTACTTAAACAAGAATTTGCCAACAAATGGTGAGGGGCAAAATAAAATATTGCTGCAAAAATCTGTAGGAAAAATTACTGATTTGTATTGGCTAAACAATGATTATATTATTTTTAATTCGGGAAATAAAATAAATATTTCTGAGATCGATACCAGGGGAAATATAAATACATTATCTTTGGCAGAATCAATATCGCTACCTGAAGGAAAAAGTATTAAAATAGAAAAACCTGAAATATTCTTTGAGAAACAGAATAGAAATCTATATATTTTAGCTCAAAATCAACTAATCTACTCAGATAGAATACTTCCTTAAAAAAATTAACAGCTCGCGCCCAAAATGATAAAAGACTCTCGCGTCTCGCCGGTTTCTAACGTTTCACCTTCGGCGGATTGTTTTCCTACACGGGAAGGAACTCATTTCCCGTCCCTTCCCGATCCCATCCCTCATCAATTGGCCAAAAGAAAACCGCCTTGCGGCGGTTTTGCTTATCTTTTGGCCCATTGAGGTGCTCGTCTTGCTCTCTTTAACCCAAACTTCTTTCTTTCCCTCATTCTTGGGTCTCTTGTTAAGTATCCTACTTTTCTTAATCTCTTTTTAAAATTATTATTAAAATCAACTAAAACCCTGGCTGTACCATGCCTGATTGCCTCTGCTTGGGCATTTCTTCCTCCACCACTAACAATTACTGTTACCCTGAACTTATCAAGACATTTCATTTTTATCATTGAAGCAATAGCAGTCTGGCGATCTTCTTCTGTAGAGAAATACTCCTGATATGGCTTGCCATTAACCAAAAATTGCCTTTCCCCCTTAGTAAAAAGACGCACTCGAGCCACTGCTGTTTTCCTTCGGCCAACTGCCTCAAAATAACGATCCGGTTTTAAAGCTAGTTCTTTTTCTGTTACAAAGTCTTCCTTTAAATTCTCTGATTCTTTATTAATTAAAACAGGGGTGGCTGGCTTAGTCACTGTAGGTTTTTTTGGCTCTTCTTCAAGCTTTTTTACAACTTTAGTTGTTTTTTTAGAATCTTTCTTCATCGCTTCGTTACATCAATGCTAATATACGAATTGATACTACTTATACGTATGCCAATAGCCTTAGAGTGCAGGATTCGAACTATCATGGTTTTGCTTCGCAAAAGCCAGAGACCCGACGCTCAATTGATGATAGTTTGAATCCTGCACTCTTTAGTACGCATTTGTATATTGGTATCGCGGTTTACTCAAACCTCAACCTCTTAATTTGTCTGGCTCTTAACTTGTTCTTTGTTAACATTCCCATTACAGCTTTTCTTAACAGTTCTGAGTGCCCTTTTTTTGCAATTATCTCTTTCATCGTTTGCTTCTTCAACCCCCCCAAATATAAAGTGTGGTGGTAATATATTTTTTTATCAAGTTTTTTTCCAGTAAGCTTTATTTTGTCAACATTTTTTACAATGACAAAATCTCCAATATCTTTATATGGAGCAAATTCGGGTTTACTTTTTCCTCTTAATAAAACAGCTACTTGGGTTGCTAGTCTTCCTAAAACTTTATCTGTCGCGTCAATTATATGATTCTCTCGCTTAACGGTTTCCATAATTCCCTACGAATTACGAATATTTTCGAATTACGAATTTGTGTTTTGTAGCTTTCTTATTCGTAATTCGGTTGCATTCGTAATTCGTAGGATTAATTATTTAACTAATTCTATAATTACCATTTTTGCCCCATCTGATTTTCTTGCTCCAAGTTTAATAATCCTTGTATAACCTCCCTGTCTTGAACTATATTGCGGAGCAATTTCCTCAAATAATTTTTTTAAAACTATCGGAGACAAAACTCGAGCTAAAATTCTCTTTTCTGACATTTTATTATTTTTTGCCCTTGTAATAAATCTTTCTGCTGTTGAACTCAACTCCTTGGCTTTTGCTTCTGTTGTTTTTATTTTCCCGTACAGAAAAAGGCTGGTTGATAATGACTTTAAAAGCGCCTTTCTTTGGTTTTTTGGCCTTGACAGTATTCGTCCTTTTTTGTTTCTCTTGCGCATGATCTCAAATCAATCTCTAATTCTTATCTCTAATAATCGCTAATTATTGTTCGAGATAATTCGCGAAGTAAATTCGCGGGTGATTGGAGAAAAAATTACTCTGCCTTTAATTCTAATCCCAGTTTTTTTAACTTTCTTTTTATTTCTGACATCGCCTTTTGGCCCATACCTTCCATTTCAGATAGCGCTTTTTCAGACCTTTTAACAATTCCACTAACTGTTTTGATTCCGTTTTCATCTAATGCATTAAGTGTCCTGGTTGTGAATTTTAAATCCTCAATATTAATTTTTGTTATATCTTCTTCGCCAGCTACTTTTTCTAATTTAGTAGACCTTGTTAATTCTGGTGCCTTACCCTCAAAAATTAAGCTAAAGTGTTTAATCAATATTTCACAAGCTTTAAAAAAAGCTTCTTCTGGAGTGATTGTACCATCGGTTTCTATTTCAAGAGATAATTTGTCAAAATCAGTTTTCTCTCCAATTCTCATATTCTCTACATTAAAGCTTACGTTTTTAATTGGAGTAAAAATAGCATCTATGGCAATTGCGCCTATTTCGGTTTCCTTTACTTTTCTTTGGTTTTTTGGCTCATATCCAATACCTTTCTCTATTGTGATTTCCATTTGCAGTTCTGTTTTTTTATCAGTTATAGTTGCCAACTCTAACTCAGGATTAACAAGCTCAATTTGCGGAAAAAACTTAAAATCAGAACCTTTTACTTTTTTTTCTCCTTTTACTAAAAGCTCAACTTTATGTATATTTCCCTCGTGAATCTTAAACCTCAAATTTTTCAAATTCAAAATTATCATTATCACGTCTTCTAAAACGCCGCTTATCGTAGAAAATTCATGAGGAACTCCTTTTATTTTAACTTCTGTTACCGCTACTCCTTCCAATGAAGAAAGCAAAACACGCCTTAGCGCATTTCCAACTGTAACACCATACCCAGGATAAAGTCCCTGTACTTCAAAAATAGCCTGGTTCTTGCCTTTTTGAATGACTTTTGGCGGTAATGGTAATGGAATCATATTATTTTGTTTATGAACAATAAATGATATGCAGAAAGTAATTTTTCATTGCGCATCAATTATTATTCATTAGTTAATTAAAAATTCAAAAATCAAAATGTAAAATTTTGGTAAGCGCCTCCGGCGCCATTAATTTTAAAATTTAAATTATCACTTTGCCCGCCTGCAACGCTATGTGTAGCATTGCGGGCAGGAGATTTGAGATTTGCATTTTAAATTTTACCTTGAATAAAACTCAAATATTAATGAAATCTCAACTGGCGGATTTACCTCTGCTAAAGTTGGCTCTCCAATGGTTTGGGCTAAAAGTTTGTCTTTATCTAACTTTAACCAAGATGGAGTTTCTATTTTATTAATAGACTTCATTAAATCTTCAAAAACTAACTTTTTCTTTTTACCATCCTTAATTGATATAATATCTCCCTTTTCTAACTTATATGATGGAAAATTAACTGGCTTTCCATTAACTAAAAAATAAGAATGATTTACAAGTTGTCTAGCCATTAATCTGGTTTTGGCAAATCCAAGACGAAATATGGCATTATCCAATCTTTTTTCAAGGGCTTTAATTAGCTCATCTGAAACATTCTCAACTCTCCTGATTTTTGCCAAAGACTCCTTAACATATCTCTTAAATTGTTTTTCTGATAATCCATACAAACGCTTTAGTGCTTGTTTCTCCTCAAGAGATTTTTTATATTCCGAAGCGCTACCTCTTCTTTTTTTCTTTTGATTAGGAGTCGCTGTAGCAGGTAAAATTTTCTGCCCTGGCAAATTATTATTTTTTATTTTAGTTTCTACCATAGAAGTCACAGAGGCAGGTCGCTTACCTCTTCCCGCCTTAAGGCGGGCGCCCTTTCGGGCTACCGGTTTCGCTCTTTAGAAACCCACAGACGGGAGTTTTTGCTTCGCAAAAGCCAGAGACCCGACGCTCAATTGATGATAGTTCGAATCCTGCACTCTTTTACTTCACTTTAGACTCTTCTTACTTTTTTGGGTCTGACTCCATTATGTGGAATAGGAGTTATATCTTTTATTGATACAATATTTAATCCTTGGCTGACTAGCGTTCTTACTGCAGATTCTCTTCCAGCCCCAATTCCCTTAATTAAAACTTCTATTTTTTCGACCCCTAATTTTTTACAAGCAATAGCTGCGGCTTCGGCGACACGAGATGCGGCAAAAGAGGTTGATTTCTTAGTTCCCTTAAAACCGACTGCTCCTGCTGATTTTGTAACCAAAACCTTACCCTTAGAATCTGTAAGAGTAACTATAGTATTGTTATAAGAAGAAGATATGTAAATTTTCCCCTCAAAAACTCTCTGTTTTGATTTAACTTTTACCTCTTTCTTTAAAGCAGATTCAACTTTTTCTCCCTCTTTAATAACTTCCTCTTGACTTGTTTTTACTACGTGTTTTTTCCCCATAGAAGTCACGGAGGCAGGTCGTCCCGCTCTACGGGACTCTTCAGGGTCTCAATTGCAAGTGCGTATGATTTTAGCAAAGAGAATTTAGTCAAGATTCAAGGCGCAAGGAAGTAAATTGATGTCGTAGACATCATTTACGACGAGCAACGATGAAGATTGCCTAAATTCTCTTTGCCCTTTGGGAAGCAACAACATGGTTGATTTCTGCGTTATAGCTTCGAAGGCGTAGCCTACGGCTACAACCCTCCTCGCTCTGCCTTGAAATCACCTCATGTTGTTGCTTCTAAATATCATACGAACTTGCAATTGAGACCCACAAACCCCAGAACGGGAATTTCCGCTTGCGCGGATAATTCTTGCGTTCAGCCGGTTTTGAATAATTTCTTCACCCCGCACCAATTTCATCCATGAACTTGGTAGTACTATCAATGACAGGCGAAGCCGCTTCGCTATTGATGATGGTAATTCCAATGACATCGCTGAAATTGGTGCGGGGCAAGCTAAGAAACCGAAGTTTGAGGGTCGCGAGATTTTTCTGCTTACGCAGATAAATCTAGGTCGGGAGTTCCTGCTTTGCAGTAAACTCTCGCGACCCGTCGCGACCCTACCGACCCCCTCAAGTTGTATTAATGTTAGTTAATTTATGATATTTATTTCTACTATTAGAGTGCAGGATTCGAACTATCATCAGATTGAGAATCTCAAAAATGAGATAATTTCACAGGATTTTTGAGGTCGGGTCTCTGGACTTTTGCGAAGCAAAATCCATGACCTAGACGATGCCCCCAGCGCATCGTCAACGAGAAAATCCGAAGAAATT
>JBBTQB010000008.1:0-8778 GCA_038065835.1 Patescibacteria group bacterium | reverse complement strand
TTCGCTTCAGAATTTTGGCAAAACCCATCTAAAGAGCATTATTCACCAAGCTCTAAATTATCAATCTTGACAATGGTTTGCTAATTTACTAATATAGATTCGTAAATCTTACCTGCCCGCCAAAGCCCCTGCCCGCGCTTCGCACGCAGGCGGGTTGGCGCAGGCGGGAATCATAAATCTTAAATCACTCAAAATGATCACAGAACGGCAAGAAAAAATTTTAAATTCCTTAATTAAAGAATACATTAACAGAGCAGAACCCATAAGTTCCGAGCTTTTAAAAAAAAGGTGCAGTTTAGGTGTTTCTCCAGCAACCATAAGAAATGATTTGCAGGAATTAACAGAAGAAGGATATATAACTCAGCCCCACACTTCGGCTGGCAGAGTACCGACAGAAAAGGGCTATAAATTTTTTATTGAAATAACATTTTCTGGTAAATTAGATAAATTTCCCGAATTTATATTGAAAGAGGTTGAGGAGGCAAAACAAAAAATAGAAAAAGAATTAGAGTTAGCAAAAGAACTAACAAAATCCTTAGAACAGATACACACTTCACTTAATTTTAATAGAATAGAAGAAGAAATGCTTTTTGATGTTTTGAAAATCGTTGTACCATCTAGGACAACCTATAAAAAGAATATTGATTTGATTAAAGAATTAATTAAAAAGTTGGGGGCCTTTTAAAATTTTTGTAAATTAATAGGGCGGGTTGCAAGTGATGCTAAGCATTCACAAGCAACCCACCCTTAGCTAAAAGACCCATATTAAACAAAAGAACTTACTGCTACGGCCAATCCATGACTACCTCCTTGGTTTAAAATATCAGCCACGATCACAAAATCAGACAGCAAAAGACAATCATAAGCAGGGTCCTCCCATCGCGTAACCATGAATCATTCACGAAACACGCAATTGGTCCTAAACTTACAAAGTTTAGATACAATTGTGTGCTTCGTGAAGTAAATAGCCTTATTTAGCTATAAAAGTACTATCTTAAAAATGATAGCATACCCCAAAGTTATTGTCAATAGTCATAAAAATGAGCTTGGTGAATAATGCTCTTTAGATGGGTTTTGCCAAAATTCTGAAGCGAAAATTTGATAAAACGAGGAGGTTTATACAGAGTATAAGCCGACGAATTTCAGCAAATTTGCAGCCAGAATTTTGGTAAAAGACGCTAATATGGCATTATTCACCAAGCTCAAGATTAATAAATGTGTCAATATGACAAGGGAAACTAACAATTTATACCAGTGCAAAGAATGCGGTTTTCATTACAGGGAAAAAGAAATGGCAGAAAAATGCGAAATGTGGTGCAAAGAGCACAAAACTTGCAATGTTGGCATTATAAAACACGCAGAAGAAAACCAACCCCACCAACGAGACCCGGCCTCGTTGGTAAGTGAGATTGAGGCAAGTGAACTTGAGAAAAAGTGTCAAGAATATTTGAACAACTGGAAACGCGCCCAAGCCGATTTTGAAAACTATAAAAAAGATGAAGCCGAGAGGGCAGGGTATTTGATAAAATATGCCAAGGAAGACATTATTTTAAACATTCTGCCAATCTTAGACAGCATTGACTTGGCAAAGAAGCAGATGCCAGGGGACATAAAAAACAAAGGGTGGTCAGAGGGATTTTTACAAATACAAACCCAAATTAAAGATTTTTTAAGACGAGAGGGAATCGTACAAATTGAAACCATAGGTCAGCCGTTTGATCCACAAACTATGGAAGTGGTAGAAGAAGTTGCAGTTGATGGGGAAGAACCAGGAATCGTCATCGAAGAACTTCAAAAAGGATACAAGATGTTACTAAGAGCAAGAAGGCTAGAAGGAATTGAAGCCAATCATACAAGTAAGGTGATTAGACCGGCTCGGGTAAAAATTAGTAAATAACTTTAAATATGATATATATAAAATTTTCTTCTCCAATAAATCCACGGACATCTCAAGTTTTAATGAATTTTTTAAGTGAGAAAATAAGTGGAGGACAAAAAGAATTTTATTTTCTAATTTCTTCACCAGGAGGAAGTGTTAATGATGGTATAGTTCTCTATAACTTTATAAGGGCGTTACCAGCTAAAATCATAATGCACAATATAGGAGTTATTGATTCTATAGCAACAGTTATTTTTTTGGCAGCTGATGAAAGATATAGCAATCAAAATTCTTCATTTCTATTTCATGGTGTTGGCATTAATATTCCTCCAAACCAAAGATTTGAAGAAAAAAATTTGAAGGAACAGTTGACACTAATTGAAAGGGATCAGAAAAATATAGCAGATATAATAGCAGAAAGAACAAAATTAACAGAAAAAGAAATAATAGAAATGTTTTTTAGAGCTAAGACAAAAAATCCTCAAGAAGCAAAAGAATTAGGTATTATACAAGATATAAAACTAGCAAAAATACCCGAGGGTAATCAAATAGTTTCTTTATAGAGCTTGGTGAATAATGCCATATTAGCGTTTTTTACCAAAATTCTGGCTGCAAATTTGCTGAAATTCGTCGGCTTATACTCATGAGCAAGGGAGGAATAAGAAAAATCGTTTTCTTATTCCGACCGAGCGATTGAGTATATGAATTATTCATATACTCTGTATAAACCTCCTCGTTTTATCAAATTTTCGCTTCAGAATTTTGGCAAAACCCATCTAAAGAGCATTATTCACCAAGCTCTTATAAAATATTATTAATTAAAAAATAAATTAACATGAGTAAAATATTAGGCATCGATCTTGGAACGACTAATTCTGCAATGGCAGTTGTGGAATCGGGCGAACCGAAAATTATTGAAAACAGGGAAGGAGCAAGGACTACACCCTCAATTGTGGCAATAACAAAAGTGGGGGAGAGGGTAGTTGGAGTTTTGGCTAAGCGCCAAGCAGTTACAAATCCAAAGAATACTATTTTTTCTGTAAAAAGATTAATTGGCAGGAAGTTCTCTGACCCTGAGGCACAAAGAGACAAAAAGCTTTTGCCTTATGAAATAAGAGAATCTGCTGATGGAGGAGTTGATGTTAAAATGTCCGCCGAAGGCGGATCCGCCTCTGTCGGAGGCGATAAGTGGTACAATCCCGCCGAAATTTCAGCGATGATTTTACAAAAATTAAAGGCGGATGCAGAAGCCAAACTTGGCGAAACTATTACAGAAGCTATTATTACTTGCCCGGCTTATTTTGATGATTCACAAAGAAAAGCTACTAAAATTGCGGGGGAAATAGCAGGTTTTGACGTAAAAAGGGTTATTAACGAGCCAACGGCCGCGGCTTTAGCGTATGGACTCAACAAAAAGAAAGATGAAAAGATTATTGTATACGACTTTGGCGGAGGTACATTTGATATTTCAATTTTAGATGTGGGAGCTGATACTGTTGAGGTGAAAGCCACTGGAGGAGATACACATTTGGGGGGAGACGATTTTGACCAAAAATTAATAGAATGGATTGTTGGTGAATTTAAAAAAGATAACGGCATTGACTTATCAAAGGACAATCTGGCTTTACAGAGAATAAAAGAAGCGGCTGAAAAAGCAAAAATAGAGTTATCCAGCTCAATTGAAACGGAAATAAATTTACCATTTATTACCTCTGACGCTTCGGGACCAAAGCACTTGCTTTATAAAGTTAGGAGGGCTCAATTTGAAGTACTGGTACACGATTACATTGATAAATCAATTAACTTAGTGAAACAAACATTAAAAGAAGCGGGTCTTGAGCCAAGTAATATAAATGAAGTAGTTTTAGTTGGAGGACAAACCAGAATGCCAAAGATAATTGATGAAGTAAGAAAGCTCTTTGGTAAAGAACCAAACAAAGAGGTGAATCCAGATGAAGTTGTGGCAATTGGGGCAGCTATTCAAGGTGGAATAATGCAAGGACACGTAAGAGACGTTTTGCTGCTTGATGTGACCCCACTGTCTCTTGGAATTGAAACAATGGGTGGAGTAAATACTATTTTAATTTCAAAAAACACAACTGTGCCAACTGCTAAAACACAAATATTTTCAACAGCCGCAGATAACCAGCCATCAGTTGAAATTCATATTTTGCAAGGCGAAAGGCCAATGGTAGAAGGTAACAAAACATTGGGGCGTTTTATGCTTGATGGAATACCGTCAGCCCCAAGAGGAGTACCGCAAATTGAAGTATCTTTTGATATTGATGCCAATGGAATTTTAAATGTTTCGGCAAAAGATAAGGCAACGGGAAAATCCCAATCTATAAGAATTGAAGGGTCAGGCGGATTATCAAAAGAAGAAGTTGAGAAAATGAAAAAAGATGCTGAACTTCACGCCGAAGAAGATAAGAAAAAGCAGGGGCTTATTGAAGCCAGAAATTTAGCTGATCAATTAATTTATACTTCAGAAAAAACATTAGCCGACGCAAAGGATAAAGTTTCTGAATCTGATAAAAAAGTGGCTGTGGAAAAAATAGATGCGTTGAAAAAAATTAAAGACGGTGATAACATAGAAGAAATAAAGGCAAAAACGCAGGAATTATCACAAGAAATGCAGAGGATAGGGACAGAGTTGTATAAAACTAAAGAACAGGAGAATGAAAGAACTGAAGAACCTAAGAACAAAGAGGAGCCGAAAGCGGATGAAGGAGAGTTTAAGGAGAAGAAATAAAGTAGCGACACCAATCTACCTGTCTGCGTGCTTTACGCACAGGCAGGCGAATGACACTAATGTTACGATTTAAGAATTGATAAAAAGTGCTAAATAAAACTATGAACACAATTAACGTAAAATTAAAAAAATCGGAAAAGGAAAGACTTAATAAAATTGCCATGCGCTATGGTTTGTCTTTGCCTGAGCTAGCTCGAAGAATTCTCAATGAAGTGAGAGAAGAGTTTGAATTGGAGTCACTCGAAGATTATGAAAATTCTACTGAGTTAAAAAAAGATGTAGAAAAAGCAGTAAGAGACTATAAGAAGGGGAAATTTTTAACTAATCTATGAAAGTAGTTTATAGTGAAAAGTTTTCCAAAAATTTTAAAGACCTTCCAAAAAATATACAGAATCTGTTTAGGAAACAAGAATTACTGTTTAAGAAAAATTGGCGTGATCCAAGACTAAATACTAAAAAGTTAGTAAATCGTGACTTCCTATTTTCTTTCAGAATAACTAGAAAATACCGAGTACTTTTTATATTTATGAATACTGATACAGTTCTTTTTACTAGAATTGGTCATCGAAAGAATATTTATGAATAACTGAATTTTGAAAACGAGCGATTATTTTTTAAATAATCGCGAAGCCCAGCATAAAATTTCCTTGAAATTTTTGTGCTGTGGTTTTGTAAAAAAAACGGTGCCGAGTCGAATTGACCTACGGCACCCTATATAAAGAGCCATGGCACTAAACTGGATTTTTATTGAACAGCATTTTTTCAATTAGTTCTTTCGTGATTTCTCCCAATACTTCCGCAACCTCATCATCCGTAGCCCCCTGCCTGTGCAATTTCTTGAGCTCCTGTCTGATTTCAGGATCATCATATATATTTTTCACTATGGCCTCGGTGGTTTCCTCAAGACCATATCTTTCCACCAGTCGCAAGAATTCTTTTTTGAACTTTTCGCGGCAAACCGAATCTTCAGGATCCGCGCACTCATTCATAAGATGAGAAACGTCCATAGAAACCCTCCAATCAATTATGTTAGGAAGTAGCAGATATTTATCTTATAAAATATATTAGCTATTGTCAATAGAAATTATGGATTACTATCAAATATTAGGAGTTACAAAGAATGCCTCCCAAGATGAAATAAAAAAAGCTTTTCATAAACTCGCTCATAGGTATCACCCTGATAAAGGGGGGGATGAAAAGAAGTTTAAAGAGATAAATGAAGCTTATCAGGTTCTTTCTGACGCAAAAAAAAGACAGCAATATGACCAGTTTGGCAGAACTTTTGACGGAGATTTTTCCGCCGAAGGCGGACCAGCCCCTGGCTGGAATTGGTCTTGGCAAAAGAATCCCTTTGGAAGTCAGGGCGAGCAAGATTTTGATTTTGAAGATTTGGGAGATATTTTTGAAAACGTTTTTAGCTTTGGTGGAGGAGCAAGACGCGCTCAAAAAAAAGATATAAGAAAGGGCAGGGACATACAAATTGATATTGAAGTTTCTTTGGAAGAAACACTAAAAGAAATTCACAAAAAAATTACTTTATCAAAGCAAGTGGCATGCCACAGATGCCACGGAAATGGAGCAGAACCCGGAACTAAGATTAATGAATGCATTATGTGCAGAGGACAGGGACAAGTACAAGAAGTTAAAAGAACTATCTTGGGATCTTACACAAGTTTTACCATTTGCCCAGAATGCAAGGGAGACGGCACAAGGCCAGAAAAACTGTGCAATGTCTGTAGGGGAGAGGGAAGAGTAAAGGGAAATGAAGAAATTAGTTTTAAAATACCTGCTGGCATAGATAATAATCAAGTTATAGAAATTGAAGGAAGGGGCGATGCTGGTAAAAAAGGGGGTAAGTCAGGGAGGCTTTATGTAAGGGTATATGTTAAAAATCATCCCTTGTTTACCAGAAAAGGAGATGACCTATTTATTTCACAAGAAATTACTTACTCTCAGGCAATTTTAGGAGATGAGATTGAAGTGCCAACTTTGGAAAAGACAAATATATTACTAAAAGTTCCCCAGGGCACAGAATCTGGAAAAGTTTTGAGGATTTCAGGAAGGGGAATACCACATTTTGGTTCTTATAGCAGGGGTAATATGTATGTTGAATTGACAATAAAAACTCCAAAGAAGATATCTAAAAAACAAAAACAACTTCTTGATGAATTAAGGAGGGAGGGATTATAGTCATATTTTTACAAGGCAAAAACTGGGATTTTCAATTTCTAATTTCTAATTTCCAATCAAATAATAATTTCAAAAATAACAAAATAGTGACCTCCTCCCCGTTCTCCGCTTCGCTAGAACTTTTTCAAATCACCCCGACCCCCGGCTTAAGAAACCCGCGGTTTCTTACATCACCTCGTTCCTATTTTCCTATACAGGGTAATTTGGGTTCGAGTTCCACACAAATGAAAACCGTGATTTAAATCACGGTTTTCATTTGTGTGACCCCAGCAGGACTCGAAAGCAGTTCTCGAAAGCCAGCGGGGTTTCGCCTGCGGGCGAAAACGTCATGCGGTGAGCAGGTTCTCGCCACACTGAGATCAACAAATTAAAAAATCCCCAATGGGATTTTTTAATTTGTGACCCCAGCAGGACTCGAACCTGCAACCAATTGCTTAAAAGGCAACTGCTCTGCCAAATTGAGCTATGGGGCCCTATTATATTTATATGGTATACTAAAAAAACAGACTTGTAAATAGCGTAAATATGAAATTTTACGAAACAAAAAAACGTAAAAGATTAATTGGCGTATTTGCAATTATTGTAGGTTTTACTGCTCTTGTTACTCCTTTCACTCCTGGTGCCGCTTGGCTCATTTTTATAGGCCTTCAATTATTGGGACTTCATTTTGTTTTTTTGGATAAAATAGAAAAATTTTTGGGGATTGATAAATTCACAAAAAAACTCTAATATGAAATGATTCTAGGGCCCATAGTAAATCGGCATTACGGATCCATGGCATGGATCAGGGCCGGGTTCGATTCCCGGTGGGTCCACCACTATAAAACATGAAGGCTTTTTTGAAGCCAACTGATGGGCGGCACGAAGTGCCGCCCTCCGGATGGTTGGTGAAAAACCGAAAAGTCAGATTCTGGTGGACATTATACCAAAAAGTTCGGGACTTACTTCCAGTAAAATCCTGACTGATGTGCCACGCGCTCCGTGCGTGGCGAAGCGAAACTAAATCGTACGCTCGGATACGCCCCGCCACACTGCCTGAATACAAAGTTAGAACTTACTACGAGGAAAACCCGGACGCCGATTGATTGTATTTTAGCAAAGAAACGGACGGACAACCAGCAAAAAATTTCCTGGGACTGGGGGCAGGAAATTTTTTGCCCGTACGCCATGGGAAATTTTATGTTTTAGTGGTTTTTACGCAGAAGACATTGACATGGACTTTTTAAAAAACTATACTTAACCCATGGTAAAGAAAAACATCACTATAGATCAATTAGCAGTAATGATTCAGAAAGGTTTTGATAAAACTGCTTCTGTTGAGCATGTGAGTAATGAAATTAGTGGTTTGAAAAAGTGGGCAGAAGGAAGATTTGATAAAATTGAAAAAGTTATTCTTGATGATCACAAAGAAAGGATAGCAAAATTAGAAAGCAAAGTTACTTATTTAGAAAATATACTCAATTTAAACATTAAAAAATAATTGATAATATTTTGCTTTTGTGCTAGACTTAACTCAGTTCCAAATCATATCAAACCATCAACTAGGAGGAATAATTATGATTAGAGATAAGATTGCACACAGCATCGGTGGGCTCACACCAAGTGAGTTAGGGCAATTGGAATTTGCGGCTAACAGTGGTGTTGAGGGAGGAGATCCAATTGTAGGACCGCTTATGATAAAAGCCGTTAAGCAAGGATTAGTGTTTGAGAGCTCTGGGCGATTGAAACCCCAGGTTATTAGATACCTTCTTAGGGGAGATGATCCATTGACGGTTGACGGTTAAAGGCAATCACTCATAGTTGAAAGCAAATAGAGCTCTCGCAGCAGATACTGTGAGAGCTTTTTTTAAAATCAAAATAAGAATTTTCAAACACACACAACCCCCGAACCCCCGAACCCCCCGAATTATCCTCAGGAGCTTCTGACCACTTGAAGCGGCGTTAAAAAGTTAATTCC
>JBBTQB010000007.1:0-51420 GCA_038065835.1 Patescibacteria group bacterium | reverse complement strand
AAAAGCCAGAGACCCGACGCTCAATTGATGATAGTTCGAATCCTGCACTCTTTAAGTAAAATCATTGATTTAATTTTGGATTACGAAAAAAAGATACAGCAAAGCCAACTGTTCTATAATCAATTTGACCTATTTTGACCCCTATTGACACCCCGTCAATAGGGGTTTAACATAGATCATGAAACATAAAGAAAATGGTAGAACAAATTAAACCAGATAAAATATATACCTCAAAGGAAACCCGCGATTTTTTAAAGATTAGCGAGAGTACAATGAAAAGAATGCTAAAAAACGGTATTATTGAAGCTTATAAAGTTTCGGGCCAGTACAGAATTTGGGGGCATGAAATATTAAAGCTTGTTTCTCCAAAGCTTGATGTTAAGGTCTATAAAATTTATAAGAACCTCCGGGAAAAAACTAAAAAAGTAATTGAGAAATGGTAAACTCGGAGCAAAAAAAAATATCTGCAATTATTCAAGCAAGAATGAGCTCTGAAAGATTGCCAGGAAAAGTTTTACTTCCTATTTTTGGCCAATCTGTACTGCAGCACATCATTGAGCGCTTAAGGTTTTCAAAATTGATGAGCCAGATTATTTTAGCGATTCCTAATACAAAAGAGAATGATATTTTAGAGAAATTTGCCTTGGAAAACTCGATTTCCTATTACCGAGGCAGCGAAAAAGAAGTTCTAGAAAGGGTTTATTTAGCGGCTAAAGAAAATGGCTGTGACGTTGTTGTAGAAGTTCCGGCTGATAAGCCCCTAATTGATCCAGAGATAATTGATTTAACAATTAAACAACACATAGACAGAAATTCTGACTATACTGACACCTCTTATCCCTCAAGGCTTCTGCCTTTGGGATTAGATGTAGCAGTTTTGAATTTTCAAGCATTAGATTTGGCTTATAAAAAGGCAGGAGACACCTATAACAGAGAAAACCTTACATCTTATTTTCAAGAAAACCCCAATATTTTTAAGATTAGCAAGGTAGAACTTCCCAAATACTTCCAAAATCCTGATTTGCGCTTAACTCTTGATACTAAAGAAGACTTGGAATTAATAACTAAAATTTACGAAAATTTGTATAAGAAAGGAGAATTTTTTGGAACAGAAGAAGTTTTAGAGTTTATTAATCAAAAGCCGGAATTAAAAGAAATTAACGCTCATATAGTTCAAAGAAATAGAATATGATAGAGAAACCAGCTATTGCCGGTGGTAAAAAAGTAAGAAAAAGTCAACTATCTCCCTTCCCTTATTCTTTTGGCAAGGAGGAAGTTAGTGAAGTAGTTGATACTTTAAAATCGGGCTGGATAACCACTGGTCCAAAAACACATAAATTTGAACAGATACTTAGAAAATATGTGGGTTGCAAATATACCGTAGCTTTAAATTCCTGTACTGCCGGGCTACATTTATCACTAATTGCAGCTGGTATTGGGTTCGGGGATGAAGTTATTACAACCCCGTTTACTTTTGCGGCTACTTCTAATGTCATTTTGCATGTTGGAGCAAAACCGGTTTTCGTTGATATTCAAAAAGATACCTATAATATTGATCCTAGTTTAATTGAAAGAGCTATAACAAAGAAAACCAAAGCCATAATGCCCGTGCACTACGGAGGACATCCCTGCGATATGGATGAAATTTTAAAGATTGCCAAGAAGCATAACTTAGTAGTAATAGAGGACGCGGCTCACGCCATAGGAGCTAAGTATAAAGGCAGAAATATAGGAACAATCAGTGATTATACAACCTTCAGCTTTTACGCAACAAAAAATATAACGACTGCCGAAGGTGGAATGGTTTGCTTAAAAGATAATAACGCAGAAGAAAAGATAAGAGTAATGAGTCTACACGGTATGAATAGGGATGCCTGGAAAAGGTATTCTAAGAAAGGATATTGGTATTATGAGATAAAGTATCCTGGATTTAAATATAATATGACAGACATCCAGGCCTCTATGGGCATGCATCAAATTAAAAAATTGGAGGGTTTTATTAGGAAGAGAGAAAAAATAGCCCAGTTTTATAACAAGAATTTTAAACATGTTAAAGAAATCACTATTCCTACTCCAAGAAAGTACATAAAGCACGCTAGGCACCTGTACTCAATTTTAATTGACATTGATAAATTAAAAGTAGACAGAAATCAGTTTTTCATTGCTTTGGACGCAGAAAATATTGGAGCCAGCGTTCATTTTATTCCTGTCCATTTGCACCCTTATTATAAGGAAAAATTTGGATTTAGACGAGGTAATTTTCCCAATGCAGAATATATTTTTGACAGAATAATTTCCTTGCCTATGCATCCTGATTTAGGCAAGAAAGATGCAGAGGATGTTGTTAGGGCCGTAATAAAAATTATTGCATATTACAGAAAATGAAGCGAGTAATTCAAGCCCTATTAACAAGTTTTTGCTTACTTATAGGAAGCTTAAATTACGAGCGGAATCCCGCACTTAAAAATTATGATTTTGTAGCTGAGATATATTTTTAAGTGCGGGATAAATATCAAAATTATAATTTATGGCAAAAGAGTTTAACATTGGAAAAACTAAAATTGGAGGCAGCAACCCCTGTTTTATAGTTGCTGAAGTTGGTATTAACTTTAATGGAGAATACGAAAATGCCTTAAAATTGATAGATTCAGCGGCAAGGGCCGGTTGCGATGCGGTAAAATTTCAACTGTTTTTTGCTAAAAAAATGTATCCTCCTAGCGCCGGAAATGATAAAAGCGGTCAAGGCAGGAAGAAGAATATATATCAAATAGTCAAAAGTGCCCAATTGCCCCAAAGTTGGATTCCCAAATTAAAGAAATATGCTGAAAGTAAGGGGTTAGAATTTTTTTGCACTGTCTGCGAAGAGAAGGGGGCGGATATCTTAAAAAAATACAAAATGCCAGCTTTTAAGTTTGCCTCGTATGAAATAACCCACATTCCACTTTTAAGATATGTGGCTAGATTCCAGAAGCCAATTATATTTTCCTGTGGGGCAGCTGAAATAAAAGAGATAGCAGAGGCACTGGAAATATTTAAAGAGGAAAAAAACAATAGAATAGCCCTTCTGCATTGCATTGCCGAATACGGAGCACCCCTGAATAGACTTAATCTTTCTGTGATTTACGCCCTAAAGACAGCTTTTCCTGATATAGTGATAGGATATTCAGACCATTCAGCTGACCCAATAATTGCGCCAAGGGCAGCCGTGGCATTGGGAGCAAAAATCATTGAAAAACATATAACACTAGATAAAAATATGCCAGGGCCTGATCACTTTTTTGCCCTAGAGCCCAAAGAGCTTACTTTAATGGTAAAAACCATAAGGCGAACAGAAAAAGAGATGAAAATAGGCAGGAAAATAAAGATTCAAAACCAATTACTAGGGAGTCCAGAAAGAAAAGCTTATAAAAATGAAATGATTCCTAGATCCTTTGCTCAAAGATGCGTCTTTGCCATAAAAAACATTAAAAAGGGGGAAAAATTCAGCAGGGAAAATATTGCCGTTTTAAGACCGGGCAATCATAGAAGAGGATTGGACCCTAAGTATTACGAATTGCTGGTTGGGGGATATAAAGCAACAAAAAATCTGCAAAAATATCGGAGCATAAGTTGGGAACACGTGCTTTCAAAATGAAAATTTGAAATGAAAAATAACAAACCAAAAATAAGCGTTATAATACGTACTTATAACTCAGGGAAATTCGTGAAAAAAGCTATTGACAGCGCTCTTCGTCAAACATTAAATAAAGAACTTTACGAAATCCTGGTAATAGATGATGGGTCAGAAGACAATACACTGGATATCCTAAAAAATTACAAAGGGAAAATAAGATTAATTCATCAAGAACACTTGGGAGGTACTCCTGCAACCAATAGAGGTATTTTGGAAAGCCGGGGCAAATATGTAACTTTACTTGATTCAGATGACCAGTTTCTTCCCTATACTTTAGAAAAAATGTTGAAGGAATTTGAAAAGGATAAATTTGCGGACTTTGTTTATTGTGATTATTTTGAAAAGCCTTTTTATGGCGTAAAAAGGAAAAAGGTTTCTTTAAAAAAAAACATATTTAACAGCTTGGCTACTGCAATAATGTTTAAGAAAGAATTATTCAAAGAATTAGGGCTTTACAACAAAGATTTTGTATTTGCAGAATATGACTTTTTGTTGAGAATGATGAAAGCCAAAAAAATAGGCAAACACCTACCCATTCCCCTATATGTCTACATAAGAACAGAAGGCAGTTTGACTTTTGATGAAAAAGTTGTAGAAAAAGGAATTAGCCAGCTAAGGAAAAAATATGGCAAAATTACAGAAAAAATCAGGAAATACTAAATTTTTTGGAAACATAAGAGCAATTGGATTTGATTTTGATGATACTTTGATTGACGGGCAGTATTCAATAAGACAAAGGTGGCAAAAAGTTTTAAGAGATTACAGTTTTTTATCACCAAATTTGGAAAAAAGGTTTTTTGAGATATATAATAAGAAGGGACCAAATTACAAATTTCACTTAGATGATACTTTAGCCGAGCTTAAAATTGGCAAGGAATTTAAAGAAGAGATTTTATTAGAACTAAGAAAAACTTTCCAAGACGAAAAACTCCTAAATGGCGCAAAAGATTTATTGGAATCAATAAAGAAAACTGTATTTAAAATGGGAATTATTACAGATGGAAAACGGTCGTACCAGGAAGGAAGAATAAAAAAGGCCGGAATTTATGATTATTTTGACTTCGTTATTTACGGAAAAGGCAAGAAAGATAAAAAACCAACCAAAAAAATACTTGAAAGTCTTAATAAATATTTGAATAAAATATCAGTAAAATTTCCAGAAGAGTTTCTTTATATAGGTGATAATTTTAAAAATGATGTTGAGGGATTTCTTAATATGGGAGCTAAAGTTTGTTGGATAACGAATAACAAAGAAAATTTAGTTAAAGACAATTTAATAATAGTTAAAAGTTTAAAAGAATTAGAAAAAAAACTTACTGCGTAATAATTTTTCGTCACGAAAAATTATTACAAAGCAAGTCTATAATATGGAAAAAGGAATTTTAATTATTGGGGGGGGTGAGCTGCAGATACCGGGTTTGAAGAAGGCAAAAGAGCTTGGTTTTACCACCTATCTTTTAGATGGTTCAGAAAACTGTGTTGCAAGAGAATACGCTGACTTTTTCTATTGCGTTGATATAAATGACTTAGGTGGAGCAGCTAAAGTGGCAAAGCAGTTAAAGTCAGAAGGCAAAATCATTGCAGTATACACTCAAGGACATGATGTCGCTTACACCGTAGCTTATGCTGCAAAAGAAGCTGGTTTGCCCGGCATAGACCCCGAAGCTGCTTTAAATTGCAAGAGTAAAATTAGAATGCGTCACATTCTTTCGGGGGCTGGCGTAGAAAATGTCCGCTTCGCCACGGCTAAGAACCTACAGGAAGTTGAGGAAGCAGTAAAAGATGTTGGTTTCCCCTGTTATGTAAAGCCAGCAGACAGCTGGGCTTGTAAGGGGATAACTAAAATAACTAGCGAAGACCAGTTAGAGCAAGCATTTAACTTAGCGTTAAGTTTTTGCAACTTTACAAAAGAAGTTTTAATTGAAGAAGAATTAAAAGGTGAAGAATATAGTGTGGACACAGTTTTGTATCAGGGTAAATTATATCCCGCTGGCGTTTCAGACAGGATTTTCCTGCCAAAGGAAAAATATGCGGTGCATATTGGCTCCCGCACTCCCTCTTTACTGCCAGAAAGCGTGCAGAGCGCCATGTATGAAAAAATGGATAAAGCTGCCAAGGTCTTGGGTGTCACGGATGGAGCATTTAAGGGAGATTTATTAGTAGATGAAGAGGGAAATGTAAGAATTCTTGAAGTAACTGCCAGAACTTCCGGAGGATTTGATTCACAACTGAGAAAACCCTATAGCTTTGGCATGGATATCTTAAAAGCTACAATAGATATTGCCTGTGGGCTTCCATTAGATCCGGTTGACTTGGTGCCCAAATGGGTGAAATGGTCTTCTACCATTTCGGTAATCCATGATTCAGGAATCATTGTTGATATTCAAGGGGCAGAAGAACTTAAAAATATAAGGGGGGTGCGAGATGTCTATTTCAGGTCTAAAATTGGAGATAGAGTAAAACCCCTGGTACATTCAGCTGCAAGGACCAATCAAATTATAAGTTCTGCAGATACACTTGAAGATTTACTGAAAATAGAAGATAAAATACAAGAAACCCTCATTATTAAAACAAGGCCTATAACAACTACTGGAATAAATGGATTTGGCAGGTTCGGACTTCACCTTTTAAGGTATTGGCTTGATAGGAAAAACAGCGCTAATTTTGAAATTAATTACATTAACGATAATTTTCTTTCAATTGAAGATGCGCTTTCTATCATTAATAATGACTCTTACGTTTCTTTTAAAGATTATAAGGTGAGTATATTGCAAAGTAATTTGGTTTTTTCTGACTCAGATGCCGCAAAGGTTACTATAGAGTATACAAACAAATTAAAAGACCAAATACCTTGGGTAGGAAAGCCTAATATATTTTTGGAATGCTCTGGTAAAAACAATATTGCCAAAGACTGTGAAAAGTATATTCTAGACAACACAAAATTAGTAGTAATTTCTGCAACTTCATGGGACGCTAAAAATTTAATTTATGGTTTTAATCATCTTGAATACAATAAAGACATGAAGGTAATTTCTTACGGTTCTTGCACAGTCAACTCATATGTTCCTTTAACAAATTATATCAATAAAAAGTACGGCGTTTTGGAAAGCGATGCTAACTTTGTACACAGTGTTCCCAATTACAAACTTAAAGATTTTAATACTATGAACAGAAAATTTTGTACTCTTGAAAAATCAGGACCTAATCTTTTAGATTTCATTAACAAAAATAATTTTACGGTAAATTACACCGTCGTTCCCTACGACGGAGTTTCAATGCTTGATTTTAGGTTCAAGCTTACAAATAATGTCTCTAAAGAGCAAGTTCTTGAAGACCTTAAAAGAGCCTTTAAAGAAGGAGAACTGAAAAATCTTTACCTTTTTCAAGATTCTGATAAGGGACCAGAAGAGCATAAGTTTACAACGCATTCAGCCGTCTTTATTGAGGATAATGTTCGTATGTTGAACAATAATTTATATTTGCATGGTTATTTTGACAATGAAAATTCGACAAACAGATATTTTGATTTAGTAAACTATGTATCTACAAAAGCAGAAAGTACCTCGGTCCCCAAAAGAATTAATTGGATTGGCAATCTCGTAAAACAAAGTTAAATTAAAAAGAACAAAATATGAAAATATTTATAGACACAGCCAGCATAGAGGAAATTAAAAAATATCTTGCAGAAGGGCTTTGCGACGGGGTTACTACCAATCCCACAACTTTTGTAAAAGCGGGAATTTTGGACAAGGAAAAAGTTAAGGAAAGAATCCTGGAAATTGCAAAATTAATTGATCCAAGACCACTAAGTGTTGAAGTAACATCAGAAAACCCAGAAGAAATTATAAGCCAGGCAAGAGAATTTACCAACTGGGCTCTAAATATAGTAGTGAAAGTGACTGTAATTGACAGAAATGGCAACTCTTTGCTTTCAGCGATTAATCAATTGGTCAAAGAGGGAATAATTATAAACGTGACCTCAGTGATGACCTATAATCAGGCAATATTGACAGCAAAAACTCTTGCCAATGGTTTACAATCTGCAAATGCAAAAAAACCTCATTTCATCAGCATTTTTGCGGGTAGAATCGCAGAAGAGCACGGAGTTCAAGTCGCTTTTAACGCAATTAAAAATACGCGCGATTGGCTTGATTGTTATCAGATTAATGGTGTTGAAATTTTAATAGCTTCCGTAAGGAGTCCAGAAAACGTTGAATACTTTTCAAGAGCTGGAGGCCACGCCATAACTATTCCTCCGGAAGCCCTTGCTAAATCCTTAGTATCGGCAAAATCCAAAGAGGGAGTGGCTATATTTATTGAAGACGCTAGAAAATCAAGTTAAATTTAACCGAAATTAATAATAAATGAAATATTGCAAAGAATGTGTTCAACCAGATACCAGGCCTGGCATTCAATTTGATAAAAATGGGGTTTGCCTGGCCTGTTTTTTTGCTAAACAGACCCAAGCAATTGATTGGGGGGAAAGAGCTAGGGAATTAAAGGAAATTGCTGAATATGGGAAGAAACATAATGTTTCAGGATACGATTGTATTATTGGGGTGAGCGGAGGAAAAGACAGTACTCGCCAGTCCATATTTGTTAGAGATGAGCTAGGATTAAAGCCGTTATTGGTTTCTTGCCAATACCCACCAGAGCAGCTTGCAGAAAGGGGAGCTCGCAACATATCAAATCTCATTTCCCTGGGTTTTGACTGTATTACAACGGCTCCAAATCCTAAAGTATGGAAAAAATTAATGTTGCAAGGGTTTTTGAAATATGGAAATTGGTGTAAATCAACAGAGATGGCTCTTTACGCGTCGGCTCCTAAGGTTGCTATTGCCTATCATATCCCTCTTATATTTTTAGGAGAAAATCCAGCTATCGCCATGGGAGATACGGGTGTCGGATCTTTAACAGGAGATGCAAACAAAATGAAATATTATCATACGTTGCAAGGGGGAGATCCAAGAAAAAATAATTTAGTGACTGAAGAAATGGAGGACCAAGATCTTATTTTATACAAATATCCTGAAGATGAAGAATTAGAGTGGGCAAAATTGAGAATTGTTTATTTGGGTTACTATATAAAAGATTTCACAAGGTTTAAAAATGCTGAATTTGCTGTTAAAAGAGGTTTGATGGTGCGGGACGATCCGCCTGAAGATATTGGAGATATTTATGGCTTCGGCGCCTTAGACGAAGACTATGTAGTGGTAAACCAGATGCTAAAATATTTAAAATTTGGTTTTGGCCAAGTTACCGACCAGATAGCTGAAGCAGTGAGACTCAAAATGATAACAAGAAAAAAAGCAATAGAGTTTGTTAAAAAGTACGATGGCAAATGCGCTGATAGATTTATTAAAAGATTTTGTAAATACCTTGGAATTTCAGAAAAGAAATTTTGGAAAGTTGCTGAATCATATCGTAATAAAAACATCTGGAAAAAAGATAGAAATGAGAAATTTAAATTAAAAGTAGAGTTAAAATGAACAAACCCATTCTTATTATTGATTATGGGGTTGGAAATGATCAATCGGTGATAAACGCGCTTGAATCCTTAGGATATGATTTTTTGGTTTCAAATAAAAAAAAGGACATTGAAAATGCCAAGGTTCTTATTTTACCCGGTGTTGGCGCTTTTGGCGAAGCAATGAAGAATCTTGAAAAGTTTAAAATCACTCAATTGTTAAAGCAACAAGTTTTAAAAAAGAAAAAGCCGATTTTAGGAATTTGCCTGGGATTCCAGGTGTTTGCTGACTGGTCAGAAGAAAACGGATTTCACAGGGGATTGGGTTTTATAAGCGGGAATGTTGTAAGGTTTAAAGAAAAAAAGGGATTTAGAATACCTCACGTTGGATGGAATACAATAAATATTTTTAAAAAAGAGCCTTTATTCTCAAAATTATCAGATGGTTCAAATTTTTATTTTGACCATAGCTACTATTTAGAGTGTAATAGAAAATATACTGCGGCAACTTGTAATTATGGCCAAGAGATGGCGGTGGCGGTGCAAAAAGATAATATTTTTGGAGTCCAATTTCACCCCGAGAAATCACAAAACAACGGCTTGAAGTTGTTTAGGTCATTCTTCAATCATCTAAGCATTTCATAGTGAGTAATTTGTCCATCTCGCAGATGATTGGTCAGATATTGAACTTATGTCAAAAAAAAATGAGCAGTCACAACAACAATCACAAGATAATAAAGAACGGTTAAAGCCAGAAAAAAAGAAATCTGTGATAGGTTTGTATGAAATAAGTCCAGTTGAAAATGGTTTTGAAGTTAATATGCCCGGTCTTTTGGATAAAAATAAAAGGTTGATTTTTGGAACAACCAAGAAAATTTTTGAAACAAGACAAGAAGCTGAGACAGCCGTAGAACAAGTAAAAGAAGATGTGAAAGAGCAATTTGAAAGAGCCTCGCTGGAAAAAACATATTCAAAATATTTCTTCAGAATTGATGAAAATCCAGAGGGCAAATTTAGAGTTATGCTTCCGGGATTAGTTGATACAAAAACAGGTCATTATATTGGCACAACCTATAAAGAATTTGATACCTGGAACGAAGCTAAGGATTATTTTTTAGAAAGGAGAAAAGATGAGGAAAAGTTAACACGTAATCCCTTGCTTGAAATTAAAACAGCTGAAAATGAAAAGATTGCCTTTGAAGAACTTACCGCATTTAATCCAAATGTTGCCCCGTCAAAAGAGACTCACGAAATACCAGATTCCATTAAAAAGTATTTAATAGGGGAAGGAAGACTGGACGGAACTGAACCGGGAGCTTCAACGTATCAAGAAACAATTAAAGAAAAAGATTGGGAGAAAAAGCTCTTTGCTTTTGTTTCTGAACATCTCCAAAAGGATGGTCAAGACATTTTGAAGCAGTTAAAAATTGAACATTTAGATGCACTTACTCCAAAACAAGCAATAGAGTTAGCAACTCAAATAGTTATTGATTTAACGAAATATAAGTGGAGTGATGTAAAAAAATACAAAGGAATTTATACGGGTGAGCCAGAAAAAACAGAGGCAGATGAAAGCACTACCTTGGAACTTTTGAAAGAAGGAAAGAAAAAAAGAGATAATAAAGATTGGAAGGGTAATGGAGTCTGCAGAAATTTTGCCAGTGCTATTAAAGCAGTTTTTGAAGCATTAAAGGAAAACCAAACGCAGTTCAGTCAACTTCGTGATACTTATTGCCTATATGAAAAAGGCACAGAAACTTTTGCTCCCAAAAGAGAGGATTGGAACAAGCAACAAATGAATAAGAGCGGACATGCTTGGAATACATTCGTTACTGTTTCAAGAGGGGGTGCTGCAAATGCGGTTATCATTGATACTACGTGGGCAAAGAGAAATTTAGATACTAAAGAGATAGAAGGTTTAGATTATACGCTCACCAGAATGGAGCCTGTGGTTAATGCAATTGGAAAAGACCTTAAAGATACTGCTCCAAATAAGGAAGAACAATTAAAACACATTCTGTCTTTTTATGCCTTGAAAATGGAAAAACCTGGTGATGTAGGAGGTCATGTAAGCCCAGAAGAAGAAAAGCAGTTTTATGTATCAAGAGCATTGGAACTGATGAAAAAACAAGGAGTGCCGCAGGGACTACCAAAACCATTTATTAAAGCAATTGGACAAGAATACTTAAAAATTGCAGAGAGTGCAGACAGGACTGAAATTGAAACGCTATATAAGATTTCGCAAACAAATTCTGAACTAGATTTTAGGGGTATTCTTAAAAATTACTTAAAAAATAAAACACTTTCAGATTACCATGCACAATCGTTGATTTTTTTAGATAACAACCTACAAAGGGAAGTGTTTGAAGAATTAAAATCTCATAAAGATTTTGAGAAACTCCTCAAAGAGAGTCCAAGATTTAGAGTAAAAATGAGGGAAGCTATGCCAGAATTATTCTTTGATTTTTCACCTGGAACAAAAGAAGAAGATGCTACGGAACTAAAATACTTATTAAGCAAATCGCCCATATTAAGCCATTATGAATATATAGTCGACACCAGAAATCCGTCCGAAGAAAAAATCAAGGGTGTTTTTGAGAAAATACGTCAGTCTTTAAAAACTATAAATGCACAAAAATATGATGATCTTGTTGCGAATGTTGATGACTACCAATTAGTAAAAGAATACGAAACATTTTATAGTGCGTTAAAAAGCGCAAGGGAATAAATTACTATGCTTAAAAAAAGAATTGTCGCTACATTAATCATTAAAGACGGAATTGTTGTGCAAAGCGTAGGATTTAAAAAGTATTTGCCGATTGGAAGCATTGGTGTTTGTATTGAATTTTTAAATAAGTGGGGCATAGACGAGATAATTTTGCTTGACATTGATAAAACGAGGCAGGGTAAGGGACCAGATTTTAAATTGATAACAGAAGTTTCTAAAAAAAGTTTCGTGCCATTAACTGTAGGAGGAGGAATAAGAAACTTGGATGATATGAGGAAAATCATACGAGAAGGGGCAGATAAAATTTCAATCAATGCATTGGCATTAAAAAATCCAAGTATCATTAAAAAGGCAGCAGAAATTTTTGGAAACCAGTGCATCGTAGTTTCCATGGATGTAAAAAGAAAAAACGGCAAATATGAAGTTTATTCTGACAATGGCAAAAATCCTACTGGATTGGATCCCGTAAAATGGGCAAGAGAAGTTGAAAATTTGGGGGCCGGAGAAATATTGCTTAATTCTATTGATAGGGATGGCTCAAAACGAGGCTATGACCTGCAGATAATTAAAAAAATAAGTAAAGCTGTTTCAATCCCTGTCATTGCCTGCGGAGGAGCTGGGCAGCCCAAACATTTCTTGGAAGTTTTCACTAAAACTAGCGCTTTGGCCTCGGCTGCAGGAAACTTTTTCCATTTTACAGAACATAGTCCGATAACGTTAAAATCATTTTTAATTAAAAAAGGGGTAGATGTTAGATTAGATACCTATGCCAATTACCAAGAGATAAATTTTGTGGAAAACGGGAGAATAGCAAAAAGGCCGGAAAATTATTTAGATAAGCTTAGATTCGAATATATTAAAGAAGAAATTATATAAAGGCCCTACGAATTACGAATGCAACGAATTACGAATAAAAAAAATCACACGTAATAATTCGTAATTCGAAAATATTCGCTATTCGTAGGAAATTTATCGCAGTAAATTATGAAATATTGTGTAAGATGTTTATACCCAGCAAATCATCCTCTTGGCATAATCTTTAATGAAAAAAGTGTTTGCAGCGGGTGTCTTATCCATGGAGAAAAAGACGTTATTAATTGGTCGGAGCGTGAGAAAAAATTAAAAAAAATACTGGAGCAGTATAGAAATAAAGACGGCAAAAATTATGACTGCATTATACCAGTTAGCGGAGCTAGAGATTCTTATTTTATAGTTCATACCGTAAAAAATGTTTATAAAATGCATCCTTTATTGGTAACTTACAACAAGCAATACAACACAAAATTGGGAATAAGAAACTTAGCCTATTTAAAAACCATTTTTGGATGCGATTTATTTACTTTAACGATTTCCCCAGAAACCGTTAAGAAGATAACGAGGTATACAATAGAAAAAATGGGCAGCGTATACTGGCATTGTATTGCCGGGCAGACTGTTTTTCCGGTTCAAATCGCTGTTAGATTTAAAATTCCTCTTATCATTTGGGGGGTTCATCAAGGAGTTGACCAAGTTGGTCAGTTTAGCCATTTAGACGAGGTAGAAATGACGAGAAGGTATAGAAAAGACCATGATTTGATGGGTTTTGAATCGGAAGATTTGATTGATGACAATATATCAGAAAGTGATGTTACTCCCTATAAATACCCTCACGATAAGGAAATAGAAAAAGTTGGAGTCAGAGGAATTTATCTTTCAAATTATATCCGCTGGGACTCAAAAAAACAGCACGAGTTGATGATAAATCTTTATGGCTACAAAACAGTTTTGCAGCCAAGAACTTTTGACACATATAACGATGTAGACTGTTTTAATTATTCTGAATTACATGATTATATTAAATTTTTAAAATGGGGTTACGGAAAAGCTACCGATCATGCAACTAGAGAAATTAGGTTAAAGCGCCTAACCCAGGAAAAGGGGATTGAACTTGTAAGAAAATATCAGAATTTAAAACCAAGCAAAAAAGCCTTACAATTATTTTTAAGTTGGATTTCAATGCCAGAAAAGGAATTCTGGTCTTATATTGACAAGAAAAGAGATCCAGAAATTTGGAAAAAGAATAAAAGAAATCAGTGGCAACTCCAAGATTCTGTAATCAATCATGCAAAAGATGAGGGCGTTGATTCGGCTAGATTAACTAAAAAGGATAATTGTCAATTTATTATTAACAAAAGAGAAGGAGTGGGAGTAAAAGAAAAGGAAGATAAATATGTTTTAATTGGTCGAGGGTGGGAAGGTGATTGATTTTTGATTTACGATTTACGATTTACCCAGTTAAATAATTTCGCTTTGCGAAATTAGCCCCTTGGGCTATTTAACCGGGTGAATGATTTATGATTCTTAAAAAACATGAAAAATAAACTCGCTATTTTTGGAGGCAGGCCGGTGTTGAAAAATCCACTGCCACCTTACAACTCGCTGGGAAAAGAAGAAGAAAGAGCTGCTTTAAAGGTGATGAAGACTAAAGTTCTTTCTGCTTTTTTGGGCAGGGAAGGGCAGTATTTTTTAGGGGGACATTATGTAAAAGAATTAGAAAAAAAGTTTTGCCAATACTTCAAAATAAAGTATGCTGTTTCTTTCAATTCAGCTTCAACCGCTCTGCAGGCAGCTATTGGGGCTTTGGGTATTGGGCCCGGCGACGAAGTCATTACTACGCCTTTTACCATGTCAGCTACAGCTTCAGCTATTCTTTTTAACAATGCCTTGCCCGTATTTTGTGATATTAATGAAAATGATTTTTGTATCGATCCAGATAAAATTGAACCATTGATAAACAAAAACACCAAAGCCATTTTAACCGTTAATTTATTTGGTGGAACTGCTGATTATAGTAAAATTTTAAAGATAGCTAAAAAATATAATTTAAAAATTATTGAAGATAATGCCCAATCAGCTGGAGCTACTTACAAAAATAAATTTTTAGCCACGATAGGCGATATTGGAATATTTAGTTTTAATGTTCATAAAGTCATTCAATCTGGTGAGGGTGGTATGCTGGTAACTAACAATAAAAACTACGCTTTTCGCACCCAGTTAATAAGAAATCATGGAGAGGCAGTAATGAATGATTTGAAGAATAAGGGTGTCTTTGAGCCAGTTTTGGGAAGTAATTATCGTATGACAGAGTTACAGGCAGTAATTGTTACAGAGCAGCTTAAAAAACTTAAAAAACTAAATAATAAAAAAATAATATTAGCTAATTATTTGACCAAAAGGTTGAAAAAGTTTAACTGGCTCGTTGTTCCTTCCCTACCCAAAGAAAATATTCATATTTATTATACGTATCCAATCAGATTTTGGGATAGGAAGATTGGAATAAAAAGAGAAACTTTTGCCAAAGCAATGAAAGCCGAAGGTTTCCCCTTAGGCCAAGGGTACCAAGAGCCCATTTACTTGTTTCCCATGTACCAAAAGAAAGAAGTGTACTCTCACTCCCAGTTTCCATTTGTTTCAAAAGATTACCCACATCAAATAGATTATAGCAAAGGCATATGTCCGGTAGCTGAAAGGATGTACGAAAAAGAACTGTTATGCACGGATATTTGCCAGCCAAACCAAACCAAGAAGGAAATTGACCTATTTATTAAAGCCATAGAAAAAATTGAGTTGAACATTAAAGCACTGAAGGATTATGAGAAAAAGCTTTAAGATTATTTTTGCCGCAGAACAAAGGGGAGGACTAGACATTTTTTTGCCGATAATTGAAAAGATTAAAAATAGAAAATTTACTGTCCTCCTTTTTTCAGATAATAAAAACATATACCGCTTTGCAAGAAATCAAAAAATCAAATGCAGGTTACTAACTGACAGCTCTTTTTCAAATATTGAAAAGATAATCAAAAAAATAAATCCTGATATTGTTTTTGCAGATACCAATGATTCTGATTTTAAATTTTCCATTGCTAAAAAATTCATTGTTGCCTCAAAAAAGTTAAATAAAAAAACAGTTATCATTCTGGATTCATGGGATTCATACCAAAAAAGATTAGGATCAAGCCTTCCAAATACTATTTTGGCAATAGATAGAAAAATGAAAGATGATTTGGAGAAATTAGGAATTCCACAGGCTATAATTAAAATCACCGGCTCTCCCCGTTTTGACATATTGTCTGGTGGAAAGAAAGTTAAAGAGAGGAAGAATTTGGTAATTTTTTATTCCCAACCCCTTTCAAGAAGAAATTTACATGAATTGCAAATTTTCAGAGACATTGTCGGTGTTTTAGAGGGAGTTTATCCTGAAAAAGAAATTATTATTAAGTTCCACCCAACAAAGGAAAATGATGAAAAAAATAGGAAAAAGTACGATCATATAATCAAAAATTCAATATTAAAAATTAAAAAAGCAGGCAAACAGGAAGATAGTAAAAGATTGGCCCAAAAAGCTGAGTTAACAATTGGCATGAATTCCATAGCACTTGTTGACGCTTCTTTAATGGGTAAAAGAGTAGTTAGCTATCAGCCAGGTAAAAACAAAAAAAACGACACGCTTTTAAGCAACAAAAACGGCTGGTCTTTTCCAGTTTACAAAAAGGAAAAGCTTGATTCTGCTTTAAGAAATATTTTCAGGAAGCCCCTTGCTAAAAAAGAAGAATTTGAAAAATATACCAGAAATAATTCAACCTATAAAGTAATAAATTTTATAAATAATATCTTAAAAAATGGTTCATAAATATAATGCCAAAAAAACAAAAAAGTATTTTGAAGATTTAGCCGAAGGTTATTTTTCAGCTCATGCTCCCAGAGACGAAATATTTCTTGAGTTAATCCTGCCAGAGTATAGAGAAAAAAATAAAAGCAAGATTACTGTCTTAGATTTTGGATGCGGCGGGGGAGCTTTGCTATTGAAAATGCTAAAGCTCGGTATTAAAGCTAAGGGAATTGAAAAAGGCAAGGAATTATTCAGATTAGCAAAAGGACGTCTCAAAGAAGCGGGTTTTAGTGAAGACAGCATTATTAGGGGAAGTATCAAAGAATTAGGTAGCTTGCCTAAAAATTCTTTTGATTTTGTTATTCTAATGGGAGTATTTCAGTATTTGCCTCCAAAAAAAAGAAGCCAATTGTATATAAAAATTCATCGCTTACTAAAACCCAAAGGCCATATGATGGCTACCTTCCAAAACGCTCTTTTTGATTTATTCACTTTCAATAAATACACCATTTATTTTTTTGAAGAGAAGTTTTTTGAACCGTTGAGGTTAGAAAAGTTATTAGGCAAAGGCATAGTTAAGGACCTAGAGAGCCTAATAACACACCCAAACAAGCCAGATTATTCAGCTAAGATTGCTAGGGATAATATTTATGTTGAAACAACCAACCCCTTAACGATTGGTGAAGAACTCGCTAAGTACAAACTCAGGTTATTGCAGAAATATTTTTATAGCTTTTTCCCCCTACCTAGATTGATAGAAAATAAATATAAAGATAAGTTAGAAAGATTTAAAAGACAATTGGAAGTAAAAAAATCAAAAGATTGGTACGGCCATTTCATGGCCAATGCTTTCTTGGTTGATTGTGTAAAAGAATGAACCCCGTTAGAAGTTTGCCCCGTTAGAGGTCAAGGAGCTTTAAGGTAAATGCAAAAGAAACAAACCTCTAACGGGGTTTGGATAAGGTAGTAAAAAGCTTTAATGAGTCAAAATTTAATATGATAATTATTAACAAAGAGCAAGCAAATTGTCACAACGAGACCCGGCCTCGTTGATAAGACCAGGTCTCATGATTAACATTTTGCCCATACTTCTAACGGGGTGAAAAAATACAAAGCAGTAGTTATTGGTTGCGGTCGGATTGGAGCCCAAGAATGGAATTACTCAAGAAACGTAAGGCCAGCTACTCACGCCGCGGCTTATTTTAAAAACTCCAAAATTGAATTGGTAGGTCTTTGTGATATTGATTCTGAAAAATTAAAAAAAGCTAAGAAACTTTTTCCAGACGTCTCTTTATATTCATCAGCCAAAAAGATGCTTAAAGAAACCAAACCCGATATTGTCTCGGTAGCGACTCATACTAATACCCACTATAAGTTTGTTAAAATGGCAGCGGGCTTGGGAGTAAAAGCAATAGTTTGTGAAAAACCAATTGCTGATTCTCTTGGGGAAGCCAAAGAGATGGTTAAATTGTGTCGTCAGAAAAAATGCCTTTTGTTTGTAAACCACTCAAGGCACTTTGATTCTTTAATACAAAGATGGCAAAGAAAAGTTAAGAATGGAATTTTGGGAAACGTGTTGCAATCTTATTCGGCTTACCACAATGGTCTTTTTAATAATGGAACCCATATTATGGATTTACTGAGAATGTTTCTAGGCGAAGTAAAGGAGGTAATTGGTTTTTACAATAATTTAACATCCAACCCCAAAAGAGATAAAAACGTTGATGCAATAATCTTCTTTAAAAGTGGAGCAAGGGCATTTCTTCAATCTGTAAGCGAAAAGCAAAAACTTACCGAATGGTCTTTCTATGGTGAAAAGAATAAATTATTTCTTAAAAAATTAGGGATGCAGATAAGTTACAATAATTTAAAAATAGGAAGCCAGAGAAGTTTAATGGCTCAAATGGTTTGGCATATTGTCTCTTGCTTAGAAAAAAGAGAACGGCCTCAAAGCACGGGGCAGGACGGATTGGAAGTTCTAAAAGTTTTGTTTGCCATAAAAAAAAGCGCGAATAACAATGGTAAAATAATAAATGTCGTACATTAAATTTGCAAAAAATATATTTACTGTCGGATTCCTTGATTTTTTAGGGATGGCTCAAGGTTTAATTTTTTTATCTTTAATAACAAAAACCTTGGGTGCAGTAGATTATGGTATTTGGTCTCAAATAAGGGTTACTGTAGGATTGGTGGTTTCTGTTGCCTTTTTAGGAATGCACGAAGCCCTGATAAGATTTATCCCGGGGGATAAAGACGAAAAAAATGTTAAAGAAGGAGTTTATTCTTCGGTTTTTTTGATGTTTTGTATCAATTTGGCAATATCTTTGTTTTTGATGGCGTTTTCTGATTACGTGGCTTCATTTTTAAAAATTAGCCAAACTTTTGTCAAAATACTGTCTTTGATAGTTATTTTTGAGTCATTAAACAGCATTTTTTTGGTTGCAATCAGGGCAAAAAGAGAAATAGGGAAATACTTTTGGTTTATGGCCTCAAAAATGACTTCCGAAATAATACTGTTAACGATTGTTATCTTCTTGGGGTACGGTATTCTCGGGGTGGTAATTTCTTATTTATTGGTTAAAATTCTTTTTTTCATATCTTTGCTTTTTTACATAATTAAAAAAATCGGGTTTAAGTTTCCTGATTTTTCACTGGTTAAAAAATATTTGTCTTTTGGGCTTCCCACTATGGCTGACGGCCTTTTTTACTGGATAGTTACCTCTTCAGACAGATATTTAATAGCGTTTTTTTTGGGCATAATTTTTGTGGGTTATTACGTGCCTGCTTACTCAATTGCTTATCTTCTTACCACTTTTATTTTTCCTCTCTCTTTTATGCTATCGGTGATTTTACCCAAGTTTTTTGATGAAGACAATATGGTCCAAGTCCAAAACTATTTGAGAAATTCACTAAAATATTTTTGGGGGATTGTACTTCCTGCTGCCTTTGTCATATCGGTGCTTTCAAGAAAGCTGCTTATACTTTTTTCCACAAGAGAAATTGCCAATAACGCTTATTTTGTTGTTCCTTTTATAGCTGCGGGTATTTTCCTGTACGGCCTTACTTATTTTTTCAGCCAAATTTTGGTTTTGGCAAAAAAAACAAAAATCATTGCATCTATTTGGGCTGCAGCCGCTTTTTTAAATTTAGGGTTAAACATTATTTTCATTCCCTTTTTAGGTATTTTGGGGGCTGCCATCACCACATTTTTAGCTTATTTATGCGCCCTCTTATTGATGCATTATTTTGCTTTTAGAGAATTCCGTTTCAAGGTAGAATGGGCTTTTGTTTTAAAAACCACAATAGCCTCTATTTTTATAGCTTTTTTTATTCTTTTGATTGATTTGCAGGGATTGCCGGGATTAATACTATCAATAGTATTTAGCATTATTGTTTATTTAGCATTAATGGCATTATTAAAAGGTTTTAGTAGTAAGGAATTTATATTTTTAAAGAGTTTAATCCATGAAATGGCTATTTTTAATAAATGATGCGTCATATTTATTTGAATTTTTAGGCAAGATTTCCCATCAGCTTACAAAAGAAGGAGATGAATGTTTGGTTGTTTTTAACAGCAAGATTGCTGAGTATGAAAAGGGCAAGTTTTTTCCTAAAAATTCCAAGTTTTTATCAAAAATAGATTGGTGCATTAAAAACTACGATTCTTCAAAAAAAGACTTTGGGAATTTGAGCTGGAGAGAGCTTTTTACTGTTTTTGAAAGGTTTAATCTTTATAATAGGTACAATTACAATCAATCTTTGGATATAGTAAATCAACTTTATCAATTTTTTGACTACATTTTTAGTTATGAAAAGCCAGATATTGTAATTGGGGAACCGCCGCCAGGGCTTTTTGGCGAGGTGGCTTACTATTTTACTAAAAAAAATAATATTCCTTTTTGTGGCATCGCCGAATCGCGCTTCCCGGGTAGGATAGATATTTGGGACTTAGAATGGACCTGCTCAAAATTTGAAGATAATTTCAAAAATTTGAAAAAGGAAGATTTTTTGCCGGGCGAAACAGAATTTGCCAAAAATTTCATAAAAAAGTTCATATCTCACAAAACCATTTATTCTTCTTATTATATAGTCAAAGTAAGATTTAGTTTATTTGATTATATTAGACATTACTTAAGAAGACTTAAAGAATCCAGCTACGTTTTCTTCAGGTATTTTTTGGATAGGTCCAAAGTTAAGAGATTTGACTACGAAAGCGAGGCAGTGTTAAGGAGAAGCCTTATGGCTCCATTTAGAACCATTAAAAAAAATATTAAAATCAAACTCCAGGGAAATATATTTAATAAGCTTAGCTCAAAAGACAAATATTTCTTTTTTCCTATTCAATACGAGCCGGAAGCTTCAACTTTAGTTTTAGCAACCTATTATTCAAACCAGTTAGCTACCATAAAATATGTTTCAGCCACCCTGCCATTTCCTTATAAATTATGTTTAAAAGAGCATCCGGGCTCTATTGGCTCAAGGACCAATCAGTTTTACGAAGAGATAAAAAAAATACCCAATGCTGTATTGTTGTCTTCAGAAGAATCAACGCCAAACGTTATTGCTAATTCAATAGGCGTAATTACCATGACCAGCACGGTTGGCATGGAAGCGGCAATACAGGGAAAACCAGTCTATGTTTTGGGAAACGTATTTTATTCTTATCATCCTTTATGCCAAAAGGTAGTAAACTTTGAAGACTTAAAGGAAAAAATAAAAAGAGACCTTCAAATAAATTGGGATTTACCCAACCCCATTAGAGATCAGGGAGTCTTGAGAGAAAATGAAACAAAGCAAACCTCTAACGGGGTGAATTTGGAGGAAATTAATATGAGATTCATTATTTCTTATTTGAGGAACAGTATCTTGGCAGATATCCTTTATGCGAAAGACCCAAATGATAAAAATAATTACCAGTTTATCTGCAAGGAAATAAAAAGGTTTTTGACATCACAAAAATGAATCCCAATGTTTGCCCAATTTGTAAAGAAAGCAGAGAACTAATACCCATCATGAAATATAATGAGTTTTTTATGTACCAATGCAAAGATTGTAAGGTGCAATTCTTTTGGGGCGCGAAAAACCCAGGAGCTCATTGGTATGAAGAGACAAGCGATTACGAAATAAAAAATGTAATAGGCCCAAAGATATATCGCGGGTCCCACAAAAAGTTTTTACAGAAGTATTTGCAGTTTCCAGCAGGTACTGCCGTACTTGAACTAGGTTGCGGCTCGGGAGAGTTTATTGCTGAACTGGAAAAAAGAGGATATACGGTTTTTGGAGTTGATTTTGACCGAAAAGGCATTGAATTAGCCAAAAAATATTTTGGCTTAAAAAATGTATTTGCTGAACCATTTGAAGGTTTTTTTAAAAGGCAAAATTTGCCCTTGTTTGATTATGTTGTCTTTTTTGAAGTGATAGAGCACGTCCAAGATCCTTTGAAATTCATCAAAAGCGCAAAGAAGTTGTTAAAACCGGGGGGAAAGATGATAATAAGCACTCCATCTAGGGAACGCATGCTGGCAAATTGGAATAATTGGGATTTCCCCCCACATCACCTCACAAGGTGGAATAAAGAGGCAATTTCTAATTTATTTTCAAAAATTAACTTTGAAATATCGGATTTTTGCTATGTAGAGCAGTTTAAAATGATAATGGGCGCAATAGACGGCAGATTTAGGTCAGGATTAGCAGCTAGGACGGCTAGCAATTCTATTGAAAACAAAAAATCTTCTCTGCTTGCCAAGGTACTGTATATTCTGGCAAAGATTAAGATGTATTTAATAGGATTTGTCCCGGCGTTTTTTTTGTGGACGTTTGGAAGATTAACGGGTCGCAATAACGGAATAATGTTTGTTGAACTACAAATAAACCGCGATACCAATATACCTGCCTGCCGGCAGGCAGGCAAATGCATACTAATGCAGCCAATAATTCGTATGTGCCTATTCGCTAAAGAGTGCAGGATTCGAACTATCAATTGATGATAGTTCGAATCCTGCACTCTAAGCATCGATATTTCATGAAGAAGGTTTTATTTTTAATACCAACTCTAAGCATTGGCGGGGGAGAAAGGGTAGTTTCAGAACTTTCTTTAAATTTGCCCGAGTCCATGGAGAGGGTTATTGTTTTATTTAAAAAAGAAGTTTCTTATCCTTATAAAGGAAATTTAATTTCCTTAAATATTCCCTTACCGCTAAAAAATCCGTTTTCCAAGATTTTCCATTATTTACTGGGTTTACTGAAGTTTAGGAAAATAGTTAAAACAGAGAATCCAGACTATGTAATAAGCTTCGGGCATCCTGCCAACGTCATCAATATTCTTTCCGCCTGCCTGCCGGCAGGCAGGGAGCAAAGAGCTATTGTCAGAGTAGAAGGATTTTTGTCCAATTCTTGTTATGATTTAGGCGGCAGAATTTATAAATTTTTTATTAAGAGGTTTTTTAACAAAGCATATTTTGTTATTGATGTGTCAAAAGCTTCCGCTAAAGATTTAATTGAGAATTTTGGGGTAAAAGCTAATAAAATCAAAGTAATTTACAACCCCTTAAATGTAAAAGAAATTGAAAAATTAGCAGAAGAACCTCTTGAAACAAAGTATCAAGAAATATTTGATAATCCTGTTATTATAAATGTGGGCAGACTTACTTTTCAAAAGAATCAAAAAAGCCTAATAGAAGCATTTTTAAAGATAAAGAAGGAAATAAAAAATGTAAAATTAGTGATTCTCGGACAGGGAGAGCTGGAGAGAGAATTAAAAGAACTTTCAAAAAGATTAGGTTTAGATAAAGATATTTACTTTCTTGGGTGGCAGAAAAACCCATTTAAATTTCTTGCAAGGTCAAAACTTTTTTTATTATCTTCTTTGTGGGAGGGTTTGCCCTATGTTCTGTTAGAGGCAATGGTTTGCAGTCTACCCATTGTTTCTTTTGATTGTAAATCTGGACCAAGGGAGATTTTAGCTCCCGATACTAATTTCGGTTTTGAAACAGAAGATATTGAATATGCAGAATACGGGACATTGGTAAGGCCAAGGGATAAAGATAAATTAAGCGAGGCCGCGGTAAAACTCCTTTCAGATGAAAATTTATTAAATGAACTTAAAGAAAAATCAATAAAAAGAGCATTGGATTTTGATATTAAAAATATTATTAAAGAGTGGCAGTTTCTAGAAAATGCAAATAATTAAAAATTTAATAAGAGAAAGTCAATTATACCAAAAGTTAAGATTTTGGAGCGGAATTTCACCGCAAGATTTTTTTAACTTTGAAAAATTGTGGCTGTTCTTGAAAGTTTATCCCTATACTATGTCTGGCTACAAAAGACTGTCCAATGTCTACCAATTGGCAAAAAAAATAGAGGGAAAGAAAATAAATGGTGCTTTTGTTGAATGTGGGGTATGGAAAGGAGGATGTTCAGCAATAATGGCTTTTGTGGCAAAAAAATATAATTCAAATCGCAAAACATGGCTTTTTGACTCTTTTGAAGGTTTACCGGAGCCAACTAAAGAAGACGGGCTTGTAGCAAAAGAGTATGCTGGCAATAAAACAGAAGGCAAACTTCAAACAATAGAGCAATGCGTAGCATCTTTAAAAGATGTAAAAGAAGTGCTTTTTGAAGTGTTGAGGTTAAAAAAAGATAACATAGTTATTGAAAAAGGCTGGTTTCAGAACACTTTGCCAAAAGCGAGAGAAAAAATAGGGAAAATTTCCATCCTAAGGTTAGACGGGGACTGGTATGAATCCACGAAATGTTGCCTTGATAATTTATACGACAATGTTATAGTTGGAGGATATATAATAATTGATGATTATGGCCACTGGGAAGGGGCGAAAAAGGCTTTAGAAGAATTTTTTTTAAAGCGAAATGTAAGGCCGGATTTAATAAAAATAGATTATACAGGAGTATATTTTAAAAAACCATAAAAATAATACACTTGCTTGGTTATGCTAATTTGTAAATTAAGCGAAACTATTGTATGATAAAACTGTTGTTCTGAACCTTAACAAACACTTTTTCCATGGAGGTCACCTATGGCTGTCATCGGAATCGAAAAATGGAATCCTCAGTTTTTGATGATGAAAGTCAAACATTTAGAGCCGCCGGCCAAAGCATTGAGGACAGTTGATCCTACAAAGGGAGACTCTTCCCTAAGGGAATTGTCTCAGAGTATCGCCGATGTCGGCATAATTCAGCCGGTGTTAGCGCGTCCTAAAAAGGGCAGTTTGAGATATGAAACCGTATGCGGCGATCGTCGCAGACGAGCGGCCAAATTAGCCAACTTGCATGCCATTCCGGTAATTGTTGCTGACATCAGCGATGGCAACATTAGCAAAATCCGGCTGATCGAAAATCTTCATAGGGAAGATCTGTCGCCCATAGAATTAGCAGAAGAGTTGCTAGCTCATAAAGAAGAACGCAAGAAAACTTTAATAGAGATTGCAGCAATGGTTCATAAAAGCGAATCATGGGTTAGCAAGGTGCTTAGTGTTGCTAAGAATCTTGGCCCAAAAGCTAAAAAGATCGCATCTTCAGCAGGAGCGAGCAAGGTTGGAATGGAAAATCTTTACCAAGTATCAGGAATTCCCGAAAAGGAGCAGCCAAAGGTTCTTCAAGAGGTAATTGATGAAAAAATTCCTGGTGGCAGACTTCGCGAGCAGTTGCATAATGCAAAAGACAGGGGTAAGGAAGAGCGTAAAGAACGCAGCGGAAGACCCCGCAAAGAAAAAGGCTATAAACGTTCCTTTGAGACTCTGTATGGGGCTGTGGTATCGGTAAGTTTTCCTGAACCTAATCCGACGATCAGGCAAATCATCGGCGTTCTCAAACAGGTGATTATGAAACTAGAATTAAAAAATATTTAAATCTAGCCAACATCACCAAAGGCTGTTAGGAAACTAGCAGCTTTTTTTATTGTTAATGCCTGATTTTAAAAATAGTGAGCCTCACAGACACCCAGCCTCACAGACACCCGGTGTCTGTGCGCGCCATGTTTGTACATTATAACGTGAGCTTGGTGAATAATGCTCTTTGGATGGATTTGTTTAAAATATCACAGCGAAAATTGGTAAAGATTATGAGGCGATGCCAGAGGGCATCGTTGAATAATCTTTACCAATTTGCAGCCGATATTTTAGATAAAGACGCCAATATGGCATTATTCACCAAGCTCACAATATAAATACTTGAAAATAAGCTGATTTTTGTGGTAAGGTCTATTAATCAGAGCTATGATGTTATGCCTTTCAATTTTTATTAAAATTATTATAAATGAAAGTTTTGATTACGGGTATCACGGGGTTTGTTGGCAGCCATTTAGCGGAATATTGCCTATCAAAGCCGGACGTAAAAGTCTATGGGACGGTTTTTTCACATCACTTAGGGGATGAGCTCAAAAGAGTTGAGCATCTTAAGGATAAAATAGAGCTTTTGGAGTGCAACCTACAAAATAGGGTTGCAGTCCAGCGGGTAATGGAAAAAGTAAAGCCGGATAAAATTTTCCATTTGGCTGCCCAGAGTTTCGTGCCTGTTTCATGGCAGTCTCCCGAAGATACCCTAACCAATAATATTATTTCAGAGTTGAACATTTTTGAAGCGGTCAGGGAAATGAGAATACACCCGGTAATCCATATTGCCGGATCATCAGAAGAGTATGGGTTGGTAAAAGAAGGTGAGTTGCCGATAAAAGAATCAAATCCTTTAAGACCCCTGTCTCCTTATGGCGTTTCCAAGGTAGCTCAAGATACCTTGGCTTGCCAATACCATTATAGCTATGGACTAAAGACAGTAGTTACGCGGGGCTTTAACCATGAGGGGCCAAGAAGAGGAGAAGCCTTTGTTACTTCTAACTTTGCAAAACAGATAGCAGAAATTGAAAAGGGTAAAAAGGAGCCGGTAATTTATGTGGGAAATTTAGAGGCACAAAGAGACTACTTAGATGTTCGGGATATTGTTCATGCTTATTGGCTGGCAACCGAAAAATGCAATTTTGGCGAGCCCTATAATGTTTGTTCTGGCAGAGCATGGAAGATTCAAGAAGTTTTGGATTTACTGCTTAGCAAAAGCACAAAGAAACACATTGAGGTAAGGCAAGATCCTGCCAGAATGAGGCCTTCGGACGTGCAGATTCTTTTGGGTGATTGCCATAAATTCAAAGCTGCGACTGGATGGGAACTACAGATTCCTTTTGAAAAAACCCTAGAGGACACGCTTAATTATTGGAGGGAAACAGTATAACTATCATGGAAACTATCGGTTTGATTAACATTTTTTCAAAAAGATCTGGGGGGAATATTTACAAAAATCAAGTTATTAACACCTTATCTGGAACTTTTGATGTAGAGTACGTAAATTTAGAGGCAAATTATTTTAAAAACAGATACCTTAAAAGTTTAGAGTCTTTTATAAAGCTTTTGTTTTTTAGAGGCAAAAAAGACCTTTGGATAAGAGATTTTTATTCAACAATCACATTAAATAAAAAAAATACAAGAGGCAAAAACTTAACTTTGATTTTTCACATTGATTTTTCGGGGTTTCGTTTAATTCCAAGATTGCTGTTACCCTTATTAGAAAAAACTTTTTTTTACATTCAGGTAAAAAGAGCAGATGCTACTGTTGTAATATCTGAATACTGGAAGAATTATTTTTTAGAGAAAGGATACAAAAATGTCTGCAAAATTTATTGCGGGTTTAGTATGAATAATTTTAACATTACAGCAGAAGAAGTTTCAGAGTTTAAGAAAAAATATAAGTTAGAAGGAAAACCGATAGTATATCTTGGAAACTGTCAAAAACCAAAAGGTGTCGTTGATGCTTATGAAGCGCTTAAAGACTTAGATGTTTATCTTGTTACCTCTGGCAGAAAAGAAGTTGAAGTCCCAACGCTAAATCTTGATTTAGATTATAAAAATTATTTAATCTTGCTGAAAGCATCTTCCGTTGTTGTAACGATGTCTAAATTTAAAGAGGGTTGGTCTATGACCACTCATGAGGCAATGCTTTTGAAAGTGCCTACAATTGGTTCTGGAATGGGTGGAATGAGAGAGTTATTGGAGAATGGGGGACAGATAATTTGCACCGATTTTAAGGAATTAAAACAGAAGGTGGAATATTTACTGAATAATTCAGAGGAAAGAAAAAAAATCGGTCAGATAGGTTATAATTACGCCAAAGATTTTACTATAGAAAGGTTTAACCAAGAATGGCTGGATTTAATCAATAACGTTTTAAGATGAACTCCGTTAGAAGTTTGCCCCGTTAGAGGTCAAGGAGTTTTAAGGTAAATGCAAAAGAAACAAACCCCTAACGGGGTTTGTATGAGGATAATTAAAACTTCAATGGGTTAAAATAAGGTAAATAATAAAAATTAACAAAGAGTAAGCAAAATGTCCCATATGACATTTTGCCCATAACTTCTAACGAGGTGGATTTTTTAGAATCATTTTCAAGGTATCATAAAGTTATATTAATCTGTATTATATTAGCTTTGCTTTCCTTGATTGACAAAGATTTGGCTGTAGGAGCTATATTTGTTGTTTTTTTATCTTCTATTGCTTTATTTTTTATTAACACAATAAACCCCGTTAGAAAGGGCAATATTTTAACAAACAATAGTCCTTTTTTAGAAAAAGAGAAAAAAGAAGCAGAGCTTTCTAACTGGGTAAAAGAAAAGCCTGCCCGCAATGCTTCGCCTGCCAGACATAATAACGCAGGTAATGCAGGCTGGCATAGCGATGCGGGCGGGGAAACGGTAAAGTTTTTAACCCTACTCTTTTTAATTGTTTTTTTGATTCATATCGTAATGGTTGTTTTTGTATATTATGCAGATTTTCAACCATTCAGTGAGGGAAGGGGAGATTTCAATGAATATCATGCAATTGCACTAGAAATATCAAAAAGAGTTTCTGCGGGAAATTTTTCTTTAGAAGGTTTACCATTCTTAGGTTTGCCGCTGGTCCACTACTATCCGCTTGCTATTGGTTATGTTTATCTTCTAACAGTTCCCAGCATGCTGATGGGTCAGTTGCTTAACGCTTGGATAGTTGCCCTCATAGCCGTATTTGTTTTTTTATTGGTTTGTCAAATAGGTCGTTCAAAAAAAGAAGGTTTCATTGTGGGATTAATTGTTTGTTTTTACCCCTCTTTGGCGTTCTACGGAAGTTTGTTATTAAAAGATGCTTTAGTTGTTTTACTGAGCGTTATTGGGTTGTTGTTGACCTTAAAGATAATTAAAAAATTCTCCTGGTTAAATTTTTTGATTTTCTATATTGTGTTGGCTGGAGTGACCCATTTCCGTTTTTATATTGGTTATGCACTTATTTTAAGTTTCATAATTTGTTGGTTTAGCTTTTGTGATTTAAGAATTAAAAAAAGAGTTATTTATGGAATTATAATGATTCTTCTTCTTGGTTTTTTGCCGAGAATTGCTCCATTAGACGGAGCTACTCAAGGATATATGGGTGTAAAAGCTATTAAAAATTTTTTAAATCCCCAAACAATTGTTGGTTATAGAGAACTAGCTTATCCCCCAAAATCTCAGCTTCAAGAAACCAAAAAAGCAGAAGAAACCATACCTCTGCCAGAGGGTAAAAGTACAATAGCTCAAGATTCCTCAATTGTAATAGATGCTGGTTTTGACAATCCCATTTCATTTCTTAAAAGCAATTCCTTATCTTTTGTTTACTCTATTTTGGGTCCCTTCCCCTGGCAGTTAAAAAAAGCCAAACACCTTTTTGTTTTGCCAGAAGTAATCCCCTGGTATTTTCTGCTATTCTTTATTATAAAGGGTATGCTAAAATCCATAAAAGTAAATTACAAAGTTATCTTGCCTTTAATTATTTTCAGTCTTCTTATTTTTGGAGTTTTGTCTCTTTACATAAATAATTTTGGCATGATAACTAGAATTAGAATGCCGGCATTTTTAGCCCTTTTATGCCTACTACCCTTCGGACTTGATAGATTAAAGAACGTCAAAGTGCCACTTTTAGAGAAGTATCTAAAATTATAAATAAGATGAAAAGTTTTAGCAAAAAAAATATCTTAGTTACTGGTGGAGCCGGATTCATAGGTAGCCATCTTGTTGATAATCTGCTTGAACAAGGCCACAAAGTAGTTATTATTGATAACCTTTCCGCCGGTAAAAAGGAAAATATAAATGCGAGAGCTAAATTCTATAAAAAAGACATTACGGATTTTAAAATTGGTAATATTTTTAGGAAAGAAAAACCGGAAATGGTTTTTCATTTTGCCGCCCATATTGAAGCTAGGCAGTCAGTCAAAGATCCAATTTTTGATGCCAAAGCAAATATTTTGGGAAGTTTAAATATCTTGGAAAACTGCCGCAGTGTTGGGGTTAAAAAAATAGTTTTTGCTTCTAGCGGAGGAGAAATATATGGCCGGGCAAAGGTCATGCCAACACCTGAAGATTATCTTCCTTGTCCCTTATCTCCTTACGGCGTTGCCAAATTGGCTTTTGAGAAATACTTGGATTCTTATTTTATGATGTACAACATAGGCTATTTGGCACTGCGCTACGGTAATGTTTATGGGCCCAGGCAGAATCCATTTGGAGAAGCGGGCGTAGTTGCAATTTTTGCTAACAATATGCTGCAGGGCAAACAATGTGTTATCCACGGTAGCGGCAAGCAGACAAAAGATTATATTTTTATTGATGATGCTATAAAAGTTACTATGGCTGCTTGCAATAAAAATATCAATGGAATTATTAATGTAGCCACAGGCAGAGAAACTTCAGTTATGGAAATCTTTAATAAATTAAAGAAGATTACCGGATTTAAAAAAGAAGCCAAACATATTCCCTTGCCAACAGGCGTATTAAAAAGGGGAGCTTTGTCTATTAAGAAGGCAAAACGAGCTATTAGATGGCAGCCTCAATACAACTTAGATAAGGGATTGTCTTCAACAGTAGATTGGTTCAAAAAGCAACATGAGAAATAAGAGTGCAGGATTGGAATCCTGCACTCTAATTACTAAGTTTTATAAATAATGTTCTTACAAAAATTACTCATAAAAATATACGAAATAATTTTTAGAGAAAGAGTTACCCCTGCAATTAAAATTTTTTTCGATAACTTCCAGAGCTTGGTGTTTGGCTACGGTATTTCAGCAGTTCTGCTCCTTTTATTTCAGGTTTTAGCTGGTAGAATTTTGGGGCCGGAGGAATACGGCAAGTATGCCTTAGTAGATTCAATAGCAACTTTTTTATACCTTTTGATGACTCTTGGCATTAGCATGGCCTTGGTGCGCTATACTGCCCAAACAAAAGATTATCTTACCTCAAAAAAAATAATCTCAACATCTTATTTAGTAGTAGCTGTTTTTTTAATTATCATTACTGTTTTGTTCTTTGTTTTTGCAGGCCCCTTGTCAAAGACAATTAAAGTTTCTCTGACAGTATTTTATTTGTCTATTATTTTTGCAGTTTGTTACGCCTTGTATATGTTGGCTACTGATACTTTACGGGGTTTGCATAAGATGAAGAGTTTATCGCTAATTAGAGCTTTGTTCGGATTTTTTGTGGTTTTACTCTTGTCGCTTTTTTTACTTAAAAATAGCATTTCCTTTATAACAGTAATTTTAATAGCTTGTTTTAGTTACCTAGCTGTTTTTGTGTTAGTACTCATTAATATTGCTAAATATCTTTCTTTTCAAATTGACAAAAATTGGTTAAAGAAAGTCCTTGAGTACGGGCTTTATGCTACCGGCGGAAGTTTCCTGTTTTTCCTTCTTCCGCCATTAAGCAAACTAATGATCAATAAGTTTTTAACCGTATCTGAAGTTGGCATTTACAATGCTTATTATTTTTCGTCGCTTAACTTAATGATGTTTGCCAGTACTATTTTTGTTGCCGTTTTTTTCCCAACTGCCTCCCAATACGTTTCTAAAGTTAAGATTTTGAGAATAATTAGAAAATCAACCTTACCCTTGTTCGTGTTTGGCCTAGTTGCTTTGTTTTTATTTGAATTGATAGTTTTAAAACTTTTTGGCAAAGATTACCCGACTGATTATCTTTTGATGTTTTTATTTGCCTTGGCGTCAATATTATTTTTCATTTATAACGTTTATAATTGGCTTTTATATTCAAAAAGCCTTAAGGAGGCTAGACTGATTATGGTATTCTCATTATCCATGTTTCTTATTAATATTTTACTGAATTGGTATTTAATCCCTAGGTTTTCACTTATGGGGGCGGTCACCGTTCTTATGCTGACTTATTTTTTTGGTTGGATGTACTTATTATTTATCAATAAAATGTTAAAGAATGAACAATAAAGAAAGAAATGTCAAAATCTGCCAAGTTGTCAGCTCCGACTTTACCTTAAGATTTATGCTGTTTGACCAGTTAAAGTTTTTGCGATCTCAAGATTATGATGTTCATGCTGTTTGTAGCCCTGGAAAGTGGATTCAGAGCCTAGAAAACGAAGGCATTAAAGTTAAAACAATAAAACTATCTAGAAGAATGATAAGTCCATTTTCTGATTTACTGGCTTTTATAAGGTTATTTTTTTATTTCAAGAAAGAAAAGTTTGATATTGTTCATGTTCATACTCCCAAAGCTGAAATTTACGGCCAGTTATCAGCTTACTTGGCGGGAGTTCCCATTATTTTAAATACTTTACATGGATTTGGATCTGACTTACCCAGATCTCTTCCTTATTGGCAGAAAAAACTTTACCTGTTGCTCCAAAAGATAACTGGAAAATATTCATCAGTAGTTTTTTCAATAAGTGACGATATAATTAACAAAGCCAAAGAACATAAAATATTCTCTGCCGATGTTCTTTTGTACCTGGGGAGGGATATAGATACTGATAGATTCAATCCTCAAAACTTTAACGATGAATTCAAAAAGAGGAAGAAAAAAGAATTAAGTATACCTGATGATAAAAGAATAGTTGGAATTGTTGCCAGATTAGTAGTTGAAAAAGGGTACTTGGAATTATTCGAAGCTTTTCAGGAAATTTTAAAGAAATACGATAATGTCGTGCTTTTGGTTGTAGGGCCCCTTGAGCCGGAAAAAAAAGATCCCATTAACCTTGAAACAATTAAATCCTATGGCTTTGGCAGTAATGTTATTTTCCTGGGAGATAGGACTGATGTTCAGGAGCTGTATTCGGTGATGGATATTTTTGTTTTGCCGTCTCGCAGGGAAGGTTTGGGAGCAGTAATATTAGAAGCTTCGTCAATGGAGAGGCCGGTCATAGCCACTAATACCGGAGGAATTCTTGAGGCAGTTGATGATGGCAAAACAGGCATATTAATTCCCGTAAATAACCCGAACAAAATCGTGAGTGCCATAGGTTATCTTTTAGATAACCCAGAAATAGCAAGAGAGATGGGAATCATGGGGAGAAAAAAAGTTATTCAAAAATTCAGCAAAAAAATAGTTCTTGAAAGATTGGGTTCTGCCTATGAAGAGTTAATCAAGAAAAAACTTAATACTAGACTTGAAGATGAATGGTTTTCAAAATACAGTCGGGCTGCCAGGGACGGGAAAAAAGAGCATGAAATAATGTTTCATTCTAAAACCGGATTTAGAAATGATAATGTTTATTTTTTTGATTATTTTAAAAAGCATATTGGAAGTAGAGATTATAATTTAAAAAATAAAATACTTGATGTCGGCTGTGGTTTTGGAGACACCCTGATGCCCTTATTAGAATTAGGTTTTCAATGCTATGGAGTCGATTATATTCCAGAAATTATTGAAGCTGCAAAAAATAAAGACAAAAGTATAAATTTCCAAGTGGCTGATGCTTATAATTTGCCGTTTGAAGATGGTTTTTTTGATATTGTTATTTGTAAAGGAGTTCTTCAAGTTTTATCTGATTCAGAAAGAGCTATTGGTGAATTAAAAAGAGTTTTAAAAAAAGACGGACTTTTAATTATTGTTACTTTAAATGTTTTTGCTTTAGATATTTTATTACAGAAAGAAAAGTTAATAAGATACAATCCCTACAGATTCAAAGGCTTGATGAGGCAAAATGGTTTTGATAGATTTAATTTAAAAGGTGTTTATGTTATGCCAAGTTTTTTGGATTTTATGGCAGATGTTATTATAAAGCTTAGAATTCACCGTTTTTTTAATCTTTTTTTACCATTGTTTATTATTTTTTCACATAACTTTTATTTGGAAGCAAGAAAAGTAAGATGAACCCCGTTAGACAGGAAAATTTCATTGAAATTTTCCTGTTACGTACTAACAAATTAATATTAAAGTAACATATCTGTTCAAAATAACTTTAAAGTACCATAAGAACAGACTTCTAACGGCGTGAAAAAAAGCCTAACTATTCAGTACGTTATAAAAGATATAATAGATCTTTTATTTTCTATTTTTTTGCTTATATTATTGAGTCCATTATGTTTAGTTATAGCTATCTTGATAAAGCTTGATTCAAAAGGCCCCGTGATTTTTAAGCAAAAAAGGGTAGGTAGGAATGGAAAAGAATTTATAATGCTAAAATTTAGAACAATGCAGCAAAACACAGAACATATTGGCATGAGATATGAAACATCTAAAGACGACCCAAGAGTCACAAGAGTTGGGAAAGTTATAAGAAGAGTTGGACTAGATGAAATTCCTCAGCTTATAAATGTTATTTTTGATGGCATGTCTTTGGTGGGCCCTAGGCCGGCTTCGCCCCACCAAGTGGTCAAATATACAGAGCTCGAAAAGAAAAGACTTTTGGCGAAACCTGGGATTACAAATATGGATATAATAAAGGGAGGCAATAATCTCCCCTGGAAACAAAGGATAATATGGGACATTTGGTACATAGAACATTGGTCTTTGTGGCTGGATTCTAAGATATTATTTTTAACCCCCTTTATGATTCTGCTGACCAATTTGCAGTATGACAAAGACGGAATTTCTAAAGATTATGAGTAGGCGCTAGGTGATGGGTTTTAGGTGTTAGGTATTAGATAACGGGGAATCGTTATAAGCCAAAACCTAACACCAAACACCCAATATCTAAATATGATAATCGCAGGACATCAGCCAGAATATCTCCCTTATATAGGCCTTATTTGTAAGGCAATGCATGCCGATACTTTTGTTTTTGTTGACAATACCCAATATGCCAAAAAATCGTTTCAAAATAGAAATAGAATAAGAACTTCAAATGGGCCCGATGGCTGGATTTGGCTAACAGTTCCTGTTATAACACATGGGCGTTTCCATCAAAAGATAAAAGATGTTTTAATAAATAACAAATTAAAATGGAGGGAAAAACATTTTAAATCAATATATTACTCTTATAAAAGCACTCCCTTTTTTGAAAATTACATTCCCTTTTTTGAAGAAATATATTCAAAAAAATGGGAAAAACTTGTAGATTTAAACGAAACTATTTTAAGGACTATTTTTAAAATATTGGACACTGATATTAAAATTTTAAGAAACTCTGATTACAATATTGTCGGCGAAAAAACAGATATGCTCTTGGACATGTGCAAAAAGATAGGGGCTGAAGGTTATTTGTCAGGACAGGGTGGCAAGCTTTATGTTGATGAATCAAAGTTTAAAAAAGCAGGGCTTTCTCATCAATATTGCGAATTCAAACACCCTATTTACAAACAAAAATATGAACCATTCGTGCCAAACATGTCATCAATCGATTTATTATTTAATAAGGGTCCTGAGAGCAAACAGATAATATTTAACTCAGATGAAGGAAAAAATTCACCCAGTTAAATACCGCAGGGCGGTAATTTTACCAAAGGCAAAATTATTTAACGGGGTAAAAAATATAATTGACTTCACGATAACTTTAATTGCCTTTGTTTTTTTAATGCCTCTGTTTTTACTTATTGCCTTATTAATAAAGTTGGACTCTAAAGGCCCGATTTTTTTTATTCAAGACAGAGTAGGAAAGAATGGAAAGTTATTTAAGTTTTTAAAGTTCAGAACAATGGTAGAAAATGCAGAAAAAATTGGTTTAGGTCTTGGAGTTTCAAAAGATGATTTCCGCATTACAAGAGTAGGCAGATTTTTAAGAGAATGGACGCTTGATGAGCTGCCCCAATTTATTAATATTTTAAAAGGAGAAATGAGTCTAGTTGGGCCAAGGCCTCTACCTCAGTATCCTAACCAAAATATTCTTCCAGCTACACTTTGGCAAAAGAGAGTATCAGTAAAACCTGGCCTAATATGTTTAGTGGATATTAAAGGAAGAGGTTTTGTATCATCTTGGCGGGAAAGGTTAGAATTAGATGTCTGGTATGTTGAAAATCGGTCTTTTTGGCTGGATTTTAAAATATTATTTTTAGGTTTTTTTGCGGTTTTGTCAAGACGCGGAGTTTATGGTAAAGAGGGCGTAAACAAGCCCCCCGAATAAATTGTAAGATACGAATACGATGCAAATAATGCCAATCTACGAATATGCAAATACGTATTCGCATATCTGTAAATTTGCATTAAATTTGTAGATTTGTGTCATGTTTATGACTATTTCTGCTCATCAGCCAGAATACCTTCCTTACCTCGGCTTTTTTTATAAGATGGCTAAAGCCGATGAATTTATTTTGGTTGACCATCTTCAATTCTCTAGAAAGGGATTTCAAAATCGTAACCGAATTAGAACTAACTCTAATTCTCAGGGCTGGGTTTGGCTGACAGTGCCAGTTCTTGCCAACAAAAAGGGATACCAAAAGATAAATGAAGTTCAAATAGACAATTCTACTCCCTGGGCAAAACACCATTGGCAACTTATTTATTTTAATTACAAGAGAACTCCATTTTTTGACAAATACAGCGGGTTCTTTGAAAAGCTTTATTCAAAAAAATGGCAAAAATTGGTGGATTTGAACGAGACTATCATTCAATATATCAAGAGGGAATTAGGCATTAAAACCACCCTTATCAAAAGTTCTGATTACGATTTTAAAGGTCTGAACGCGAGATTTATTCGCGAAGCGAAAAATCCCGTTCTGGAAAGAACAGATTTAATAATTGAATTATGCAAGGAATTCAAGGCAAACAGCTATCTTTCGGGATCAGGTGGAAAATCCTATATTGAAATAGAAAAGTTTAAAGATAATAATCTAAAGCTCGTTTTTTCGGACTTCAAACACCCAATTTACCCCCAAAGATTTGAGCCATTTATGGAAAATCTTTCCGCAATTGATTTATTATTTAATGAAGGGCCGAAGAGTCTTGAAGTAATTAAGAAAAGTATTGACTATTTATAATAGTATGGTATCCTTAAAAAGGTTCTTTGATTGGATCAAGGGTTACTCTATAAGAAAGGGTAAGACTCTGTGATAGATTTTTCTGACGAACAAAAAAGGAGTCTTGTCGCTTGTGCTTAGTTAGACAACTAAACATATCCGTTGCAGGAAGCTGCAGCGGATTTTTTATTTAAATTATTGCTTTAAGGAAAAAATCTGATAGTATTAAAGAAATTAAATATATTAAATGATTATGACCCCAGCTCAAATTTTGCAAGACGCTGGGTGGCAACCCGCTTCGCTCAACAAGGGATGGGGCTATTCGCCCCACGCAGGTTGTAAGAGTCCAAATTTTTTAGCCAGATTTATCGTAAGAAGAGTAATTGCGATGGCAAAATTTGAGCGGGGTGCTCACTTTTATGCTCGCTAAAGCTCGCAAAAGATGAGCAAAATCTTAGTAATTGCTCCGCATCCAGACGACGAGGTTTTGGGTTGCGGAGGAACAATTAAAAAATATGTGGAATCCGGAGATGAGGTTTATCTTTGTATTATAACAAAACCTCGAGTTCCCGATTGGTCAGAGGAGTATATTGCAAGTAAACAGAAGGAAATAGAAGCCTCAAATAAGGCATTAGGTTTTAAAGAAACCTTCTTTTTGGATTTGCCAGCCTTGAGACTGGACACTATTGCCCAAAAAGACTTGAACGACCAGCTTATTAAAATTTGCGAAAAGTTAAAACCGCAAATTTTATACATTCCATTTTTTGGCGACATTAACCACGACCATCAAATAGTTTCCAGAGCTGGTTTGGTTGCCGCTCGTCCTAAACCCGGATCATTAGTAAAAAAAATATTTGCTTATGAAGTGTTATCTGAAACTGAATGGAATATGCCCAGAGATAGCGTGTTCGTGCCAAATTACTACGAAGATATTTCAGGTTTTGTTGATGCCAAAAAAGAAGCCATGGCTTGTTACAAAAGCGAATTGAAAGAGTATCCTCATCCCCGGTCACTGGAGGGAATAGAAATTTTAGCAAAGAAGAGGGGAATAGAAGCTGGCTTAGAATATGCTGAAGCGTTTATGTTAATAAGAGAAATTAATAAGTAATTCATATTAGATTAACTATTATTAATACAACTGGAAGGGGGTCGGGGAAACTTCGGTTTCCCCGTGTAGGAAAACAGTGCCGCGAAGCGGACACGTTAGAAACCGTGGGTTTCTAAGGAGCGAGCCGGAACCGAAGACCCGCTAAGCGGGTCGAGGAGCTAGTCCGAGCGAAGCGAGGACGATAAGGCGAGCGACCTGCCTCCGTGACTTCTATGGAACGATTCAAAAATTGGAAAAAGCCGGTGATTAAAGAAATGAAACCAACCAAATATGGCTGGGTTGTTCAGCATGTAAAAAATCTAAAATTAGGATATAAAACAGATATAGGAATTTTTACTTACATTAATGCCAAGAACGGTGTTGTAATTGAAGATTATGTTCAAATAGGATCTCATTGCTCAATATATTCTTATTCCAGCATAGGAGAAAAAAATGCCAAAGTTGTTTTAAAAGAAAATTGCAAAATAGGGAGCCACTCGGTAGTTATGCCAGGCGTTGCTATCGGGAAAAATTCAATCGTTGGAGCTTTTAGTTTTGTGAACAAAGACATTCCAGATAATGTTGTGGCTTTTGGGATTCCAGCAAAAGTCGTTCGTAAAATAAATCATAAATCCTAAATTAATGAATGTACCTCTTTTTCAGGCGGATATTACCAATAAAGAAATAAAAGAAGTTTTAGAAGTTTTGAGATCGCAAAAACTTTCCATAGGTCCCAAGGTAAAAGAATTTGAGGAAAAATTGGCTGGTTTTGCGGGCGTAAAGTATGCCGTTGCTGTAAACTCCGGAACCAGCGCCTTGCATTTAATTATAAGAGCACTGGGCATTAAAGACGGTGATGAAGTCATTACCAGTCCTTTTTCATTTATTGCCTCTGCTAATTGCATTTTATTTGAAAGAGCCAAACCGGTATTTGTTGATATTAAGGGTGATACCCTTAATATCAACCCTGAGCTTATCCAAAGACGTATTACTCAAAAGACCAAGGCAATTTTAGCGCCCGACATGTTTGCTCATCCAGCCGACTGGGATGCCTTAAGTAAAATCGCCAAAAAACATAACCTATTTTTAATTGAAGATTCAGCTGAATCCGTCGGCAGTGAGTATAGGGGAAAAAGATGCGGAAACTTTGGGGATGCTAGTATTTTTGCTTTTTCGCCCAACAAGCAAATTACAATCGGTGAAGGCGGAATGGTCTTAACTGATAATGAAGAGATTGCTAACTTTTGCAGAAGCTCAGCTAGCCAAGGGAGAAAAATTGAAGGCGGCAAATGGTTAGAGCACATAAGATTAGGTTATAACTATCGGTTAAACGAAATGAGCTGTGCGGTAGGACTATCTCAGCTAAGAAGAATAAAAGATACAATGAGAAAACGGCAGAAAGCCGCATCGTTATACAATAAAAAATTAAAATATATCAAAGATATAGAAATCCCCTATGTTGCCAAAGATGTTAAATTACATTGGTGGATATATGTTATTAAGTTAATCGGAAACGCTGCTGGTAAAAGAGATATTGTGATGGAAAAACTTAAAGAAAGGGGAATAGAATCCAGAGATTATTATAAGTCAATACATTTACAGCCGTTTTATAAAGAAATACTTGGGTTTAAAGAAGGTGATTTTCCCGTGTGTGAGGATATCAGCAAAAGAACCATTGCTCTGCCATTTTTTAACGACTTACGGGAAAACCAAATTGACTTTGTGGTTAGGCAATTAAAAGCAGTGCTTAATATTATAAAATGAAGGACTTAATTGAAGAAAATCCAATAATCAAATTTTTATTTTTTGTTTTAGCCGATGTTATCTTTATTGCCTTGGCAATTTGGCTTTCTTTTTTTATAAGATTTGAGGGAGAGATTCCCCCCGGGTATTACTTTTTGATTGAGAGATTATCTATTCTGGCAGTTGTTTTTATTATACCGATATTTTATTTCCAAAGATTGTATTCTTTTTCCTGGTCTTATGTGTCGGTCAATGAGGCTTTATCTTTGTTTAAAGCTACCACCATTGCCTTCATTTTTTGGGCTATTGCTATTTATATTTCCAAGTATTTTCCCCTTTTTCAAAATTTTCCCCGATCAACAATTTTTATAAGTTATATTCTTGTTTTTATCTTATGTGGCGCGATTCGTTTTTCTAAAAGGATTTATCTCAATATTAAAGGCAGAGGTGGCAAGGCCAATAAAGAAAGGACATTAATTGTTGGGGCTGGCGATGCCGGCGAGCAAATATTAAGAAACATTTCATCTTCCAAAATAAATCCTTACTTGCCTGTTGGTTTTGTTGATGATAGTCCTATTAAAAGAGGCGTAAAAATCCACGGTATTAAGGTTTTAGGCAAGATTCAAGACATTCCCCATATTGTCAAAAATCACCAAATAAAGCAGTTGATTATTGCCATTCCCTCGGCTGGCGATAATTTCATAAAAAAGGCAGTTGAACTAGGCCGACAGGCCGGCTTGTATAAAATAAAAATTGTTCCTTCTGTGTTTGCTATTATCAAGAGCCAGCTTTCTTTAAAGAACTTAAAAGATGTTGATGTCAGCAATTTATTAGGCAGGGAGCCGATTTCATTGGATAAAAGCCAAGTTGAAAATTTTATAAGAGATAAAAGAGTATTAATTACTGGAGCCGCAGGCTCTATCGGTTCTGAACTGTCACGCCAAGTTGCAAAGTTTAACCCTTCTTTGTTAGTACTTTTGGATCAAGATGAAACAGGCATATTTAATGTAGAAAGCGAAATCAAGAAAAATTTTTCCGGTTTGGATATAAAATCATTCGTTGCAGATATCAAAGATGAAATAAAGATAAGAAATGTTTTTAGTAGCCTTAAGCCTCAGATAATTTTTCACGCAGCGGCCTACAAACACGTACCCTTAATGGAAATGCAGCCGGATCAAGCTGTTAAAAATAATATTTTTGGAACTGAGATATTAGTTAAAGCCAGCTTGCAAAGCGATGTGGAGAAACTTGTTTTCATCTCCACCGATAAAGCAGTGAACCCAATATCAGTCATGGGGGCTACCAAAAGAATCGGAGAAATGATTTGCCAGGCATATAATCAGAAAAATCAGACGAAATTTATTTCAGTAAGATTCGGAAACGTTTTGGATAGCAGGGGCAGTGTAATACCGATATTCAGGGAGCAAATAAGAAGGGGAGAAGAAGTTACTGTAACGGATCCCGAAATGAAAAGATATTTTATGTTGAATTCTGAAGCCTGCCTTTTAGTTATGCAGGCAGGAGCTATGGGCCAAGGAGGAGAAGTTTTTGTTTTAGATATGGGAAAACCCATAAAAATTTTGAACTTGGCAAAAGAAATGATTAAACAATCAGGTTACAAACCAGATAAGGATATACCGATTGTTTTTACTGGTATAAGACCCGGGGAAAAATTATTCGAAGAAATTTTAACGGCAGAAGAAGGAACCGTTGTAACGCAGAACCAAAAGATTTTTATAGCAAAAATGTCTGATGTAAATTTTAATGCAATAAAGGAAGATCTCAATAAACTAAGAAATATACTATACAAAGGCAATAGCAAGGAAATTATTGCCGGCCTAAAAAATATTACACCCTATTATAAGACCCAATAGACCTGTTGCTTAGAGGTTTTTTTGTTTATATGTTAGAGTTAAATATGTATTTTAAGATGCCTAAGAAAAAATATAGAATTGTTTTTTTTGTTATAGGATTAGTTTTTGTCTTTTTTAGTTTCTCGTTCGCCAAAATCGCCAATGCAAGTGATTACGTAAACTTTAATGTGGATAAAAACTTCGAAGTTAGTGAAAAATCACAAATTTCAGCAACTTTAGTAAAAACTTACCCCAATCTTTATTTTTATGTTGAAAAAAACTGGTGGGAAGCGCAATTACCGGCAAAACAGAGTGAAATCTTAGCTTATATAGACGCCCTATCTCTGGAGTTTGGCAGTACTATATATCCAATCCTAACTTCTGTTTTTGGATCTGAATGGAATCCTGGAGTTGATGGCGACAAAAGAATTACCATTTTGTTCCATTCAATGAAAGATGGAGTTGGCGGATACTTCCGTTCGGCAGACGAACACATAAAACTGCAAACTCCAATCTCAAATGAAAGAGAGATGCTTTATTTGCCAATTGCTCACATTGATAATTTCCCCAGGCTAAAAGTTGCTTTAGCTCATGAGTTTGTTCACTTGATAACTTTTAATCAAAAAGACAGAGTGCATGGTGTGCAAGAAGAAGTTTGGTTGAATGAAGCAAGGGCAGACTATGCTTCAACCATTTTAGGATACAATAATATTTACGATAGTAGTAATCTTGCAAAAAGAGTTAAAGATTTTTTGGAAAAACCCTCAGATTCTTTAACTGAATGGCAGGAAACAAAACATGACTACGGAGTGGTAAATGTTTTTTTTCATTATTTAGTAGACCATTACGGAATAAATATTTTAGCTGATTCGTTAAAATCTAAGCTGATTGGTATAGCCAGTATAAATGAACTCCTTTTGAAAAATGGATATAAAGAGGATTTCAAACAGATTTTTACAAATTGGACTATAGCCATGACACTTAATTACTGTTCTCCTGATTTAAAATATTGCTTTTTAAATAAAAATCTTTCTAATTTAAGAATAAATCCAATTCTTAATTTCTTGCCTTTATCTGGAAATAGTTCTTTGTCAGTTACTAATGTTACGAAAAATTGGTCAGGGAACTGGCAAAAAATTATTGGTGGCAATGGAGACTTAAAGCTTGAATTTGAAAGCATACCCGGACTCGATTTTACAGTTCCCTACATAATTTTTGACAAGGATAACAATTATTCAATAAATTTCATACAGTTAGACCAAAAAGAAAAAGGAGAAATCAGCATTAAAAATTTTGGAAGTAAATATAATTCTCTGGTTATTATGCCTTTTTTACATACCAAAACTTCAGGATTTGACGGATTTGAGTTTACTTATCCTTATACCTTTAAAGTTTCAATTACGGGGGCTGTACCAGAGGAAGACCAGCTTGTAATCCAAAAACTCTTGGCGCAAATTGATTATTTAAAAAAACAAATCGCCACTTTACAAGCAGGGAGTAGCGCAAATTCTTTTTGCTCTTTAATAAGCGTTAATCTTTATATTGGTGTTAAAGCAAGCGACCAAGTAAAGTGTCTGCAGCAATTTTTAAAAGTCCAGGATTCAAATATTTATCCCGAAGGCCTTATAACTGGGTATTTTGGCAATCTTACAAAAGCTGCAGTAATTCGTTTTCAACAAAAGTACCAAATCTCATCAACAGGCTTTGCGGGGGTTTTAACAAGAGCAAAAATTAATCAATTATTGAAGTTATGAAACATGCCTGCCCGCCATAGCTCCTGCCTGTGCGTATCCGCACGCAGACAGGTTGGCGAAGGCGGGAAACATGAAACATGAAACGAGGCGATAATGCTTTTTTGATTCTTAAAAAGGAGTTCACAGGTATAAAAAGAAATGTTTTGATGAAAAACCATACAACTTTTAAAATCGGCGGCCCTGCCGAGTATTTTTTATTTGCAAGAAAAAGAAGAGATCTTTTAAGGGCCATAAGAATAGCTAAAAAGTTAAAATTACCGGTTTTTGTATTAGGCGGAGGAAGTAATCTCTTAGTTTCAGATAATGGAATAAAGGGATTGGTAGTTAAGTTACAAAATAAGGAGCCGATAATTTTAAAAAGGAGAAATATTATTCAGACCCCAGCCGGCATTCAACTGGGTAAAGTTGTCCAGTTTTCAATAGATAAATCCCTGCAGGGACTAGAATGGTCAGGGGGATTACCCGGAACATTTGGAGGAGCTATAAGGGGGAACGCCGGTGCTTTTGGCGGAGAAATAAAGGATTCAATTTTAACAGTTGAGGCATTAGACAATAAATTGAGATTAAGGAAATTATCTAATGAACAATGCAGATTTTCTTATAGGTCGTCAATTTTCAAGGAAAAAAATTGGGCTGTGATTTCAGCAGAGTTAAAGCTAGTTAAGGGAATTAAAAAGAATTTAAAAAATATCGCAAATTCTCACATTGAATATCGGAAAGAAAAGCATCCCTTGGAATACCCGAATGCAGGCAGCATATTTAAGAATGTAGACTTTAGAAAAGTTACGCTGAAAATACAGAAACTTTTTTTAGACAAAGTAAAAAAAGATCCTTTCTTGATTATACCTTCAGCCTGGTTTATTATTGGGGCCGGTTTGGCAGGTAAAAAGATCGGCCAGGCCCAGATTTCAAAAAAGCACTCAAATTACATTGTAAATTTAGGCGGAGCAAAAGCAAAAGATGTTTTAAAATTAGTTGAACTGATTAAGAAAAAGGTTAAGAATAAATATAATATAGAATTAGAGATAGAAGTGCAATTCATTGGCCTTTAAATCTCTAAAGAGAAAATATGAATATAATTATTAAGACCAAAAATTTAGAGCTTACTGATTCGCTAGAAAATTTAATTAATAAGAAAATGGTAAGTCTCAAAAAGTTGGTTAAAAATTTGCAGGAAAGTTCAGAATTATTATTTGAGGTAGAAAAAGAGACAAAGCACCATCGTAAAGGAGATATTTTTAAATCAGAAGCAATGATTAATCTACCCGGAACCAACCTGGTGGCAAGGTCTCATGGGGAAAATCTAGGCAGGGTAATTACAAAAGTAAAGAGCGAGATGGAAAGAGAAATAAGAAAGTATAAGTCAAAAACAGTTGAGCTGCCCCGCCGCAAGTACAGAAAAACAAAGAGAGAAATTATCTAAAAATAAAAAACTAAAAACTCCGGTGTAGCGGTTTTTTAGTTTGACAGTATATAATCTTTGTCATAATATATTTACTATGCTTTGCATTTCTGCTTAGCACCCATACTGCGGGGGATTTGGTTTCTGCAGTAGCACATTTCAGTGGAGAGATGCATGAGATTTTCTGCCAAACCCTTCTCCCGTCCACCGTCGGATGAGAGGGCTATCAGGGAGGATGCGGTATCCTGCAACGACGAAGCTCAGGTCTATGCCACTGCGGATGGCGACTCGGCAGCCTACTGCCCAAAGCACCCACCCGTGCGTTACCCGTGTTGCGGGCTTACGGGAGGGCAAATGGCCTCAATAGTACTCACTGCCAATGCGGCAGCCTTGAATGGCCCTATTGATCTCTACTCTTTTCTCCGCCAGACAAACGATGGAGTCCGCCGAATGCACCAGAGCATCGGCAAAGATCCTTGCAATGGAGACGATGTGGGCGGAGCAAGCTTCGCCATCTGTCGGATTTTCGATAACGTCGCTCTCACATTTCTAGGGGGAGATTGCTTCCAGCTCTGGAAGGATTTGGAAGGGTACCACTTCGTGTCTGGTTTCGACCAAGCCGCTCACGAAGTCGAGGAGCAGGACATTAATGCCTATGGCAAGTGCCTCGAGCAAGCTGGTGGCAACAAAGGCGAAGCCTGGAATCTGTACTACCCGCACTACCAGGAAAAGCGCGTGCGTTACGCCAACAAGAACATCGGCAAGGGCGGCTGGGCCACGCTAAACGGGGATCCAACCGTTCTTCAATATCGAACAATGGTGCACATCGACCACCTCCATCAGGTGTTATGGGTACTCATTGGTACTGATGGCCTCTTGCATCGTCACTTCCGGCCAGGATACAAGGATGAGTTGGGACGGCTGTACGAGAGCAGTGGCATATCTGCTGTTCTCAAATGGCGGGATGAGAAAGATTACCAACCCCACATCGGGCACGGTGAACATCCCGAAGCCTCAGCTGTTGAGCTGAGCTTCAACTGATCAATTCATGGCTCGTGATCCGCGGATCTCGAGCCTTTTTATTGCTAAAAGTGTCATTTTTATGTAGAGTGAAGTATAATTCTATGTCTATTTTTACTAAAATTTTTGGGGATTCTAACCAAAAAGTTGCCAAAAGCCTGCAGCCAATTACTGAAAAAATAAATTCTCTTGAGCCAGAAATTCAGAAGTTATCGGAGGATCAATTAAAAGAAAAAACAAAAGAATTAAAGGAAAGATTGGCAAAAGGAGGAACTTTAGATGATATTTTATCAGAGGCTTTTGCATTGGTTCGCGAAGCGGCACTGCGTACTCTAAATCAGCGCCATTTCGATGTACAGTTGATGGGTGGAATTATCTTGCATCAGGGAAAAATTGCTGAAATGAGAACGGGAGAAGGAAAAACTTTAACTGCCACTCTGCCTGCCTATATAAATGCTTTGGAGGGAAAAGGAGTTCATATTGTAACGGTTAACGACTACTTGGCAAAAAGAGACGCTGTTTGGATGGGACAAATTTACACTGCCTTGGGATTGTCTGTGAGTTGTATAACTCATGAAGGAGGATACGTATACGAAAATCAAAAATCAAAAATCAAAAATCAAAATGAAAATTTAGAAAGGAACGATTTGGATAAAAAAAGAGACACGGTGGGTGGTTTTAAGGTAGTGGAGGATTATTTAAGGCCCGTTAGTAAAAAAGAAGCATATGAAGCTGATATAACTTACGGGACCAACCATGAGTTTGGTTTTGACTATTTGAGAGATAACATGGTTTATGATTTGGGCCAGCAATCGCAAAGAGGGCATAACTTTGTCATTGTTGACGAAGTGGACTCTATTTTAATTGATGAAGCACGAGTTCCTCTAATTATTTCAGGGCAGGCAGAAGATCCAACGGAAAAATACCATCAATTCACAAAAGTTGTAGCTCCCTTAGTTAGAGATGAAGATTATACAGTTGACGAAAAATTAAAAGCAGTCCATTTTACCGAGGTCGGCCAAGATAAAGTTGTAAAAAATCTGGGGGCTGACCCTTGGGCAGAAAACGACATAACGTCAACTCATCAGTTAGAATCTGCATTAAGAGCAAAATCTTTGTTTCAAAAAGACAGAGATTATGTTGTAAAAAACGACGAAATAATAATTATTGATGAGTTCACTGGCAGAATGCTGCCGGGGCGCCGCTGGTCACAGGGACTGCACCAAGCAGTTGAGGCAAAAGAGGACGTGAAAATACAGCCAGAATCTGTAACATTGGCAACCATTACTTTTCAAAATTATTTCCGACTTTATAAAAAGCTTTCAGGTATGACAGGGACCGCTTTAACTTCAGCTGAAGAGTTTGATAAAGTTTACAAATTAGATGTTGCTGTAGTTTTAACTAACAAACCCATGATAAGAAAAGATTTGGAGGATAAGATTTTTAAAACGGAAGCCGGAAAGTTAAAAGCAGTAGTAAGAGAAATTAAAGAACTAAACCAAAAAGGCCAGCCAGTATTGGTAGGTACGAGATCCGTTGAAAAAAATGAGTATTTGGGAAAACTTCTGGATTTAGAAGGCGTTCCACACCAAATTTTAAATGCTAAAAACCATGAAAAGGAGGGAGAAATTATAGCTCAAGCCGGAAAAAAGGGGGCAGTAACTATCGCAACCAATATGGCAGGCCGCGGGGTTGATATTATTCTGGGGGGCAACCCCCAGGACCCTGAGCAAAGTCTAAGGGTTTTGGGATTAGGTGGTTTGTATGTCATTGGAACCGAACGACACGAGGCAAGAAGAATTGATAATCAGCTAAGAGGAAGGTCTGGAAGGCAGGGAGATCCGGGGTCAACCCAATTTTTTGTTTCTGTTGAAGATGACTTAATGAGAGTTTTTGGTGGGGACAGGATTAAAGGGTTAATGTCTGCTTTAAAGGTGCCAGAAGACGAGCCAATTCAGGCAAAAATGATTTCAGGGGCTCTAGAATCTGCACAGGCAAAAATTGAAGGATTTAACTTTGACGCAAGACATCACTTGCTAGAATATGACGACGTAATGAATAAGCACAGGGAAATTATATACAAGAAGCGCAAGGCACTTCTTGAAAACTCTAAACCAGAAATCCTAGAAAATAAACAATATACAATAAACAATTTACAAAATGCCGAAGAGTTAGTAAAAAAGAAAAAAGAATTAGGCGAAGAAAACTTTTATCAGACCGCTAAGTTTATAAACTTGAGGGTTTTAGATATGCTATGGCAGGAACATCTTACCAATATGGACCATATGAGAGATTCAGTAAGATTAAGAGCTTACGGTGGTAAAGATCCTTTAGTTGAGTACAAAAACGAGGGCAGAAGATTATTTCAACAACTATTAAATCAGATAGATTTTGAAGTTGTGGATAATATTTTGAGAGCAGGGACGCAAGTACAACCACAACGGCAACCAAGGATTGTCGAAAACTTAGCGAATCAAAGTCAAATATCTAATACCCAAAATCAAACAACCAACACCCAAATTGGCCGAAACGACCCATGCTGGTGTGGGGGTGGTAAAAAGTTTAAAAAATGCCATGGGAAATGATTGTAAAGTGAAAAATGCTTTAGTCTGGATAAGCAGTATTCTAAAAAGCCACAGAATCCCTTATCAGATAACAGCTGGTTTTGCTGCTCGTATTTATGTTCAACTCGCCCCTTATACGATATAGACATAGATATACCAGAGGACAGGTTCGATGTATTAACTGATTATGTTAGGAGATTCATAGTTAAAGGTCCTTATCTACATAAATCTGATCACTTTAACTTAATGTTATTAACGTTAAATTATCATAATCAGCCAATTGATTTGGGGGGTGCATATAAAGTTAAAATACATGATGCAAAAACGGGCGAATGGATTAACTATCCTACCGATTTTTCTAGATCAAAAATGTTTCTTATTTACGAGATGTGTTTACCAGTTGTTAACAGAGATGAGTTAATAGGTTATAAATCCATTGTTGCAAGATCCACCGACTTAGAAGATGTTCGGCAAATGTATAATTTTCCCAAAGGCTCTCCCTATTATAAGAAATGTCATGGTAAAGAGTAGCAGTACATTATTATCTAATAAAAAATATGGCAGTAACTAAGAAGAAAGTTTGGCCGGGATATTTTGACGATATTGTTTCAGGAAAAAAGAAGTTTGATTTAAGATTGAATGATTTTGATATAAGAGAAGGCGATACATTGGTATTAGAAGAGTGGGATCCAAAAACAAAAGAGTATACCGGCAGAAAGGTTGAGAAAAAGGCGACGTATGTTTTTAAATTAAAAATTGATGAGTCATTCTGGTCAGAACAAGAAATTAAAGGAAAAGGATTGCAAATTATTTCGCTAGAATAAAACTATCCCATCTTTTTTGCAATTGCAAAAAAGATGGGATAGTTGGAAGGCACTATTTAGTTTACTGTTTCCACCATACTATTGTAACGTAACCGGATAATACTATAAATAGAATAAGAAAAACACCCGTCCAATCAACAAATAATTCAGGCCAATTGGCACCAATGGCAATGCCGAGAGAAAGCAAAGCTATTTTAAACAAACTACCCTGCCACTATTTTAAGGTGAAGGATTTAAATATATTCATCATTTCATCATTTTTTTGCTAATTTAAAACCAGCGAAAGCTAAGTATCCAGAAATAATCAAAGCAATCCAGCTTAGCCAAATTGGGACACTCCATCCTCCGATTTCAGCGTACCACCCTAAAACTATTCTTAGTAGATGTAATACAGCAATGATAAGAAAGATTGTGGAAACCACAGTAAAATAAGTTTTTTGTTGAATTAACATAATTTTAGTGAATAGAGACCTTTGATTAATTATATCATTATAAAATATTATGAAAAACAGGCAGAAATACATACAAATTTTTACAACAACGACAAAGAAAAATGATGCGTATAAAATTGCCAAAACTTTAGTAAATAAAAAACTTTCTGCCTGTGTCCAAATCACAGGACCAATTGAAAGTGTTTACCGTTGGCATGGCAAAATTGAGAAATCAAGAGAATTTTTATGTATTATAAAAACAAAAATGAGTAATTATAAAAAAGTAGAAAAGGAAATTAAGATAATTCATCCTTATGAATTGCCAGAAATTATTGCTCTGCCAATTATTGAAGGAAGTCAAGAATATTTAGAGTGGATTAATAAAGAATTATAGTTTGTATGGCAAATAACATGACAAATAGTGAAAAATACGAACTTTTAAGGCAAATCAAGGAAGAGATAGTGAATTTAAAAGATTCACCGCTTTATAAGGAAAGGATAAAGAATAGAGCTTTTCCCGTAATTGGAGAAGGAAGCCACGATGCAAAAGTTGTGTTTGTTGGAGAGGGTCCGGGAAAAAATGAAGCGGAAACTGGCAGGCCTTTTTGCGGAGCGGCGGGAGATATATTGACTGAACTAGTAGAGTCAATTAGTTTAAGGCGCGAAGATGTTTATATTACCAACATTATAAAAGACAGGCCGCCCAATAACAGAGACCCGTTGCCAAGCGAAATAAGAACATATGCTCCTTTTTTGGACAGGCAAATTGAAATTATCCAGCCCAAAATTATTGCTACCCTCGGGAGATATTCTATGGCTTATATTATGCAAAAATTCAAACTTCTTTGGGAATTAAAACCAATCAGCCAAATTCATGGGAAAGTTTTTGATGCAGAAGCTTGGTGGTATGGGGACATTAACCCAGTCAAATCCGCTTCGCAAAGCGAAGCGGTGTCTGGCACAGTCAGACAATTTGACCGGGTGAAAATCGTAACATTATATCACCCCGCTGTGGCTTTATATCAAAACAGCTTGAAACAGCAAATGTTTGAGGACTTCAAAATTCTGAAGAATTTTTTGTAAATATGAGTAAATTTTTAAAAGTATTAATAAGAATAATTATTTTAATTTTGGTTACTGCAGGTTTTGTTTATTTTTTTCGTGACGTAATTTTGAAAAGCTATAATGATAATTTGCAGAAATTTGAAAAGACGGATTTAGGAAATATTATAAATGAAATTAAAAGAGAAGTTTTAGCACCAGTTCCGCTGAATGTTGGAGGACAGTCAAACCAAGTTGTTTTAGTTAGGTCAAAAGTAATTGCAGAGACAAATATTCAAAGGTATAACAATGGAATGTTGCTGCCATTAATTGAAAATACAATGCTTAACCAGGCTGCTTTGGCAAAAGCTAATGATATGTTTTTGAAACAATATTTTGAGCACATCTCTCCAATTGGAGTGGGGCCGGGTGACTTGGTAAAAACTTATAGTTATGACTATGTAGTTACGGGGGAAAACTTAATTTTAGGTAACTTTAAAAATGAAAAAGAGGTTGTGCAACTTTGGATGAACAGTCTCGGTCACAGGGCCAATATTTTAAATGAAAGGTTTACAGAAATTGGGGTGGCAGTTATAAAAGGTACATACAACGGGCAAACAACTTGGATCGGGGTGCAGGAATTTGGACTTCCGCTTTCAAGCTGTGATCAGCCAAGCTTAAACTTAAGGGACCAGATTGACATTAATCAAAGCCAGTTAAGCCAATTATCCTTGCAAATTAATGAGTTAAAAAACGAGATTGATAATACAAATAAAAGATCACCTGAGTACAATCAATTAGTACAAAATTACAATCAGTTGGTAAATAATTATAATGCCTTGGTTCAAGATACTAAAAATCTCATTTTACAGTATAATAATGAGGTAAACCTGTTTAATCAATGCGTTTCTGGATAGTATAAGTCTTGAATCTTGAATCTTAGAGTGCAGGATTCGAACTATCATCAGATTGAGAATCTCAAAAATGAGATA
>JBBTQB010000006.1:0-4511 GCA_038065835.1 Patescibacteria group bacterium | reverse complement strand
GCCCTCCGCCGCATTTTGAGCGAGCGGGCAAAAAATGGAGGGGGTGTGGGGAAGGAAATTTTTTGCCCGCGAGCGTTGGTAACCCCGCCGCACCGCCCGAATACTTGGAGGGCAGAACCGAGCAGAAATTTACCCGTTCCTTTTAGAATTTTTTTCAGGGGGCACGCAAAAAGAAAAATTGTAAGGGAAAATTCTACGAGGTTGCCGCCGCTTTGCGGCGGCGGGCTGACTTCCTTGGTCTGGTTTCGTTCAGGAATTTCGGATAAAATGAGTTCGAGCCAAACTGTAAAGACGCACAAATACAAAATCCCGTCCTTCAACGGGATTTTGTATTTGTGCCTAGGGAGGGAGTCGAACCCTCATGAGCAAAGCTCATACGATTTTGAGTCGTACGCGTAAACCAGTTCCGCCACCTAGGCTTTTTTTAGTTCATTCTCTCATGTTTTTAACTATTTTTCAACTCTGGTGCCACGAGGCGTCAATTATTTTTTCTGGAAATTTTTGGGCTATTTCTTGAAAATTTTTGCAAGATGTTTTATGCAAAACAGCTGGTCCGTACTTTCCAATGAAGGCTTTAGAAATATCTCCTGGTTTTGGAGAACAGCACTTGGCAAAATTGATGGCAATTCCTTTTTGGCCACCAAGGTATAATTCCGCAACTTTTGGTTTTTTTATTTGTGTTTCTTTCTTCGGTTTTTCGCCAATTCTAAATATTTTCTTTGTTATGAATGTTGGTACGGAAAAGATAGGACTAAAGGTAATAAAAAGTATTTTTTTTATGTGGGACCTGGCAAAGCCAGTTTTTACAAACTTCAACCAATCTACTGATGGCTGTTTCTTTTTACTGGTGATTATTTCTACTATATCCCCATTATTTAATGGCTTAGATAAAGTAATAATCTTACCGTCAATTTTTGCAGCTTCACAGTGGTTTCCAATATCTGAGTGTATAGCATAGGCGAAATCAACTGGAGTTGATCCCTTGGGCAGGACAATTACATCTCCCTTTGGAGTAAAAGTAAAAATCTGGTTTTCAAAAAAATCAATCTTAAATGTTTTCCAGAATTCTGGAATTTCTTTTGTCCAACTATATCTTTCTTCGTTGTTCTTGCCTAATTTTATTTTTTCTTTGTATATCCAATGAGCGCAAATTCCATAGGCTGCTTCTTTTTGCATTTGTTCTGTTCTTATTTGTACTTCAGAAACTTTTCCTTCTTCTAAAAAGACTATTGTATGCAGAGATTTATAACCATTTAACTTCGGCTTTGCAATATAGTCTTCAATTTCTTCAGATATGGGCTTGTAATATTTGTGAATTATTCCAAGGGTTTTATAACAGCTTTCAATATCTTTAACAATAACTCTTAATGCAACTAAGTCATGAACTTTCTCAATATCCATATTATATTTCTGTAATTTTTGGTATGTACTCCAATAAGACTTTGCCCTAAAGCTTACATCAACAAACTTTATTCTTTCGTGCTTTAGTATTTTTTTGAATTTAGGAATAAATCTTTCTAAATACTTTTTTCTTTTTTCATATTTTTCTTTTATGTTTTCTTCAAGCCACTTGAATTTTTCTGGGTAAATGTTGGTAAAAGCTAAATCTTCTAATTTTGATTTTACTTCTCCTAATCCCAATCTATTGGCTATAGGTACAAATATCTGAAGGGTTTCGGTTGCATAAATTTCTCTAATTTCTGGTGAGATAAATTTAATTCTTTCTAGGCCATCAACCCTTGAAGCTATTTTCAGTAAAATAACTCTTAAATCTTTCGCTATAGCAAAAAACATTTTTCTCAAACTTTCATTCTTTTCTTCGGTAAAGGTTTTTTGGTTTTCCTTACTGATTGTAAAAGAGTAATATATTTTGTTTAACTCAGAAGCTTTTTTTACTAGATATGTAACTTCTTTACCAAACTTTTTTTCGATTTCTTCAATTACAAAATCTTCTTTTTTAAAAAGGGAAGTGTCTGCAACTCCATACAAAAGGCTGGCGGCAATTGTCGTTTCATCAATGCCCATTTCCTGAAGTATTAAAGCCATTCTTACAGTATGATCAATATAATCATCATGACCAGAAAGCCATTTTTTACCTATATAGGTTTTCCTTGCAAATTCAAAAACTTCCTCAATAAATTTAGGGTCCTTGCTATTTTTAATCAGTTTTTGAATTTGACTCTGCATTCTTTCTGTAGTCGCAGTCTTTGTTTAGGCACTTCACCCGGTTAAATTGTTTCGCATCTTGCGAAACACCGCCTTCGGCGGATTTAACTGGGTAAATTTTCTTGGTTTTTGTTTCAACTAAGATTGATTTACACTTTGGGCAGAATTCATTAATAGGCTTGTCCCATGAAGCAAAGTCGCATTTAGGATAATTATTGCAACCATAAAATATTTTCCCTCGTTTGGTTTTTTTAACGACTATATTTCCTATTTGTGTGGACGCATTCGAGTACCCCGAGCTATTAAGCGAGGGCTGCGCTGTTCGTATGCTACATTTTGGGCAATTGATTTCTAGAACTTCGCTTTCCAAAGATTCTGTATGCTTACATTCTGGAAATCCAGTACAAGCATAGAACCTGCCGAATCTTCCTAGTTTTTCTACCATAAATTTGCCGCATTTTGGGCATATTTTATCTGTTTTTATATCAGTGCTTTCCTTTTTAACTTCTTTGTATTTTTTTTCTAGATTTTTGGCGAATGGTCCATAGAAATCTCTGCAGGTTTTTTGCCAAGTATCTTTGCCCTCGGCAATCTCATCTAATTCCTTCTCCATTTTTGCTGTAAAATCAATATCAACAATTTCTGGGAAATTTTTGACTAAAACATTATTTACTATAATTCCCATCTCCGTAGGAAAGAGTCTTTTTTGTTCGTTTTTTTTAATATAGTTTCTTTCTTGTATTATAGCTAGTGTTGGAGCATAGGTTGATGGTCTACCTATACCGTACTTTTCAAGCGCTTTTATCAAGCTGGCTTCATTATATCTTGCAGGAGGCTCTGTAAAGTGCTGCTCTGGATTTAGTCTTATAAGTTCTAAAATTTCTTTTTCTTTTAAGTTTGGTAATTCATTTTCTGAAAATTTTATTGGATAAACTTTTAAAAAGCCTTCAAACTTTAAAATTTGGCCGTTTGTTATAAAGGTATACTGATTTGCCTGTATTTCAATTGAAGTCGTATCAAAAATAGCACTCGTCATTTGGGAGGCAATAAATCTCTGCCAAATTAAAGTATACAGCTTTAGTTTTGGCGTCTCTAATTTACCTCTCAATAAATCAGGTGTTTTATTGGCATATGTTGGCCTAATTGCCTCGTGGGCTTCTTGTGCTCCCTTGCCTGCTTTATATCTTTTTATTTGAGAATACTTCTTGCCAAATGAACTTATAATGAATTTTTCAGCAGTTACCAGTGACATTTGAGATAAGTTCAATGAATCACTTCTATGGTAGGTGATGCGCCCTTCCTCATAAAGCCCTTGCGCCAAAGACATTGTATATTTTGCAGAATAGCCAAATTTGTTTGCTGCGGTTTGTTGTAGAGTACTGGTGGTAAATGGGGGAAAGGGATTTCTTTTTGTTTCTTTTCTATGAACTTTTTTAACTTTATACTCTGCTCCATTTAAATCTTTTAAAACCCTGCTTGCTTCTTCCTTATTTTTAATTTCAAGCTTTTCAGTTGTTTTCCCATCCTTTTTTGCCAAAAAAGCGGAAAATTGCCTTGAATTTTTTTTAAGAACAGCTTCAATACTCCAGTACTCAACAGGTATAAATTTTTTAATTTCTTCTTCTCTTTCAACCACTAATCTTACTGCCACAGATTGAACCCTTCCCGCAGACAAGCCGCGAGATACTTTTTTCCACAAAAATGGTGAAAGCTTATATCCTACAATCCTGTCTAGAATTCTCCTTGCCTGCTGGGCATCAACCAGATTCATGTCAATTTTTCTTGGATTTTCCAAAGCTTCTCTAATAGCTTCTTTAGTGATTTCATGAAAAACAATTCTCTTTGGATTTTTTAGTTTTAAAGCTTCCTGTAAGTGCCAGGAAATAGATTCTCCTTCCCTGTCTTTGTCAGTCGCCAAGATAACATTGTCTGCTTTTGAAGATTCTTGCTTTAGTAAAGATATAGTTTTTCTGGCTTTTGTAGGTATGACGTATTTAGGCTCAAAATCTCTCTCAATATCAACTCCAAACTCGGCTTTCGGTAAATCTCGCACATGCCCCATACTGGCTAACACATTATAATCTTTTCCTAAAAAACTTTTTATAGTGCGCGCCTTAGTTGGGCTCTCCACTAGTAGTAAAATCATTTTTTAAGTATTAGAGTGCAGGATTCGAACTATCATCAGATTGAGAATCTCAAAAATGAGATAATTTCACAGGATTTTTGAGTTGACATGCCCCCAGCGCATCGTCAACGAGAAAATCCGAAGAAATTAGCCATTTTTGAGCTTGCCAATTTTGGAAAGATTCTGCGTTTTCGGAGCTCACCGATGCCTCAGCGGCATC
>JBBTQB010000005.1:0-17062 GCA_038065835.1 Patescibacteria group bacterium | reverse complement strand
TCAAAAATCCTGTGAAATTATCTCATTTTTGAGATTCTCAATCTGATGATAGTTCAAATCCTGCACTCTAAGACGATTGAGTGAAAAAGTTATTTAAGCGAGCCATGGTTTCCAACTCGCTACCTCAATTCTGTCACCACCGCACAATATCCAACCCAGTTGTGCGGTAGTCGAGAGAGTCGAGAGTTAACTTATCCCCAATCGTCGGGGCCGCGCGAAGATACTAGTTACCGCGCGGCCTTTTTTGTTTTCTAAAAATATGATAAAATGAAAAAATTAAAACCATCACGTGATGACAGAAGACTTTAAAAGTTTAGAGGAAAGACTCCATTATTTGATGGACCGCCTTTGACATTGAAGAAAAAGAAAAAGAGCTAAAAAGCCTAGAAAAACAATCACAAGCCCTTGATTTTTGGAAAGATAGTGAAAAAGCTGCCAAGGTAAGCCAGAAGATATCCGACTTAAAGGAAGAAATTGATGTAATTCAGTTGTTATTTAAGGAGTTTAATGATTTAAAAGAGTTAAGTGACCTTGGACAGGTTGATGAAAGGTCTTTTGAAAAATTAAAAAATAAAATTGGAAAGGAAGAGTTTAGAATTTTTTTGTCGGGTAAGTATGATAAAAATAATGCAATTTTAGAAATATTCGCTGGGGCCGGTGGGGTGGATTCTCAAGATTGGGCAACCATGCTTTTGAGAATGTATGAAAGATTTTGCCAAAAGAAAGGTTTTTTTTCCGGAGGCGGACCAGCCTCTGGCTGGAAAACCCAAATTTTGCACCAGTCATTTGGAGAGGCGGGGGGACCAGAAGGAAGAATAGGAACAAAATCTGTAACTATGGAAATAAAGGGAAATTATGCTTATGGATTTTTAAAAAAGGAGTCTGGGGTGCACAGACTGGTAAGGATTTCTCCATTTTCTGCTCAAAAGTTAAGGCATACCTCATTTGCCTTAGTAGATGTTTTACCAGAAATAAAACAAGATGAAGGTGAGGTTGAAATAGAAAACGAGGACTTAAGAATTGATACCTTCCGCGCATCAGGGCCTGGCGGGCAATATGTTAATAAAACAGAATCAGCTGTTAGAATAACCCACAAGCCAACGGGCATTGTAGTTACCTCGCAATCAGAAAGACTGCAGGGAAGAAACAAGGTAAACGCAATGAAAATTCTTTATGCCAAACTGCATCAATTAAATGAGCAAAAGCGTAAAAAAGAGATAAAAGAAATAAAAGCTGCCCAGCAACCCGATCGAAGCTCACCCCTTTTGGACGGGGGAAATATATCGGCATCGTGGGGAAACCAAATAAGGTCTTATGTTTTGCATCCTTATAAGATGGTAAAGGATTTAAGAACTCAATTTGAAACATCTGATACAGAAAATGTTTTAAACGGAGACTTAGACGGCTTTATAAATGCAGAACTTAGAGCTTTTTAGGATTATGGATAAAACTATAATACAGTTTCAAAATGTTACAAAAATATATCCTCCAAATACAACTGTTTTGCAAGAAGTTTCTTTTGATATAAAAGAGGGAGAATTTGTTTCAGTTGTTGGAAAATCTGGAGCTGGCAAAACTACTTTAATAAAAATGATTTTAGGATTGGAAACACCAACTAATGGAGAAATCTTTTTTAAGGGTCAGAACGTAAGCGAACTTGATGGTGATTTACTACAAGATGTCAGAAAAGAAATTGGAGGTATTTACCAAGATTATAAACTCTTACCTGGCAAAACTGTTTTTGAGAATGTAGCTTACATTATGGAGGTTGAAGGCAGAGAAAACCAAGAAATCAAAGAGCAAGTGCCGAAAGTTTTGGAAGCCATTGGACTTTTTGAAAAATTAAATAATTTTCCAAGCCAACTTTCAGGTGGAGAACAGCAAAGGTTGGCTGTGGCTCGCGCCATCATAAATCATCCAGATGTTATAATAGCAGACGAGCCAACAGGAAACCTCGATCCTTATAATACCTACGAAGTCATTTCACTTTTGGAAAAAATAAATAAGGTCGGTAAGACAATACTCTTGGCAACGCACAATAGGGAAATCGTAAATAAATTAGGAAAACGAGTCATAACAATAGAACAGGGCAGAATAGTAAGAGACGAACCAAAAGGCAGATTCCTCATCTAATTTTCAATTTCTAATTTCTAATTTTCATTAAATTTTCAATGTTTTAATTTTAAAACACGTTTAGAAATTGATTCATTAGACATTTAATAGAAATTAAAAATTAGAAATTAGGAATTTTAAAGTTTATGAGCATAAACTTACATAGGGTTTTCAATTTCGCTTTAAAAGATTTTTACAGAAACAAAGGCATATCAATTACGGCTATTTTTGTTTTATCTTTGACAATTTTATTGGTTACGGCATTCTTTTTCATCAAAGGAGCAAGTACTTATCTTGTGGAAACAATTCAGAGTAAAATTGACATTACAGCTTACTTTAAAGAAGATACTAGAGAACAAGATATGCTTAGTGCCAGAGATGAAATTTTAAATAATTCTCCTAATATAAAAAGCGTTGTTTATGTTTCAAAAGAAGATGCTTTAGCTGATTTTATGGAAAAACACAAAGACAGTAAAGATTTTTCAAAGGCTATTATGGAAGTAGGTGGCAATCCATTTCTGCCGTCACTGAATATTATTACTATAGGAGGAGATTCTTCACAATACGAGGAAGTTGCTAATATCTTACAAGGTAGCCAGTTTAGTAGTATTATTGAAAAAGTTGATTTTTCTGAAAAAAGGGTTACAATTGAAAAGGTTTTTTCAATAACCAAAAGCATCAATAGAATCGGATTATTTGTGGGATTAGTTTTGGTTTTAATTGCGGTATCCGTAGTCTTCAATACGATAAAGCTGATAATTGATAGAGCAAAGGATGAAATCAGCACAATGAAAATAGTCGGGGCCTCAAACTGGTTTATCAAAGCGCCGTTTGTGATTGAAGGAGGGATTTTTGGCTTAATTGCCTCTATAACCTGCCTTTTTATAACTATTTTACTTGTTTATTCCTTATCACATTTCCTATCGGTTGTTATGCCGGGATTTAATTTATTAGGTTATTTTATTTCTAACTTCTGGATTATATTGTTAATACAACTGGTTTCCGGTATAGGATTGGGAATCCTTTCAAGCTTAATTGTGGTGAGGAAATATTTAGAAGTCTAAATAATCCACGAATAGCAACGAATCATAAATATTGCGGGGTCTGCTAACGGTAGGCAACATGACTCTGGCTCATGGAATCTAGGTTCGAATCCTAGCCCCGCAGCATTCGTGGACTTTGAGCGTAGATTTGCTCAATTTCCTTACTATTTTTGCCAATTTTGAGAGGTTCTAACCGATTATTCTCTTTGGCAACAGCTTTCATAGGAATTAGCGTATTTTCCATATCAATCCTTATTATTTTATCTTGAAGGACGAGGTGCGAACCTAATCGGGACAATACCTCTTTTTTCTTAAAAGCATCGCCACTTTCAAATCTTGCTTTGCAATCTGCGGCAAAGGAAAATACCTCATCTGCCTTTTTGAGCCATTGATTTACATCGTGGATTGTTTTGTTAAACAAATCTTCCCAGCGTTTCTTTTCTGCTTCCAAAGGTTCTTTTCTCATCTTAAACTCTTCAGCACTTATTTCTTGACCCGCTCTCATATCAATTAAGCCAGAAATTCGTTTCAGAACCTCTTTATACGCTTTCTGTTGCGTATCAACAACTGCCTCTGTGGTTTGAGCCGTATTCTTGTTTTCTTGCTTAAACCACTTCAAAGCAAACTCGTGCAAATCTTCTGGAATGTTTATTAAATCAATGGCTTTTTTGATTTGTTTTTCAAGTTCTTTTTGCTCTATGTATTTTTGGGTGCAGTTGGGATTCTTTCTTTTGGTGCAGTGGTAGTAAATATACCTGTGTATGTTTCCATTCTTCTGCCTTTTAATCTTTTCTTCTGCGGTTATACCCGCTCCACACTCACCGCATCGCATAAGCCCCGTAAAAGCGAATATATGCGTTTTGGGGCGTGGTTTGCCCTTTCTTCCGAGAAGTATCTGTATCTTGTCGTATTCTTCCATAGTCATTAAGGGTTTATGCGTCCCTTTGTGCCAAATTCCGCTTCCCTTCGGGTATTCATACACTGCGTAATAAACAGGGTTGGTAAAAAGATTGTAAATCGTGCTTCGGCTCATTCCTTTGCCATTTGGCATTCTAAAACCCCACTCTTCGTTTGCCATTTTGAGAATTGCAATCGGGTTATGAACGCCTTTTAGCATTTCATCAACCATTCTTCTGCACAAATCAAACCTGTCTGGGTCTGGCAAAATTCTTTTACTGCCTCTGTCTGCGTATTTTTCATTGACATAACCAGTTGGAGCGGGGGCAGGATACATTCCTTTTTCAGCTTTAGTTCTTAATCCTCGTTTTACATCCTCGCCCTTGTTATCGTTTTCCAGTTTAGCTTGGCTGCAAAATAGATTAAGCAAGAATTTATCGTTTGGAGTGTTGCGGAATGTTTGGCTTGGAGTTCTTACTTCAAACAATAATCCCTCATCCATTAAATAAACAATTTTGCCCGTGTCTATTGGATTTCTTGAAATGCGGCTGGCATTCCATACCAAAAGCCCGTTAGCAGAGCCATTTTCAATTTTCTGCATTATTTGATTAAACACAGGTCTGCCGAGCTTCTTTGCCGAGTGAGATTCTTCCAAAACCTCAACCACTTTCAAATTCTCTCTTTTTGCCACAGCCAAAAGTTCTTTCATTTGCGATTCAATACTTAGAACCTGTCTGTCTTCCTGTTCTGAAGATTTGCGGCAGTAAAGAATATATCTGTTTGCTTTTACTAAATTTTCCATAACTTAAAGAGGCATCTGGAAGTCCAAATCGTTATCCCGAAAGATACCTCATTGGCAGATGCCCCTTAAAGGCAACGAGGTAATAAAAAACGGGATAATAATAAATTTGGACTTCAATTTGATTATACTCCCTTATTGTAAATTAGCCAAATCCTGCTTGTCAAAATCTTCTGGCTTCATAACCTTAAATTCCTGTAATTGTTTTCTGCATTCTTCAATGATTTTCTTAAACTCAAAAGAGGGTAATGGATGCAGTTCAAGAATTTTATTAAGCCGTTTATCAGTTTCAGACCTTATCCGTCTGTCATAGTAATTATCGCTGGTAAGTTTTAGTTGTAAAGCTCCTGCTTGTCTAACCATTAAAGACCTGCCCATTAGGGCATAAGCATCGTATTGGCTAAATCCAGCCCTCTGGCAAATACCAAAGCATTCATCCATTGAGTAAATCGGCAAATCAAGAGCTGTAATATCAAGTTCGTTCATTATTTCATCAAAGGATTTTTGAAGTATTTTTTGGGCTAAATTATTACTAAAAACCTCATAAAAACTCCTTTCTCTTTTATCGTTTTTGTCTGTTAGGGTTGCTAAATGTTTTTTGAGGGGCGTTCTATGCTGAAAAGTTATCTCTATTCTCAAAACATTAAAGGGAAGTTCTTTATTTTTAATTCGTCTTTTAACATCTAATTCTTGAGTGGTTGTTGCATTGTTTATGGTTTCTACTCCTTTTCCATAAAGTTTAAAGCTGATTTGCTTGTTATATAACCTGCCACAAAAACCAAATTCATCCTGTTCTGTGTAATAAGTGTGTTTCGCTTTTTTATATCGCTTTCCGACACTTGAAAATGGTATTAACTTCAAAAAAGAAATAAGGTCTGGATAATCTGAAAGTATGAAGTTATAAGCAAATGCCAAGTTTTTAATATCAGCAAAGCGTAAGAGATTTTTAGTAATAACTTTGCCTTCAAAGATTTGTTCTAACTTTTCTTCTAATAGCTCTGTTAATTTTTCAAAGTCCTTTTCACTAATTCCGAAGTAGTTAGTTCCATAAAAAACCTTTGGGGCAGAGAACTGAATTTCAATGCTTTCTGTGTAATAACTGCCGTCAATTTTTTTAATCATCCTTATCGTTATATTAGGCGTATAATCTGGGCTGTTTTTGGCTTGATTAAAGACATATCTGTCTGGGCTTTGCTTGCTACTTGGCAAAAACTGAAAGCGACCTAAATACTTTTTATCAATCTCAAAACCTTTAATTTGTAGCGTAATGGTGTCAATTACCATACCTTTTCTGGTATGACAAAGTCGTAGTATCATACCCATCCTTGCTTTTATTATCTTCAAGCCGACCAGAATCGTTGCCATAAACCGCTTCATAAAGAGCAACCAAATTATTGGCTCTTTTTATAGCTTCTTCATTTGTCAGTTCTATCCCGTAATTCTTTTTGTAAATCCTCTTAAACTCTTCTATGGCTTTTTTAGGCAGCATATTTTTTCTTGATTAAAGCCACGACAGGTGTATTGCAGTGCAAATTACGAGGTAGAATTTTACCCTTGATTTTTAAATTTAAAAAAACAAAAAACACACTTTTTAGTGTGTAATTTTACCCTTTTACCCTGTGGGTTTTACCCTAAATCCTTTGCATAAATCATTAAAATACCTTCTTTATTTGAGTTAATTGTTAAAGGAAATTTTTTGTCTTTGAAAATCCTATTTAACTGCTTTATAGTTTCTTTGAAATTATTTTTATTTTCTGGGAAGTTAAATTCTTGTTCACTTTTAATAAAACCAGATAAAACAGCGATTTCTGATTCTCTTTTTCTTTCGCCATCCTTTACTATCTCACCTTTTTTATTTTTTATCTGTCTATTTTTCCAAAGTTCTCTTAATAGTTTTTTTCTGACTTCTTCAGTTGGTTTATAAAACTCGCCGCTAAAAGAAAAAGACACATTGTTATAATCAAAAATTACTTCATTTCTTGTGTCTTTTTGAGATTCTATGGAGTCAATTATATCTTCTTTTTTTATTGAAGTTTTCTCTGGTTCTGGTTTATCTTCTTTCAAAGTATCTTTAGGATTATATTTTTTAGAAACCAACTCATAGTATTTATTAAAATCTGGTAAAATTTTCATCTTAATTGTTAATGGATATTTCCAGAATAAATCAGAAGTAGCAACGATTAAATTTTTAGGTATTGGGTCAATAATATCTTTTATCTCAATCAATTCTTCTCTTTCCATACCCAAAGCAGTTTCTAAAAAATTTGTTTGTAAAATCATCTCTTTTTCCCATATCTGGGTATAATCTATTTTCAAATTATTAAGTGGATACCCCTGTTCATTTGTTAGATTTTCTATAGCTATCGCAAAACATTCTTTCTGTTTTTCATAACTTAAAAATCTTTGTGTTTTGTATAAGTTAGCAAATTTATCAGAGAACATTTCCATTGGTTTCCCTGATAAATCAAGTTCGTCTTTAATAAATAAATCTATTTTTCTATCTAAAAAATCCTTTATTCTTTTGGGGTAAATTTTAACTTTTAAACTTAAAAAAGCTCTTGCTATATCATTTTTTGCGAGAGATTGAAAGGTAAAAGCATCAGTTTCAATCTGGAAATTTTTTGTAAGTTCATCATATATGCCTTTTCCTAAATTGCAGTATTTATCTGTTAAGTAATTTTTCCACGCATCTGTTTCTTTAGGATTGCTACTATGACCGCTGCCCACAGATGCAATCATAATGTTATATTGTTTTACTTCAAATTCCTTTCTTTTTCGTCTGTATTCGTTTATATATCCTTGAGATAAAAGACAATTATTTAACTGAATTAAATCTTGGTTGGCAAGGGCAAATAAACCATCTATTGGTAGATTAAAACTATTATCCAAAGAAGCAAATGTATGAACTTTGTTTTTTATCTCATTCTCTTTCAATAATAATATTTTGGCGGTTTTAATTTTCAAATGTAAGTTTTCTTCTTTGCTATCAATATCTTGTTGTTTTATATTTATTTCAGCGTTATCCAGCTCTTCATTTTTTTCTGTTTTTTCCCTTGCCAAAATATCCAAAAACATTTGCCGATACTCTCGGTATTTTTCCTCAAAATCTTTTGGAAATTGAACTTTAATTATTGTCATACATATTCATCAAAACTTTCAAAGTCAAGAATGATATTTTCTTGCTGCAAAGTTCTTAAAATGTTTTCAAGTTGATTAAATGCAGGAAGATTACAAGTAGCCATCCATTCAAAATATTGGTCATCTGATATATTTGATTGTCCTGCTGTTCTTAAATACCCTAAATGACCACGACCTTCTCTAAAATCTTCTTTTGGCACTAAATCCCATTCTGCTTTTAGTTTTTCTAAAATGCAGAGGATTTTTTTAATGGACTCTTCTGAATAATTGATGTATTTTTCTTTATTAAATTTTGTCTTCATTGCGTTGATGATTTTTATGTTATTTTGATATATTTTTCATCTTTTTTCAAGCTCAAAACTTTGTCCCGTTCTTTCAAAACCATATTTTTAGTGGTAAGCTGACATAAATGACAATGAGTATGAATACGATTTTTAATCTAATAGAAAATAAAGCATCTAACTGGATTCATCAAGAAAAATTAAAAAGTCAATCAGCGATTGGCAGTTTAGTTAAATACATTGAAAAAGAAAACAAATTAAGAGAGCCGCAACAACAAGCTATTGAAGTTTATCTCTGGCTAAAATTTGTTAGCAATAATCAAAAGTTATCAGATATTATAAGGGCGGGGCTTTTATATGACGAGGAATCTGCAAGGGAATACGATAATTTTCATACCTTTGGCAATAATTATACAACTCAATTTTTAAACCAATTTTTCCAAGATAATAATGTAAAAAATCTGCATAAAAAACTGGTAAATGACCCCAATGGTGAAAAGATAAAATGGGACGAAGTTTTAGAGCAACTTTTGCATAACTACAACTATCCAAACTACTTATTTAGTTTGCCAATGGGAGCAGGCAAAACCTATTTAATGGCTTGCTTTATTTATTTGGACTTATACTTTGCTAATTTATACAAAAAAGACAAAAGATTCGCCCATAATTTTATTGTATTAGCCCCCTCTGCGTCCAAAACTGCAATCCTGCCCTCATTGCAAACAATTAAAAATTTTGACCCTCAATGGATACTCCCCAAAAATGAAGCCGATAAACTAAAAAGGATAATTCAAATAGAAATTTTAGATGCGTTAAGCTCGCAAAGAAAGGACAAATTACAGGGTAATAACCCAAATCTTGAAAAAGTAAATAGGATTTCTCAAACCAAAAACTTTGGGATGGTGTTTATTACAAATGCTGAAAAGGTTGTTTTGGAAAGATATGATGATATAAGCAAAACTGCTAAACGGATGAGGCAATATATGCTGCAAGAAGAAGAAAAGATAAAATCTAACGAGTTAAGAGAAAAATTATCACAGGTCAATTATCTCGGTGTGATATTGGATGAAGTTCATCATACTTACGGAAAAAACGAGGAGCAAGAAGAAAAGAAATTAAGAAAAGCTGTTGAAGTTTTAAATCAGCATAAAAATGTTATTTCTGTTTTAGGTCTTTCAGGAACGCCCTATATCAGGCATAAGGTAAAAATAGGGGATGATGAGATAAAGCTAAACCAAATTCAAGATATTGTTTATAACTATTATCTAAATCAAGGCATAGGAAAGTTTTTGAAGATTCCAGATATTAAAAGGGCTAATATTAAAGAGAGTTTATTTATCCATAAAGCTCTTGATGATTTCTTTGATAATTTTGACATTGATTATAAAAACGGCACAAAAAGCAAGGTGGCTTTTTATTGCCCGTCCATCAAGATTTTAAATGAAAAAATCCTGCCAGTAGTGCAAGATTGGTATAAGAAAAACAGAAAAAGCAAGGAATCAGAAATATTTAAATTTTATACCAATGGAAGCAAGGAAAATAAACAATATGAAATACCAAAAGACAGCTTGGCAATTTTTAATAATTTAGACAAGCCATATTCAGATAAAAGAGTTATTTTACTTGTTGCAATCGGCAAAGAGGGCTGGGATTGCAAGAGCTTAACGGCAGTGGTATTGCCTCGCCAAAAAACCACTAAAAACTTTGTATTACAGACAAGTTGCCGATGCCTTCGTGAAGTTGAAAATGCCTCTAAAGAAAAGGCATTAGTATATTTAGAAAAAGATAACTATGAAACTTTAGATAACGAGCTGAAAGAAAACTACAATCTTCGCATATCTGATTTAAAATTTGGCTCGCAACCAGTTATTCCAGTTAAGGTAAGAAAGCCAAAGCTCGGTAAGTTGCAATATAGGCAGGTTAAAACCAAGTATCAAATTGTCATAAAGAAAACCAGCGATAATCAATTAGATAAATTTGATTTTAAAAACATTCAAGAAAAATACCGATATGATGAAAGAATAATTAGGGGAAGAATTGGCAGGGCTGGCATTGCTTCAGAAATAGAAGAAAAGGGAATTAAAGCAGACAATTTTGACTACTCTTTTAATGATTTTGTCTATGATTTGGCAAAAGAAACAATGGGCAGGTTTAGCGAATCTGATTTACTTGAAAAATACAAAAAAGAGCTGGGGGAAACCTACAAAAAAATACAAAGCCAATTTAATTGGATAAGGTTGAACCCAAATTTAGAGATACGGGAAATTATAAAATACGCCGCCTCGTTTTTAATGGAAGAAATTGATTTAAAGAAAGAAATTATCACAGACAATATGGAAATTGAACTACTTGAATGGGATATAAAAAATCCTTCAATGGCTTTATATCACGCCAGTGGAGCATTGGCTAAATTTATGCCCAGAATCACAAAAAATAATGCAAGAGTATATGAGCGTCATCCAGAAGATTTGGAAGAAGATTTTTTTGGTAAAAATACCATAGACCCGCAAGATATTAGCTTTAATTATACTCCCTACAAAATGGATAGTTCTTTTGAGCAAAATGCGTTAGAAGAAATGTTAAAGATGAAAGAATTGTCAAATTTAGAAGTATATTTTAATGGCTATAAAGACAAACAATTACAGAGTTTTTGGATTCAAACGCCTAAAGGCGTTTATACGCCAGATTTTTTAATACTAAAAAAGGACAAGAAAAAGAAAATTGAAAAAGTATTGATTGCTGAAACAAAGGGCAAGATTTACTATGGCGATGAGTTTAAACAAAAAGAACATTTTGTAAAAAATGAATTTATTAGTCAAAATAAAAATTTCAAATACACCTCGTTTGTTGACGAAGCGGGTAAAAATGACTTTGTCGGCTTTCTTAATAAATTGAGAGAAGAAATAAAATCACTATGAAACCTAAAAAATATAATCTATCGCCAGCCAAAGGACAAGCATTGCTCAATTATCAAGGACGCATTTTGCCAAGCCAAAGCGTTGAAATGCAGCTTTTTGAAACGGAATTAGTTGAAGAAATAAAGCCCAAAAAGAAGGATAAACCAAAAGACAAACAAAAAGAATTAAATGCCGACTTTCAAAACTTGCTTTTACACGGCGATGCTTTGTCTGCCTGTGCTTATTTAAAGTCCAAAGATATTAAGATTGACCTATGCTACATAGACCCGCCATTTGCAAGTGGAGCTAACTATGCCAAAAAGGTTTATTTGAGAAATGGCAATAAAACCCAGTTTGAAAATGACGACAATTCTATTGGCGAAGAAATAATGTATGGCGATATTTGGCAGAAAGAGGACTATTTAAACTGGCTCTACGAGCGTTTATTGGCGATTAGAGAGGTTATGAGTGAGAAAGCCAGCATTTATGTGCATTTGGATTGGCATATTGGGCAATATGTAAAGGTTATGCTGGACGAAGTTTTTGGCGAGGAAAATTTTATCAATGAAATTATTTGGCACTACACAAGTAGTAGGTCGCCACAAGACCGATATGGACATAAACACGATAACATTTTCCATTACTCTAAATCCGATGCGTATTATTTTAATCTTCTAACCAAGCCAATGAACGATGCTTCAAGGTCGCAATATGACCAAGAAGATGAACAGGGTAAATATAAAATTGTTAGAGGTTATAAAAAATACTTGAAAGAGGAAGTTCCATTGGATGATGTTTGGAACATTCCTTTGGAAAATGTGCAATCAAAAGAAATACAGAATTACGCAACGCAGAAACCAGTTGAGCTTCTTAAAAAAATCATAGAAACTGCTTCGGATTACGATATGATAGTGGCTGATTTTTTCTGTGGAAGTGGCACAACGGCAAAAGTTGCCAACGATTTAAATAGAAAATTTATTGCCTGTGATGTTGGGATAAATGCCATTCAAACCACAAGGGATAGATTAGTAAAAGCTGGAGCAGGATTTAATGTTTTAAAAATAAAAGACGGGGTAAGGTTATTTAGAAATCCAGCCCAAACCACTGCTAAAGTATTTTCTTTAATTGATGGATTTAAGCCAATCAATGAATTGGAATTAAGCGAGTTTTGGGATGGCGGTATTATGGAAAAGAAGGGAAATTTTGAGCCAGTAAAGTTTATTGGCATTGATAAAAAACTTACAAAAGAATTATTAGATGTTATTTTAGAAGAAATTTATGCTTTAGAAGAAGCTGAAAGCGGAGCAAGTAAAGTAAATATCATCTATGCCTTCAAAGACCTTGATATAAACCAAAGTTATGTTAATAAAGCCGTAAAAGAGTCAGGAAAAACAACTATAAATGTTGAGCTAATTTCTTTGGATGATTTGCTTGCAGAGAAGAAAGATATGTTATTTGCGGAAGATAACGCCAGTATTGAAGTTAAAAAAGAGGGCAAAAAATGCAAGGTTAAGATTAAAAAATACTTCAGCCCCTATCTAAAAGCCAAAATTGACGAATATAACATCAAAAAGGTTAAAAAGGGAACGCTTGAAGGCGAGAAAAAGGAAGCTGTAAAAATCAGCGATAACGGCTTGGAACTTATTGAATCGGTGCAATTTGATACAACGCTAAAGAAAAATGGCGTTTGGACAAGTAATTTAGATTTAGAAGATAAGGCAGAGCCGAAAGATAAAATAAAAGGCATCTATGAATTGCCAAGTAGCAGGTTTAAAATGAAAATCCGCAACATCGCTGGCGATGAAATAATCTTGGATTACAGCAAGTAAGAAATGCTACTGGAAAATATCAAAAATTATGGTTAATATGAAAAAAATCGTATTTTAGAAATGAGACAAGCAATTAAAGAAATAAAAGGTAAAAAATACTGGGAAGCCAGACAAAACTTATTTGCTTTTTTCAGCTTATTGATACAAGTTGATAAAAGAATAAATCCTAATTTATATCACAATGTCAGCAAGCCAAGAAGATTTAAAAAAAATAGCACTAATCCGTATAAAAAGTGCAAAAACCCTGTTGAGCAAAAAAGATTGGAACGGAGCAGGATATTTAATGGGGCTTGCTCTTGAATGTGCGTTAAAATCGTCCATTTGCAAAACACTTCGGATTTTAAATTACCCAGAAGCCCACACAGATAAGAAAGTTCCCGATTTTTTTATGACACATTCTTTTGACAGATTGCTTTTATTGTCTGGTTTATCTGATTTATTTAGTCCAACAGGTAATGCGTTAGCATTTAATAATTGGTCTACTTTTACCATCCAATACCCAGCTGAATGGACTTTTTTAAGATATACGATGGACTACTTTGACGAGAAAAAAGCAAAAGAATTATTTAATTGTTTAATGTTAGATGACAATAGTATCATCAAAACAATTAGACAGAAAAGAAGATGGTAGAAAAATTAAAAAAAATACTTGATATATTAAACAAAAACAATAAAGCTGTTTGGCTTTTTGCTTTTTTGAAAATAGATGAATTTATAGACAAATGGTCTTTGGTTATTTCCGCCCCTTGGGTAAATGATAGTAATAGAAATACTGAATTTCAATATATGCTCGGTATTGTTAAAGAAAATATGAATCCCGAAGAATTATCTTCTATTGGTCGTATAGTTTTTTTATCCAAAGATGACCATTTAATTAAAGAATTGTTAAAGAAAAAATCGGGCGATGAAATTAAAGAAGAAAAAATAAACGGTAATATTATCCACGAGGGGCAAATTCTTGAATCAAATGCTGGATTAGTTTGGCAAGAAAACCAAACTCTGCCTTTGAAATAAAATAGATTCAAAAATATGAAAAAAGAAGAAATGAGAAAATTGGTAAATAAAGAGCTTAAAACTCTTATGCCTCTAAACTTAAACGAAATTCAGCAGAAATTGTGGCGTGTTTGTTTTAATGTTAAAAGACAAAACGACTTGGCACAGGAAAATCCGAGCGAAGGAATGATAATATCAAATTTGTGTATAGAGTATTTAAAACAGAGTAATCCCGAAGATTTCCCTTCATAATTCGGATAAATATTTATACTGAAGCCATTAAACAGGTTCTAACATCGTCCAATGCCCGCAGCATTCGCGGACTTTCAGCGTAAAGTTCTTCAATTTCCCTTGTATTTTTGCCAATTTTGAGCGGTTCTGAAAGTGCTGAAAGGAAAATAGCCAATAATTTTATCCGTAAGCACTATGACATCATTACCAATTCAGACGCAATTTTAGTGTTAAACCATGATAAAAAGGGGATTAAAAATTATATCGGAGGCAACTCCTTAATAGAAATGGGGTTTGCCCACGTTCATAATAAAAAAGTGTTTCTCTTAAACCCTGTGCCAGAGCTTTCTTACTCTGATGAAATCAGTGCTATGACCGATATTGTTCTTAATGGCGACTTAAACAAAATCGCATAGCTTATGTTTAAAAAATTAAAAAATAGATATTTTATTATCAGGCACGGAGAGAGTAAAGCCAATGTCGCACACATTCTTTTAAGCCATCCAAAGGATGGAATGGCTAGCTTTGGGCTTTCGCCAAAAGGAAAAAAGCAGGTCAAGATTTCTGTTTTAAAAAACAAAAAAAGTAAGTTATTAGATTCCGATGTTATTATTTATTCTTCTGATTTTCTGCGAGCCAAAGAAACCGCAGAAATAGCAAAAAAAATACTTGATATTAAAAAAATAAATTTCCATAAAAAGTTACGAGAAAGGTATTTTGGTAAATACGATAAAACTTCATTAGATAACATAAAAATAGCTTGGGCACACGATGAAAAAAAACCAAACCATAGACACAAGGGTGTTGAAAGTCCCAAAAAAGTTCTTAAAAGAACTCTTGCCGTCATCGATGAATTAGAGAAAAAATATAGTGATAAAAAAATACTTTTAGTTTCTCACGGGGATGTCTTGCAAATTTTACATACTCATTTCTCAAAAAAACCCGTAAGCCAACATAGAAAAATTCCTCACCTTGAAACTGCGGAGGTTAGGGAGTTGAAGGTATAACCTTGTTTTTTTACTTCCCCGTGGTATCATATTCACACATTCGCCCTTTCCCAACTAAATAAGGAGACAAACTGTGAACCCTGAACCTCCAGACCAACAGAGCTTTCGGGACGAATACAAGTTGGTGTTTGACGGATACAAATTTTTCGTCAGCCTCCGCTTCATCGTCGCCGCCTTCGCAATGAGCATTCAGTCAGCACTGCTTACTATCTACAATCAAACTGTAAAGGAAAGTCGCCTGCACGGATTTATTGTATTTGCCGTGGCGATGGTTTTTCTATTAGCACTCGCTATCATAGAAAGACGAACCATCAACTTGTTCTCTGGCTTGCTGAAACGAGGCATCGAATTAGAGTTCCAATTAGGAATTACCCACGGATTCTTTCATCGCATCGCCGAGGTCTCGCCAAAACGCTTCCAGCTCGTTGCGACACATACCAAGGGCATTACCCTCGTGTATGTGGGAATGTTTGCCCTGTGGATTCTGTTGCTCGTTGCAACAGTAATCAAACCCTAACTCAAACGGAAAAGGAGAAAATCTATGTCGCACACTCCGCACGCTTCCCAAGAAGATTCTACTGTTCAGCAGTTCTTTGCATCTCTTGACCAAAGGGAAAAAATCAGTAGCTGGTTCTTGGCAATTTACATCATTGCCATTTTCCTGCTGATGATTGTCAGTGGTGTCGTCTTGCTCTCGTAGTAAGGACGGACTCCCAGCAAAAAAAAACAGAGCGAAGCTAATCACTTCGCTTTTCTTTTGGGAATAAGCTACAATAACTCCATATCACGAAAGGAGATTTCTCACTATGTTTGACCCAAAAGACAGCAAGACGGTCGGTTATCATTTATTCTTCCTTCCCGAAGGAGAACTCTTTGATAACTTGCAAAATACCATCAACCAGCTTGCTGAAAAGTATGGTGGTATGAAGTTTGAGCCACACGTTACCTTATTGGCAAGGATTCCAAAAGCTAACGAAACCGAGTTGACTGCAAAAACTCAAAAGCTCGCCAAAATGATGAAACCGTTTGAGATTGAACCCAAAAAGGTGTATGCCCAAGAAGATTATTTCAGAGCACTCTACTACAAGGCAAAATATAATGCCAGACTGAAAAGGTATCATCAAAAGGCACTGGAAATGTTTGGTGTCCAAGACGTGAATGTCTACTTTCCGCATTTGAGCCTGTTTTATGGCAATGTCCCGAAATCTATTAAGGATGAGATGATTGCATCATTATCATTGCCAGCCAGTATGAAGTTCTTGGTAGGCAAGGTTTATTTGTATCGCACGGAAGGCGAGGCAAAGGATTGGGTTCGGGTCGGCGCGTATCCATTGGGAAAATAAATTCACAAACAAACCCCAGTCGTCCTTTAGACTTCTGGGGCTTTTTTATTTATAAAATTTGTAAAAATCTTAAAATTTAGTTAAAGTGAAGCCATAATAGCGGTTCTAACATTTCCCAAAGCCCACAGCAAAATATTGACAATATACATTATTTGATTTATACTCTTTTTAGTTCTATATACCAACAAACTCGTAGGCAGCTATGCCTTAAAATAGCGGGAGAATTTGCAATGAGATGGATTGATGAATTTGAATTTGCAGTTTTTCTCAAACCGAAACTTGGCGATTTATATGAACGAGCTTTCACTATTTTCAAAAATTATAGTGGTAAATTAGCATTTGATGTGACCAATCTTTTACTTCTTGCTGCGGATAGAAACAAGGTGGATGAGGTGCTTTCTATGTTTGAGAAGCACTATCACGAATTTCTTCGGTTTAAAAACCTAGAAGAACTAGAAATTTTAACGCCTACTGCAACTTCAGAAATGTTAC
>JBBTQB010000004.1:0-2151 GCA_038065835.1 Patescibacteria group bacterium | reverse complement strand
TCGGATAAAATGAGTTCGAGCCAAACTGTAAAGACGCACAAATACAAAATCCCGTTGAAGGACGGGATTTTGTATTTGAATTATGAAAAACTACATTACCTTCTTAAAACCTGCGGCAAGCGCCCATATACCAACCACCAAATGAAGCAGTGTATCCAATGGGTTTTGCAGCATAGCGCCTAACAAAACTGTTCCTTCTGGCACGGAGCCAAAAAGGCTGTAAAGTCCTACAAGTACTCCTACAACCCCTAGCGCCATTACCAACATTTTGTTAATGTTTGCTGGAAAAGTAAAAGCGGCAATTAAAGCCACTACACCCAGTACTAAGTGAGCCCAATTCTCAGCATTATCGAAGTACCACCAAGAATCGAAAAGACTGTTTGAAGTAGGCCCAATGATACCAATAAAACCTAAAAGTGCTACAACTATTAATATAACACCGCCAACCTTTAAGAATCCTTGAGGACTTAATAAAAAATTCAATCCCATTTTATTTTTTTTATTTAATGGACATCACACTATGAAAACGCACTTAGAACATAGCAAAAATTGATGAGACGCGCAGTTTTGGAGCGGCGGGTCGCGAGATTTGCCCGCGGAGCGGGAAATCCCGACCTAGAGAAATTTGAGCTGTAGCCATAGCTTACAGCGAAAATTTCTGCCGCGAAAAACAAGCGTATCGCAATTTTTGCAGGTTATGGAGTGCGAGGTCATAGTGTGATGTCCATGTATGCCACGCGACCTTTTTTTTACTATAACATGTTATAAAAAGCAAGGACACAAATAATCCACAGGTGTAAAGAGATCCTGTGTTTTTCAACTACTTTTTAATTTTTTTGAATAACTTATTTAAAATCCAGCCCATTGCAATTCCTAAGACAGCTCCCGCAATGACATCAGATGGCCAATGAACTCCCACAAAAATTCTAGAAATAACTATTAAAAAACTTACAATATAAAATATAATTCCTGCTTTTTTATTATAGTTATAAATAATAGTTGATAAAGCAAAGTAAAATGAGGCATGACCAGATGGGAAAGATGTTTGATCTTCATTATAAGGAATAAGAAAGTTAAACTGGTCGTATACAAGGGGCCTAAACCTAAAGTGTAACTGGTAAAATGCTTCAACAAGAATAAATCTTACAAATAAAGCAGCTACTATTGCTTTAACTACCATTTCCCAATACTTTTTAAAATCCTTCAATAAAAATATAATCAAAGAAGCCAATAATAAATATCCTGCCCGCACAGCAAAAAATATCCCTAGCTTATCCAACAATTCCCATTTTCCAGCCAAATTGTTAATGGCGCGAAAAATAATAAGGTCTAGATACATAATTTAAATCAAAACTCAAATTTCAAAACTCAATATAAAGCTTTTTATTCTTCGTTGTATTTTTTTACCAATTTCTTCTTAATCTTCTTTGAATTACGAAATAGATAAATAGTGGTAGAATAGATGCAGATTGGAGACCCCTTATAAAAGTCTCCAACCTACCACTATTTATCTATTTCGTAATTCAAGGTAATTAAACTAATCTCTTTTTTAATGTCTTCTACTTCTGACATACTTTTATACTAACAAATATTTTTAAAAGAAAAAAGGCGTAATCAGAATACTGATTGCGCCTATGTCGATGTTTTAAAAAGAGCCATACCATACCGGACCTCACCAAACCAGAGCAAACCTCACCAAACCAAACCATACCATACCACACCTGACCTCACCACGCCAAACCCCACCTTACCATACCCCATCATCAGGACTTTTTTGAGGTATGAATAATAAAAAGCCATACCAGAGCAAACCTCACCTCACCGCACCAAACCGTATCAAACCATACCCGACACGACCCCACCCAACCAAGCCGCACCAAACCTCACCATAGGGCTTTGGAGGTAAGAATGATAATGGCGAAAAGCCATACCATACCGAACCTCACCAAACCCCACCCTACACGACCCGACCTCAACACACCAGACCTCAACAAACCATACCCGACCAGATCATACCAGACCAGACCCCACCCAACCAGACCATACCTAACCGTACCCCACCATAAGGCTTTGGAGGTATGAATGATGAGAGCAAAGCCATACCAAACCTCACCACACCTCACCCCACCAAAAAAATTAGGGTGGTTCAGT
>JBBTQB010000003.1:0-11484 GCA_038065835.1 Patescibacteria group bacterium | reverse complement strand
AAAAGCCAGAGACCCGACGCTCAATTGATGATAGTTCGAATCCTGCACTCTTTAAAATAATCTTTGGCTACTCAATTGATTATCCAAAGTTTCGTTAACTAATCTATCGGCTTCTATATTTTTTTCACGAGGGATTAACTTAAATTTTACTCCTTTAAAGTCAATTTTTAAATTCCAAATTTCTATAAAAAACTTTTGGATATTCTCGTTTTCTAACTTATACTTTCCATTCATTTGGTTCACCAATAATTCAGAATCGCTTCTAACTTCAACTTCACTTACTTTTGCTAGTACTTTACCGAATACGGCTTTAAACTTTTTTAAGGCAAAAATCACGGCCTGATATTCTGCTTCGTTGTTGGTTAAATTGTCTCCCAGATATTCTCCGAACTTTTTAATAATCCCTCCTTTTTCGTTGCAAAAAACCACTCCAATAGCCGCCTTTCCCGGATTTCCTCGTGATCCCCCATCAGTGTAAATAGTTATACGCTTCATGATTTAAGATTCCCGCCTGCGTCAACCCGCCTGCGTGCGAAGCGCGGGCAGGGGCTTTGGCGGGCAGGTACGATTTACGATTTATGATTCACGAATTTTACAACCGCTTCTGTTGATTATTTGCTTTTTTAAACAATTTCTTCAACTCATCTACGTTTAAGCTTCTGCCGCTTTCTTCAGCTTTTTTCATTCCCTGACAGATGATGCAGTCGTCAAAGTAAAACTCGCTATCACTAAATGTATTAATGGTTTTAGTTTTAGTTTTATTGTTTATTTTTTTCATATTTTTATTCGTAAAAAAATGAGCTGATTGAGACGCTTGACAAGTACCTTGTATTTGCTACAATACAACCAATACATACAAAAAAGACCCTTATGTGGTTTTGTCCACATCGGGGGCTTTTTTTGTTTGCTGCAAGATTGATCTTTGGTCGTTTAAATATGCAATAGGAACATTTAGTCTTTTAAGAAGGATTGAACAAAGATTCTTATCATGAGGCGATAATATTGTTTTTAACTTATTTCGCTCTTTAAGGAATTTTACTAAACTTGCATAATCACCATCACTGGAAACAATAATTGCCTTATCAAATTTGTCTTCATACACATCAATGACCGCCTGTAGCACCAAATCTGCATCACAGTTGCCTTTAGGCTTTCCATCTTCATTGTATACAACTTCTTTAAATATTAATGTAAAGCCACACTCTTGCAAGTATTTATACAAATCTTTATACCTCGGTATTAACCCTATAAAAATATATGCATTTTTTATGCCGTATTTTTCTGATAACCATATCCTCAATCTTGCATAATCAAGCTTCCAACCAAAACCGGCAATACCTCCATGCAAATTAGCCCCATCGATATAAGCAAAATTATTCTCTTTTGGAATCATTTTTGAAAATGTTTGATAAGACAGGTTTTAAAGTTTTCTAAGTTTTCGTTTTTGATGCGGAATCCCGATGCCTTAGGATGGCCGCCATAGGTCATAAGTAAATCACTACAGGATTTCATTGCATCCACGGAGTTTTGACCTTCTTTTAAGCTTCTAACAGATCCTGCAGATTCTTTGTCCATTTTTCTAAAAATAAAAGTCGGTTTTTCGTATTTTGAAGCAATGATTGAGGCAACGGGACCTGCCAATGTTAACTTCCAGGCGGGGTCCCCTTCAAAAATAATTATTTCACTTGGTTTTTTTAAAATTCTCCTTTCCACTTCTTCTACTATACTTTTAATCCTCTGCTGTTTTAATTCTGTTCTTGATATCAAATCTTCTGCCAAGTCCTTACATCTTTCTTTGGAAAAACTTGTCAAAAGCTCATATGACTCATTTTTTCCGCCAGAGGCGGATCCGCCTTCGGCGGAAAAACCCGTGGATTCAGACGCATTTAAGGCAGAAATTATTTTTAAATAACCCCCGGCAGCAGTTTCTCCTTCTCCTAAAATATCTAAAAAGGCGCGGAGCCCAGGGCGAAATGTATTTTTCAAAGATCTTAGCCCTTCTTCAATGAAAACTTTATTATCGCCAATTCGGGGCATCATATCGGCAATAGTTGCCAATGCAGTTAATTCAAGAAAGCTGTTTTTTAAACTTTCTGACAGGTTCTTTTCTAAAATTTCCTCCACAACTTTAAAAGTTAATCCAGCGTTGCACAAATACTTAAAATCAGAAAAATCTTCTTTCTGTTGAGGATCAACTATAACCTCGGCCTTGGGAAGCTCATCTAAAACTTCGTGATGATCAATAATGATTACTTTAAAGCCCATCTTATTGGCAATTACCACTTCTTTTACATTGGCAATACCCAAATCCAAGGTTATTAAAAAAGCAGGTGTGTAATCTTTCAAAAATTCTAGCGCCTTTAAGTTTATTCCATAACCATCAGTCTCCCTGTCTGGAAAAGCAATTGCAGAAACTTCCCCACCTAAATTTTTAATAGCTTCTTCAAGAATCACAACTGAACAAATACCATCGCAATCAGAATCTCCATATAGAATAATTCTTTCTTTATTTTTTGCCGCCTGTTTAATTCTCTCGGCTGCCTTTTCTATATTTTTAATTTTACTTGGTGACATTAATCTTTTTAACTTAAGAATGCGTTGCATATTTTTCTAATACTTCTAATCCCGGTAACTTTTCTCCAGATAAGTAAGCTAGCATGGCGCCTCCACCCGTGGAGACATGGCTAAAGCTTAATAATAACCCTTCTCTGCTTAAAAATTCAACGGTCTCTCCCCCGCCGATAACGGAAAATGCTCTGCTTTCAATTATGGCTTTGGCAATTGCCAAAGTGCCTTTCTTATAACTCTCGTCTTCAAATTTACCAAAAGGTCCATTCCATAAAATAGTTCTTGCAGATAATATTTTTTTTCCGAAAATTTCCATTGTTTTTTCATTAATATCCAAAGCACCCAAATTATCTTGGGGTCCTAATATTTTTTTCGAAAACCTGTATCTCAACTTTTTCATAATCTCTTTTTTAATTAATCCGCTGATAATAACTAAGTCTGCAATTTTTAAAATCCGATCAATAAATTTTACCTTTGATTTAACATTTTGGCCACCAACTAAGGTAATAAGAGGTCTTATGGGATTTTTTAAAATCCTATTTAAGTTTTTAATTTCGTTCTCCAATAAAAATCCTGCTCCGCAGGGCAAATATTTAGGTATTCCTATCATAGAGGCATGCGGACGATGAGAATTTGAAAAAGCCTCATTAATATAAATATCACCTAGTTTAGCCAGATTCTTAGCAAATCGTTCATCGTTATCAAATTCTTCTTTGTGAAATCTTATATTTTCTAACAATAAAATTTCACCCTCGTTTAATAATTTAACTTGCTCTTCAACTTCCACACCAACGCAATCATTTGTTTTCTTTATAGTTACAGTTAATAATTCTTCCAATCTTCTTTTTATAACGTTCAAATTTGAAGTTACGGCGCTATCTGGATTATCAAGGTGGCTCATTAAAATTATCTTGGCTTTATTCTGAATCAAGTACTCTATTGTCGGTAGTGATTTTTTAATTCTAAAATCATCTGCAATATTGCCACTTTCATCTAAGGGGACATTAAAATCGCACCTTACTAAGATGCGTTTTCCTTTAACATTAAAATCTTTAATGCTTTTCAATGCTTTAGAGTATCGATGCTAATTAAAGTTTTATTTTTTCTCCAGGCTGTATTACTCTCTTTTTACTTGCTTGATCTTCTTTATTATTTTTATTGTTTTCAACTTTTGCTACCTCAGACTCTTCTGGTTTTTCTTCCTTATCATCTTTATTTTCTAAGGAATCTTCTAGCGCTTTTTTAAGCTCAGATAAGTTAATTTCTTTCCTTTTTACCATCCTTTGTCCAGATGATAGTTTTTCACTAACAGATTTCTGCTTTGAAGAACGAAAAGGAATATTTTCTATTTTAACATTAGAATCTTTTTCTTTTACTTCGGTGTTTTTATTTCTCAGCTTTTTTAAGCACGATTTGCAATAAACTGGTTTTCCAGGTTCCGGAGGGAAAATAACTTTTGTCCTTTTGCCACAATTTGAGCAAATAGCATCATAAAGAACCGGCTGTTCTTGTTGTATTCTTGGACTAATTAGCTGGTTCTTCATATCAGCTGATTTTTGAAAATTACCTTTTGGCCTCTCTTTGCCCATTTGCCCCGCCTGCGCGCCACGCGCGGGCAGGTTTTTTTCGTCTCCTTGGGTCCATTTGCTTATTTTTTCTTCAACAATTTCTCTTTTGACACTATATTTTTCTCTTGAGGCTCTTATTATTTTATCTCTATTAGAGTCTTCGGGAGGAACCGGGGGTGGCAAAGTCTCTGCTGAAAAAGGATGGGAAGCAATTCCGTCAATCATAAGCTTTAAATAAACATTATATTTTGGTAAGTTTACCAGGTCTTCGGCCGTAAACTCTGGAGAAAACTCTCTTTCAAGCCATTCGGCATCTTCTGCCCCTACGCGAAATGTAGCTATCGTACCAATGTTTCCAAAAACAGCATCCCTAACTTCATCTTCCATTTGCGAAATATACTGATGGCCGACAATTAAGTTAAGCCTGTACTTTCTGGCTTCAGATAATATATTAGCAAAGGATTCCGTAGCAAAATTCTGGAATTCGTCAACATACAAATAAAAGTCTTTTCTCTCTTCTTCTGGGATATCAACACGGGACATAGCAGCCAGTTGTAACTTTGTAATTAATAAAGCCCCTAAAAGCCTTGAGTTGTCTTCGCCTATCCTACCCTTAGAAAGATCTAATATTAGTATCTTACCTTCGTCCATTACCTTCCTCATATCAATAGTTGACTTTACTTGACCAATAGTATTTCTAATAAGGGCATTGGAAGTAAATTGTCCTACTTTGTTTTGTATGGCAGCTGTTGCCTCTATTTCATATCTTTGTGTGTATCTTGCATATTCTGTTACCCAAAAAGCCCTCACTATTGGGTCTTTGACTTTCTCAACTACTTTCGCCCTGTATTCTGGGTCAGCCAGCATCCTGTTAACTCCTAATAAAGTAGAATCAGGATACTCTAAGAGCGCCAAAATAGCATTATTTAAAATGTATTCCATACGGGCCGACCAAACATCTGGCCAGACTTTTTTAAAAACACCCATTAATCCTCCTGCCACCAAATGCCTGTACTTAAAATCAATTTTTTCCATTATATTAAAGGCAATTGGATAATCCAAGTCAGCTGGATTAAAAAGAACAACGTCCTTAATTCTATCAGATGGTACGAAATCAAGAAGCTTTTCGGCTCCTTCGCCATGGGGATCAATATATGATATACCATGGCCCATTTTTATATCCTGAATTGCCATATTCTCCATCAAGTTTGATTTACCCACTCCAGTTTTTCCAATTATGTAAAAATGCCTTCTTCTATCATCCGGTTTTATGCCAAATCTCTTTCTTTCATTTCTAAAAGAAGTAAGACCAATAAAATTTATCTTGCTGCCATTATTATTGTTATTCATAAAGTATTGAATCTTGTATCTTGAAGTTTGTATCTTGAATAGAATATGGAATTTAGGAATTAAATCTTCTAACTTTAGTGGCTTTTAACAATCCATTCACTAATTTATTTGCTGTAATTGACTGCTCAGCAATATTTCTAAAGTCAATCATAGGCAAGTACCCAACGTCTTTTGAAATGATAAGTTGATTTTGCAATTCCACTAAAGATCCTTGACCCATATCGTAGAACCTCTGTTTTTCTTTAGATGATCTTCTAGAGAAACCTTCTGCAATATTTGAAGTCAAGGAAACTGCAGCCCTTCTCATCTGGCTTACTAATCCATATCGTTCTTTTTCTGGAAATAGTTCTGTACTTTTATAAATCATTAGTACTAATTTATGCCCCTCTTGCCAAGCATGAAGATCTGTAAATTTTTGAATTTTAACATTACTATTATTCATAATTCCTTATTCAATTCTAACTACTAGATACCAGATTCTAGATTCTCACTCTGTGGGAAGGTTTGGTGGCGGGCCAGATTTTTTTGCTTCCACCTTTATCATTGCAGGCATAATCATCCCCGTCATCTTTATCGGGAGATGAAATAAAGTAGCTAATTCGTCTGGGCCTAAAACAGAGCATCCTAATTTCCTATCGGGAAAATAAGAAGGGAATCTCAGAATGGCATTCCTCAGCATTCTTCTTGCCCTCAAAAATACCCTTCTTTGACGAAATAGATAGTGCACTTTTGTTCTTGTGTTAATGTCAAATTTGAAAGCGTTCAAGTTTTCAGTATTAAAATGACCAGCATAAGTTCTGAGAAGTAATCTATGAGAAGGTTCCCAATTTTCCCTTTTTGCAATATATAGACCCCTTAAGGCGGTCCTGAAAACTGGTTTTTTTATTTTGTTCTCAACTTCCGTAATCACCTCTCTCTCTCCCGGAGTTAACAACATTTCTCTTTCTCCTGATTCTGTTTTTGCTACCGATTCAGCCCATTTATATTTAGCGTCTTCACCTGTCCCTTCTTTTTCAGGCCCCAAAATAACCATTCGGAAAATTTCTATTATCTCATCCATCAAAGTTTTTCTTTTTTTTACCTGTCTTTTTGTAATTTTATTAATTATTTCATCTGCCTCTGTTCTAAATTCTGGATTATACTTAGCAATAGTAGAAGACATGATAATTTGCATCCAATATTGTTCTCCCTTACCTAATTTTGACATTGATTCCAATAATGAATTAATTGGATCAATTCTTTTCTCTTCGGCAGATATTCTTTCTCCTTGAGGTTCAAAAAACTTTTCGTATGTTTTAATAGGATAGGCGGCAGGCTTTCTTAAAATAAAATCCTCTGAGTAAAGATCCCATTCTTCATCAGGTACACTTTGCGGAACATTTTTTACGTAATCTGGCACTTCGTGTATTTCTAAATCCGGATAGTAGCTATATAAAGCAGTTTCTAAGCTTAGCCTATGGGCCTTAGTAACTCTCGCAAAAAAATGAAGTTTACCTTCAATACTTACTATTTCAAATGACATCCAACTTGAGCATTCTTTAAGAGTACCTTCACACCATCTCTCTCTAAAATTAGACATATCAAAAAGAGATGTCCACATAGTGGCAAAGACATCCTCCATTGCTTTTACTGGAACTAATGACTCTTTTGGGGGAATTATTTCTAGAATATCCCACTTGGTCTTAGCGTAAGCAAAGTCCCAATTTATCCACCAGATATATAAGGTTTTAAGCTCCATTGAAAGAAATAAGGGAGCAAAAATCCACCACCAAACTCTTAAAAAGGGTATGTAAAAAACAACAAATATCAATATAACAGCCCACCAAAACGGCGTCCCAACTTTTTGAGCTTCCTTTGCCCAGAAAAAATATTTTTGAGTATCTACTGGCATAATGCTTTTAGAAACTCTAAACACTAAATTCTAAATTCTAAGTGTGTTTTGAATTTTTGGATTTAGAATTTTGAATTTGTTTAGGATTCCCGCCTGCGCCAACCCGCCTGCGTGCGAAGCGCGGGCAGGGGCTTTGGCGGGCAGGTAGGGTTTAGGATTTTTTCTTTTAATGTCAATAAAACAAACGCGATATTTCGGGAAAGTAATTTAAAAGCATCATAACTGCTCCAAAAACCAAAAAAGCTACTAAGAAAAATTCAAAGGTAAATATAAGAGGAACAACTATATAGCTTATCCTCTTTTCATGCCAGTAATAAATTAGTGAGAAAAAAACAATATAAAAAATCAGGGTTACTAAAAACAAAATAATTGTTCCCCAGAAAAGATAAGGCATTACTTGTTGTAAATGCTCTATTGCTCGCCCCGTTAGCTGGCGGGGCTCGCTTGTTCTAAATGCATTACAACATTAGAACAGTTAGAACATTAGAACCACATTATTTTACTTATTATACCCCAAAACAACACTTAGCACAACTTAAAAACCGGCCTTACTAAAGCCGGTCTTTATGCTGTTTGAACCTCTCTTAAATAGTACTTTCCTTCTGCATTCCTATAAAAGTACTTTTTATTGTTTAGATTGATAAGAATGGTATTCCTGGCAACTAATCTTTGACTCAAGACTTCTTTTACAACATCATCTTGATGAAGCGCTTCCTTCTCTTTTAAAACCTTTGTGATTACATCCTTTATGGTTCCTGGAAAGTAACCCCATTCTGCCAAAGCGTAGGTTCCTCTGCCAACTAATACAAATCTTGGGTCTTTTATTAGTTCATTGTGAACTGTTTGGGGATGAGCTTTCCTATCCACTAAATTATAACCCAATCCATCTATTAATTCTGCAATTCTACGAAAATGCAGGGGTTTTTGCTCTTTTTTAAATACCAAAAATGCCTTATCTCTAACGCCCCTTGGCTTTATTTCAGGCCAGCTAATTAGCCCTATTTTTCCTTCTTTGCTTTCTTGTATCTTCTTTGATATCTCAAGATAAGAATTCATTGCCGTATCATTTAAATTATATTTTAAAGCAAAGTTTGTGAATAATTCATTTTTGGTTAATAGTTTCTTTTGTGAATCAATATCCTTTACCAAACTATCCAGTATCTCTTTTATTTGTTTGTCTGAAGCGGGATCAGACAGCCAAAAATAGTGGTAATCATTTTTGCCGCATACTCTTGAAAATCTATTATCTCCCAAAGTAAGCAAAAATAAAGCGTATGACCTATTTCTCTTCCCAGTTAACTCCTCTAAGGCAATTTCCTCTCTTTTAAATCCTCCGTTAAGAGCAAAGTATGAGTTAAATTGCTTAAAGATATTTTCCAACACCTCTTTGTGATTCTTTTTAATATAATTAAAACCTGCTTCTTCTATTTGGCGTACTCTTTCCCTTGTAATGCCCAGACTTTTTCCAATAGATTCCAAGGTCTCTACCTTGCCTGATTTTACGCCAAAACGCCTGTCAAAAATATCTTTTACTTTTTTTGAAAGTCCTTTAGTAAATTTTAGGTAAAGTTGTGGGTAGTTGATTTTTTCCATTTTTAATATTAGGTTTAATTATTCAAACTTACCATATAAACTTATATGTGTCAATGGTGTAAAACTTATCTACTTTTTAAGCCTCCCTTCGCTCCACTTCTGCCAGGTAACTAAGAGAGGCCCTGCTATGAATATTGAGGAATATGCCCCAGCTCCAATTCCAATGATTAATGCCAAAGAAAACCATTTTAAAGTATCGCCTCCAAAGAAAAACAGGGCAAACATAACTAACAGCACTGTTGCAACCGTGCTAATTGACCTGCCAACTGTTTGGTTAAGACTCCAGTCAACTGTCTCGCTAAACGAAGATCCTCCCCTTTTTAAAATATTCTCCCTAATCCTGTCAAAAATAACAATTGTATCATGAACAGAAAAACCAAGTATAGTTAATAGGGCTGCTATAATTGGAATTGTGATTTCAGCATTATAAAATTTTCCCAAAACAGAAAAAGCGCCTAAAGGTATTAAAATATCATGAAAAAGCGCTATTAAAGAAGTTATGCCATATTTCCATGATGCAACGGGTCTGGAAACCTTTCTAAATGCAAAGGCAATATAGATAGTTATTGCCAAAAGAGCCAATACTATAGCAATTAACGTCTTGTTCTTTAATTCCTGTCCTATTGATGGCCCAATATACTGAAAGTTTTTTTCTTGAACTCCAGACAAAGTATTAATTTTAGAAAGAATTTGCTGATGAGTTGCCTCGTCAACGCCTTTAAATTTTAACAACATTGAATTTTCCCTAATTGGCTGAATAATAACTTCTCCGATATTAAAACTAGATAATTCTTTTGCAATAGTTTCACCATTGGGCCTTAATTCTGTAAATTCTAACTCCATAGTGCTTCCACCAGTAAACTCAATGCCAAACTTTAATCCAAAAATAACCAATGAAGCAATTGCTCCTATAATTATAACTCCGGAAAATATGTAATAAATTGTTGAATACTTAGTGAATGAAAACATATTAGTTTACAGTAACCATTTATATTTTTCTAATCTCTGTCCTACAAAAACCAACAATAAAATCCTGGTAATAAATATGGCAGAAAATAAACTAACTAAAATTCCAATAGATAAAGTTAGCGCAAAACCCTTAATAAAGGATGTTGAAAACAAAAACAAAATGGCACAAACAATCAGCGAGTTAAAATTACTGTCGCGAATTGATGGCCAGGCTCTTTTAAAGCCCTCTTGGATTGCTAATGATAATCCTTTTCCCTCTTTAACTTCTTCTTTCATCCTGGCAAAAATTAAGATGTTAGCATCAACAGCCATGCCTATTGATAAAATAAATCCTCCTATGCCAGCAAGAGTCAGGGTAACAGGAATTAACTTAAAAATTGAAAGGGCCAAGGCTACATAAATCACAAGGGCTAAGGAAGCCAAGAAACCAGGTAGTCTGTAAAAAGTTATCATAAACACTACAACTGCCAAAAATCCATAAATTCCAGCCCATAAGGATTTTTGCAGAGAAACAGACCCCAGGGTAGGACCTACTGTTTCTTGTGAAATTGGACTTCCAATTTTTACGGGTAAGGCTCCGGAATTTAAGCGTCTTGCAATATCATTGGCGGTTTTAGCATCTAAATTTCCTGTAATTACAGCTTTTCCTCCAGTTATTTTATCCTGAACAATTGGTGCGTATAAGTCGCTTTCATCAATTTTACCGTCTCCTGAAGTATCAACAATAGAAGCCCCGTCCAAAAAAATTGCCAAGGGTTTTTGAATGTTTCTTGCAGTAACTTCTTCAAATAATTTTTCTCCTTCACTATTGAAAACAAGCTCAATTTGCGGCCTATAAGTTGTTTGATCAAAAAGCACGTTTGCCTTTGATAAGTATTTTCCTGTGAGTTCGGTGGGTTTGAAATAAGGGTTTTGCATAGCTAACTCCCAACTTTCTATTTTAGTTATGTCTTCACCTTTTTCTTGAACTCCTTGAAGTTCTTTTATTTTATCTAATATTTTTTGAGTGTCTTCTTCTGCCCTCTGTTCTTGAAATTCCAAATATGGCGTTTGCCCGATCATATCTATAGCTTCCTTTACATTTGCTACTCCCGGCAACTCAACAAGCAGTCTGTCTTGACCTTGTATTTCCACTACTGGCTCTGAAACCCCGAATAAATTAACTCTTCTTTCAATTACGTCTCTTAACCCCTGCATTGCTCCGGATTTATCTGAAACAGAGCTTAAATCTGCTTGGTATACCAAGTTAACTCCGCCTTGCAAATCCAATCCTAGCACATAGGATTTTGACCAAAAATGTGTTATCTTCCAGGGTGATTTTGAGTTGTAAAAATCTATGCCTTTATTTAAGTAATCTGGGTAAGCAAAATTGCCAGCTAAAAATGCCAGCACTAAAATTCCAATAAATATCCAATATTTTTTAGACATAAAACTAATTTTTTTATAATAATACTCTTTAACAAAAAACACAAGGAAAGAGTGCAGGATTGGAACTATCATCAATTGAGCGAGCGAATTTTGAGGAAGATTCAAGGCTTGAGGAGC
>JBBTQB010000002.1:0-19911 GCA_038065835.1 Patescibacteria group bacterium | reverse complement strand
ATCTCATTTTTGAGATTCTCAATCTGATGATAGTTCGAATCCTGCACTCTAATGATACGAATAGTTATACGAGAATTTTCGTATTCTTATTAGTATAATTAGTATTCATTGGCTTGCCTGCCGCCTGCCTGACGCCTGCCTGACGCCTGCCTGACGGCAGTCCAGGGCAGTCAGGGCAGTCAGGGCAGTCAGGGCAGGCAGGTATATCGGCATCGATACCCATTAGGTAATGGAAGAAATTAAAAAAGCCATTATTCCAATAGCAGGCCTTGGTACAAGATTTTTGCCTTTATCTTTGGTAGTTTCTAAAGAGTTTTTTCCTTTAATAGACAAGCCTATTATCCAGTACATAGTTGAAGAAGTAAAAAAATCTGGAATAGAAGAAATAGTTTTTGTAATAAATCCTAGACAGAAGATGATTTTAAGCTACTTTAAAAAATATCCTGAGCTGGAAAGTATTTTAATAAAAAGGAAAAAAGAGAAAATTTTGAAAGAATTAAAGGATTTTCAAGATTTATTTTCAGGAATTTCCTTTTCTTTTGCTGTTCAAAAAAAACCAGAGGGAGATGGTCATGCAATCTTACAGGCTTTAAAGTTAGATAGTTTTAGAAAGTCAGAGCCTGTTGCAGTTTCCTTCGGTGATGATGTTTTTGATTCAGATATTCCTGCATTGTCTCAGTTAGCAAATGTTTTTAAAACCTGTTCTGCTCCCGTAATTGCCCTAAAACAAATTCCAAGAGAAAAAATACCTTCTTATGGGTCTGTGGCTGTAGAAAAAATAGCGCATAATCTTTATAAAATAAAGAAAGTAATAGAGAAACCCGAGCTATCACAAATAAGTTCAAATTTTGTCATTGTTGGCAAATACATACTAACTCCTGATGTTTTTGATTACCTAAAGAAAGCCTCCCCCTCAAAAAAGGGGGAAATAATATTAGGGGAAATTTTTGATAGAATGTTAGATGACGGAAAAGTAATCTATGGATATGAATTAAAAGGGGAATGGTTAGAATGTGGAGACAAATTAAAATGGCTAAAATCCTTTTTTTACTTATCTCTAAAAGATCCGGTATTTGGTAAAGAATTAAAAGAATACCTAAAAAAGAACATATAATAAAATAGATCTGTCTGGTGTGTATATGCACACCATTTTTGTATTTTAATTACTCGAAAAGTACGAAATTTTAGCAATTAAAAGTTGCTACTTTTATTTTTTTTAAGGTGGTGGTAGAATAGAAAAAATGAGCAACATAAAAATCGCTTTTTTTGAAATAGAAGATTGGGAAAAAGATTACTTTAAAAAAGAACTTAGCGATTATGAGTTGTCTTTTTTTAATGAGCATCTAGAAAAAGATAATATGCAAAAGGGTAAAGGACATGAGATCGTTTCAACTTTTACGGTATCTCAAGTAGGCAGAGAAGTTCTAGTAGGTCTGCCAGATCTAAAAATGATTTCAACCAGGGCAACAGGGTTTGATAATATTGACATTCAAGAGGCAAAAAAGCTGGGCATTGTCGTGTGTAATGTGCCTACTTACGGAGAAAATACAGTTGCTGAGCATACTTTTGGCTTAATACTTAACCTTTCAAGAAAAATACACCAATCAATACAAAGCGTAAAGGAAAAGGGATTTATTCCCGATGGGCTCTGTGGATTTGATTTAATGGGTAAGACACTGGGTATTGTAGGCACAGGCCATATTGGAAGCCACGTAGCAAGAATTGCCAAAGGCTTTGAAATGAATATTTTGGCGTACGATATAATCCAAGATAAGAAATTGGCAAAGATGTTGGGTTTTAAATACGTCTCACTAGATGACTTATTAAAAAACTCTGACATTATAACCTTGCATATTCCATATAATAAACATACGCATCATTTAATAAATTCAAAAAATATAAATCTTATCAAGAGAGGAGCCTACCTTATAAACACGGCCAGGGGAGGAATTGTTGAAACGGATGCTTTAGTTAGGGCATTGAATGAAGGAATTTTAGCCGGAGCTGGTTTAGATGTTATGGAAGAAGAACATGACTTAGGGGAAGAAAGAGAACTTTTGTCGAAAACGATTACCGAAAACATTGATTTTAAGACAATACTCCAGAACCATATTTTAATGGAGCAAGAAAACGTGGTCATTACCCCCCATAACGCTTTTAATTCAGAAGAAGCTTTAGAAAGAATATTAGAGACGACAGTAGAGAATATAAATGCATTTATGAAAGGAAAACCAATCAACATTGTGAAAAATTAAAAATCAAATATCAAAAATCAAAAATACAAATCAAAAATAAAAATAATCCCGCAAAGCGGGATACCAAATCTTTAATCTTTTATTTTTAATCTTTAATTTTTATATGTATGATTTAATCATCATTGGAGCAGGGCCAGCTGGGGTTTCGGCGGCTGTTTATGCTGTCCGTCAAAGACTTAATATGCTGATTATCTCAAAAGACTTAGGAGGACAAGTTGCCAAAAAAGCAGTGGATATTGAAAATTATCCTGGTTTTGATAAAATTTCGGGGCCCGATTTGGTTAATTTATACCAGAAGCAGTTAAAGGCGAATGATCTTTCGATTGTTTATGATGAAGTTTCACAAATAGCGAAAAATAGCAATATTTTCAATGTAAAAACAAATAGCGGTAAAATTTACGAAGCAATTTCAGTAATTATTACTTCGGGAGCGGAATCAAGAAAGCTGAATGTGCCAGGAGAAGAAGAATTTGCCGGAAAAGGTGTGAGTTACTGCAGTCTATGCGATGGACCAATATTTAAGGATAAAATGGTGGCAGTGGTTGGCGGAGGTAATAATGGTTTTGAATCTGCCTTATTTCTGTCTAACTATGTAAAACATGTTTATATTTTAGAATATTCAGACAAATCAAATACCGATGAGGAAAATCAGGAATTAGTTTCAAAAAACAAAAATATTGAAGTAATCACTAATGCAAAAGTTTTAAAGATTGAGGGTAAAACCTTTGTAAATTCTATAACATACGAAAATTTAAAAACGAATAAAGAAGTAAAATTAGAAGTTAGCGGAGTTTTTGTTGAAATAGGATATATACCCTCAACATCTTTTACGAAAAACCTAGCCGATTTAAATGAAAAAGGAGAAATCATTTTTGACCCAAAAACTTTAGAAACAAAAACAAAAGGTCTTTTTTCAGCAGGCGACTGCAATGTTTCAAAATACAAGCAAATTGTAATGGCTTCAGGTCAAGGGGCTATTGCTGCCCTTTCAGCTTATGAATACATTAAAAAGCAACACGTGGTTAAAAACCATTACCAGTAAATTTTAATAAAAACGCCCCGGTTACTCGTAAGCTTCCGGGGCTTAGACTTAGCATGGAGCATAGCGCTTTTTTAGAGAGTGTCGTCTCCATTAAGATCGGGTGCGAAGATGGTAATTCCAAAACTTGCCGGGAGAAAATAACCATCATCTGATGTCTGGCGAAGGAACTGTCTGATGTCTTTGATTGTGAGGTCGTTATTTCTTAGTACCCCCAAAACAACTAGCCATTGAATTTCTGACATAACCTCGCCAATTTCTTCCCAATCAGACCATAGCATGGATAATTCCTTTCTCCTTAGAGAATTGTCAAAAGTGAACAATCACTTTTCTATAATCAATTATTACACGATTAATAATCATGTCAATGATTTAAAAACTTATTATGTCTAAAGTAAAAAGTGTAGAAGCTCACGAGATAAAAGATTCAAGAGGAAATCCGACAATTGAAATTGAGTTAGAAACAGATAAAGGAATTTTTAAGGCTTCTTGTCCCTCTGGTGCTTCAACAGGAAAAAATGAAGCATTAGAATTAAGAGACAAGGACGGTAGGGGAGTTTCAAAGGCGATTGAAAACGTAAACAAAATAATTGCCAAGAAACTTATTGGCAAAGACCCTACAAGTCAGAAGGGGCTGGATAGTTTAATGATTGAGATGGATGGAACTGAAAATAAGTCAAAATTGGGAGCCAATTCTATTTTACCAGTTTCCATGGCTATATGCAGGGCTGGAGCCGCTGCGGGAAAATTATCTCTGTATAAATATATTGAAAAATTAGCAGATATAAATCATGGAACTAATTTTACTCCATTTCCAACACCCATGTTTAATTTTATAGAAGGTGGAAGACATACTAAAGGAAGAAATAGTTTAGAAGTACAGGAATTTATGGTAGTTACTCAAAAGAAAACATTTCAGGAAGACCTAATACTGGCAAATAAGGTATTTTCCAATTTAAGTGAGATAATAAAAAAAAGCTATGGGGAAGTCTCAATGGGTGATGAGGGTGGTTTTGCGCCACCAATTTCTAAAACAGAACAAGCCATTTTAATGTTAAAGAACGCCATTGGCAAAAGAAAGGATGTGAGTATTGCCATAGATGCTGCCGCAACCCAGTTTTATAAAAATGGAAAGTATGTATTGGAAGAAAAAGAACTTTCCAGAGAGCAATTATTAGAATTTTATATTGACTTGGTTAAAAGATTTCGCTCTGCTGATGGGCCCTCTCTTATTGACTCAATTGAAGACCCGTTTGCAGAAGAAGATTGGGAAGGTTTTAAAATGATGTATGCAAAGTATCCCTTTGGCGGTCATGATGGAATAGTTGGCGATGACTTAACTACTACCAACAGAAAAAGAATTAAAAAGGCTATTAATAGCAATTGCATAACAGCAGTTATTATCAAGCCCAATCAAATTGGTACAGTCTCAGAAACATTAGATGCTGTAAAAATTGCCTTCGACAACGCAATAGGAGTGATAGTCAGCCATAGATCTGGCGAAACTATGGATACATTCATTGCTGATTTAGCTGTTGGAGTTAAAGCCTCGGGTTTTAAGGCCGGATCTCCTAGCCAGCCAGAAAGGATGGTAAAATACAATAGGATATTAGAAATAGAGGGCGAACTAAAAAACTAAAAAATCTAAAAAACAAGAAAACATCATAACATCATATAAAATTAGTATTTCAACTTTAGTAATGTAAAAAAACCCACACCCGTGCACCGATGCACGGGTGTAAATTAAAGATGACAATTTTTCACTTAAATAGTTTGCCGAAAAGAAATAGGATTCAAATGATAGGTGAGTTTTATGATACTATTGATTCGTTAAAAGATAGAAAAGAAGTCCGCTCTTTTTTTAAAGATTTGCTTACAGCTGATGAAATTGCAACTCTTATGAGAAGAATCGAAATAGCAGTTTTATTATCTGCCAATTATAAGTATGATGAAATAATCACAATTTTAGGCGTAGGAGTTGATAAAATTTCTAAAGTCCAAAAATGTTTACAACAAGATGATAGCGGCTATAAAATAATTGTTAAGCGGCTTATTAAAAATCGCAAGCAAAGATTGAAGAAAGTAAAAGCGCAAGAAAGGGAAATGTCAGACGAATCTGTTTTTGCGGGCGTTAAGAAAAAATACAGTGGTCATTTTCTTTTAAATAACTTGTTAGATTTAGCAATAGACAAATTAAGCAAGAATGAAAAAGAACTTGAAGGGGAGGCGATATTATTTACTCCATCTAGAGCTCCATTCAAGAATAGATAGGAAATAAATTATCACACCTGTGCACCGATGCACGGGTGTAAAAAGTTTTTTTGACCTATATTATTATTGAAGAGATAATAAGATACTAAAATGAGCAAGTTATTCTTGTTGAGACATTTAAAATCCCAATGGAACTTGGACAAAGAGTTTGCCGGGTGGGTTGATAATCCTTTATCAAGAGAGGGTATTTTAGCTGCCAAAGAAATTGCAGAAAAAATTGAGAAAGTTTGTGCTGATGGAGGTCTAAGTATTGACGTTGTCTACACATCTCCCTTAATAAGAAATATGGATACCGTAGTAAGAATATTTGAATACTTTCCAGATAAATATCCACTATTCATTCATTTAGACGGGGGCAGAATGTCCCGATGGGGTGCCCATCAAGGATCCTCGGGGCAAATTTTATTTGCATCGGGACAAAAACGGGGAAATTTTACGGATTTAAATGATAATGACATACCATCATATGTTTCAGAAAATTTAAATGAACGATATTATGGTAGATTGCAAGGTCTAAATAAGGATGAGATTATAAAACAATACGGAGAAGAAAAAGTACATTTGTGGAGAAGGGGATATGCAGATAAGCCTCCCGGCGGAGAATCATTAAAATATGTTTATAAAAGAGCTGCGCCATTTTTTAAAAAATATGTTGAGAGAGATTTAATTAGAGGGAAAAATGTATTGTTGGTAGCCAGTCATAATAGCTTGAGGGCAATAGTAAAATATATAGAAAATATTTCTGATAAGGACATTCCCAATTTAGAAATTCAATTTGGAGAATTGAGAAGTTATGAATTTAATGGAAAGGATTACATAAAAAAATAATCTGTCCTTGATTTTGTAAAAAAATGTAGTATATTTAATAAAAATTATCAATTATCAATTTCCAAATTTCCAAATTATCAATTGAAAATTAGATAATTTATTGAAAATTGGGAATTGGAAGTTGAAAATTAATGTTTTATGTTCCAAGAAAATAATTCGCCAATACCTTCAATACCAAGCCAAAACGAACCACAAAAACCCACAGAGCCGTCTTCAACCCCACCATTGATATCGCCACCAAAAGGTTTTAGCTTTAAACTTGATAAAAACTCAATTCTTATGGGAGTGGCAGTTCTAGCGGTAATAATTGTGGTGGTTTTAATTTTTACAACTGGAAGTAATGTCCCTTATTTTTTAGTGGGTTCTGGGTCTAAAAATACCGTGGCAGAAAATGCCATGAAATATTTAAATGAAAACATTTTACAACCAGGACAAGTAGCCACACTCAAAAATGTATCAGGGGAAAGTGGTGTTATAAAAATCCAGGTTAAAATAGGTGGTAATACATACGACAGTTATGTGACAAGAGATGGAAAACTCTTTTTTCCACAAGCATACAATATAAGTCAGACTACAGCGGGTGGTAATAATTCTGGGAATATTACTAGGGGTAATGTTTCTTTTGATATCACTAGCGAAAACCATATAAGGGGAAATGTATCAGCTCCAATAACTCTTGTTGAATTTTCTGACTTTGAATGCCCTTTTTGCGAAAGCCATGTGCCAACTCTAGAAAGAATTCTTTCAGAATATAAAGATAAAGTAAGATTAGTCTATAAGCATTTTCCACTAACAAATATTCATCCTAATGCCCAAAAAGCAGCCGAGGCTTCAGAGTGCGCCTCAGAGCAAGGGAAGTTTTGGGAGTATCACGATATATTATTTAAAAACCAAAAGAGTGGATTGGGTATTGATAAGTTTAAAAGTTGGGCTGTGCAGTTGGGTTTAAATGCTAGTCAATTTAATAATTGTTTAGATTCTTCTAAATATAAAAGCAAGGTGGATGCGGATACAGCAGAGGGTGCATCAAAAAGAGTTAATGGAACTCCGGCAACTTTTATAAACGGAGAATTAGTGGAGGGAGCAGTTCCTTACGAAAGTTTTAAGGTAAAAATAGACACCCTACTTTCCAAATAAATTATAAAAATAAAACATAAAGACAAATGATTAGTTAAATGTTTCATGTTTTATGTTTTAAGTTTCATGATTACAATTTATTCAACTCCAACTTGTGTCTACTGCAATACTTTGAAGGAGTATTTGAGTTCAAAAGAAATTGAATTCAAAGAAATTGATGTAACAAAGGATGAAAAAGAATTAGAAAAAATGGTGGCAATTTCAGGACAAATGGGAGTCCCCGTAATTGATATAGATGGCAATATAATTATTGGCTTTGATAAACAGAGGGTAGATGAACTGTTACATCTTTAAAATTTAAAGATGAATTTTCAATTTCTAATTTTCAATTTTCATTAAATTTTCAATTTCTAAATTTTCAAACACATTTATAAATTAATTCATTAGATATTTAATAGAAATATGCAAAGCATATATTGCGTCATTCGGTCGGCATAATAAAATACATTTTCTTGTGCCTCCCTTCACTAGCAATATTAGAAATTAAAAATTAGGAATTCAATTTTTATGGCAATAAAGATTGCAATAAATGGTTTTGGCCGCATAGGTCGCCAGACATTCAAAAGGATAATTGAAAAATATCCTAATTTAGATATTGTTTTAATTAACGACTTAACCGACGCAAAAACCCTGGCGCATCTCTTAAAGTACGACTCTAATTACGGAGTTTTTGACAGCAAAATAAATTTTGACGACCATTCAATCTCAGTTAACGATAAAAACTACGAAGTACTAGCACAAAAAGACCCACTAAAGCTGCCATGGAAAAAACTAAAAGTTGACATTGTTTTAGAATGCACGGGAATTGTTGATGGTAGAGAGCATATTAAAGCTGGAGCTAAAAAAGTCATCATTTCAGCTCCGGCAAAGGAAAAAGAAATACCCGGATTTGTTTTGGGGGTAAATGAGGAAAAGTATAACCCCCAAAAAGTTGATGTAATGGACATGGGCTCTTGCACCACTAATTGCCTGGCTGTAATGGCAAAAGTGTTGCACGATAACTTAGGTATAGAAAAGGGGTTTATGACTACCATTCACAGCTATACTAACGATCAGAAAATTCTTGACCTCCCCCACAGGGACTTAAGAAGGGCTAGGGCGGCTGCAATAAACATTATTCCAACAACCACAGGGGCTGCTAGGACCATAGGTAAAATAATGCCGGATTTGGATGGTAAATTAGACGGAATTTCAATAAGAGTGCCTACTTCTGTAGTTTCTGTTTTAGATTTGATAGTTAATGTTAAAAAACCAACGACCAAAGAGGAGGTAAACGAAATTTTTAAAAAAGCTAGTCGTCAGGATAATTTAAAAGAAATTTTAGCTGTTGATGAAAATGAACTGGTTTCAAGCGACTTTAAAGGAGATTCACATTCAGCTATTATTGATCTACCAGAAACAATGGTAAAAGATAATTTAGTAAAAGTTGTCGCTTGGTATGATAATGAATTTGGCTATAGTTGTAGGTTTGCTGAATTCGCAGAATTCATAAGCAAGCAACTATAGGCAAATTTAAAAAGGGGTCGGGAAAAAGTATTTTTCCCGTGTAGGAAAACAGTCCGCCGAAGGCGAGACGTTAGAAACCGAGGGTTTCTAAAGGAGTGAGCCGGAACCGAAGAGCTAGTCCGATCCGCCAGTTGGCGGAGAGGATGTTAAGGCGAACGACATGGGGCTATAGTTGTAGGCGCTCATATTTTACGAATAAAAAATATAAAATTATAAATAAATACGATTTATTTTTGCAATGTCAGAAATCCATAATTTTTCAGAGAATAGTGACCGTGAAAAAGTTTCTAACATGTATCTAGATGACTTAGAGCAATACTCACCACTGAACACTGATGAGGAAAAAGAATTAATAGAAGTAATTCAGGGCGGTGATCTCAAGGCATCAAGAGAGGCAAAAAAGAAACTCATAGAGAGTTGTTTGAGACTAGTTGTTTTTGTTGTTAACAAATACTCTGAATTTTTACCTAAAGATTTAACAAAGGACGACTTAGTTCAAGAAGGGAATGTAGGTCTTGTTGAGGCTGCAGAAACTTTTAATCCAGATAAGGAAGTTAAGTTTGTCACATATGCCTATATAAATATAAAGTCTTCTATATTCAATGCCATAAGAAGGGCGAATTCTAGTACAAGAAAAGGGGGGTCTAAAGTAAAACATGTTAGTCCTGAACTGGGCGTTAAAGATAAAAAAGTAAAAAGACCAGAAGAGAACTTGGTTCAAAAAGAGATTAGTAAAAAATTAGAACTATATTTGGGTGAATTAGATGAACGTTCTCAAAAGATACTATCAATGTTGTATGGTTTAAGAGGCGAGGAAAGAACATATAGCTTAGCGGAAATAGGTAAAGAGTTAAGTGTTTCGAAGCAGAGGATCAATGAAATCAGAGATAAGATATTAAATAAACTGAAAAGTGATCATCCAGAACTAGAAGATTTAATTTAAAAATAGCTAGAAAATTAGGCTTACAGAAGGCTCAAGCTTAGAGAAAATTATAGCGAAGATTAAGGAGTTAGGTAAAGAAAAAGAGGTATAGAATTTCTGTATATAAAATAAATGACCCCGAGCTGCAAAGGCAACTCGGGGCTTATTGTTACGACGACTATGCAAATTTGCACTAAATTTCCCATCTTGTCTCTTGGCCAAGATCGTAGCAGCGGATGGAGGTCCGTTCTTTACTTTGCGGGTCCCTGCTCCCTTGGTTACTCCGACAAGGTTTCCAGTCTTATCCTGTTAAGGATTTTTCAAGGACTGTTAAACCCGTTAGGCAGGAAAAAGCCATCGTTAACAATTTACTTTAACTCCATATTATACTTTAGAATATTATTTGTCAAAAGTTGTTGTTAATTTATAAAAATGATAAAATTTAAATAATATGAAAAATATTCTGTGGCTTAAAGAACTAGGAATGAAAGATATGGGAATAGTTGGTGGTAAAAACGCCTCACTTGGTGAAATGTATAATAATTTAATTTCAAAGGGCATAAATATTCCTAATGGATTTGCGGTAACAGCAGATGCTTACTCTTATTTTTTGGATAAATCTGGTTTGGCAAAAGAAATTAAGGAAACTTTAGACAAGCTTGATATCCATAATCTGAAAATGCTGCAAGAAAGAGGAGGAGCGGTCAGGAAAATGATTTTACGAGCTGAATTACCCGAAGATCTGCAAAAAGACATTATATTAGCCTACAAAGAATTATCTTCATCGTATAGTTCAGAAAATACAGATGTAGCCGTGAGATCTTCTGCAACCGCAGAGGATCTCCCCAATGCGAGTTTTGCGGGGCAGCAGGAAACGTTTTTGAATATTAGAGAAGAACAAAATGTTTTAGAAGCTGTTAAAAAATGTTTTGCATCTCTTTTTACCAATAGAGCTATTGTCTATCGGCAGGAAATGGGCTTTGATCATTTAAAAGTTGGCTTGTCGGCTGGAATACAAAAAATGGTGAGGTCAGACCTCGCTTCTTCAGGAGTTATGTTTTCCTGTGATACAGAATCTGGCTTTGGAGACGTTGTTTTAATTAACGCTAGTTATGGATTGGGAGAAAATGTGGTTTTGGGCAGAGTTGAGCCAGACCAGTATTATGTGTTTGAGACGACCCTCAAAAAAGGATTTAGCCCGATTATAGAAAAGAAAATCGGGTCAAAAGAATTAAAAATGATATACACCAATGACCAGAAAAAGCCTACCAAAAACATTAAAACAATCAAAAAAGAAAGAGAAAATTTTGTTTTAAAAAATAGTGAGATTTTAACTTTAGCTGAATGGTCTATAATTATTGAGGAACACTATAAAAGATCAATGGATATAGAATGGGCAAAAGATGGCAGAGACGGAAAGTTGTACATTGTGCAGGCAAGGCCTGAAACTGTCCAAAGCAGAAAAAATGTTAATGTGCTTGAGGAATACGTATTAGATAAATTCAAAATTCAAAATTCAAAATTCAAAATTCTTGCTCGCGGGCTGAGTGTCGGAAGCAAAATAGGGTCTGGCAGGGCAAACAAAATAATGTCTGCCAAAAACATTGATAAATTCAAAAAGGGAGATGTTTTGGTTACAGGTATGACAGATCCAGACTGGGTTCCAGCCATGAGGTTGGCTTCTGGAATCATTACTGATGAGGGCGGAAGGACGGCTCATTCTGCAATTGTGTCTCGCGAATTGGGGATTCCATGCATAGTTGGCGCTTCAAATGCCACAAAAGTTATTAAAACAGGACAAGAAGTTACCGTAGATTGCTCACAAGGTGAAAATGGAATTGTTTATGAAGGCTTAATTCCATTTGAAATAAAGAAAACAAATATATCCCACCTTCGCCACCTGTCTGCGGGCGACGTACAGGCAGAAGGCTACGGCGGGCAGGCAAAAATTAAAATAATGATGAATGTGGGGGATCCTGGGCAGGCTTTTAATGTCAGTTTTATTCCTAACGACGGGGTGGGCCTGGCCAGAGAAGAATTTATAATTGCAAACACAATTAAAATTCATCCTAACGCCCTTATTAACTACAATAAATTAAAACCAGCTCTTAAAAATAAAGTTAACCAAATGTCTCTGGGTTATTCAGATAAAACAAAGTTTTATGTTGATAAACTGGCAGAGGGAATTGGTAAAATTGGGGCGGCTTTTTATCCAAAACCAGTAATTGTCCGTTTTTCTGATTTTAAGACAAATGAATACAGGGAGCTTATTGGGGGAGAGCTATATGAACCCGAAGAATCAAATCCAATGATTGGATTTCGCGGAGCTTCCAGGTATTATAACGATAAATTTAAAGGTGCATTCATTTTAGAATGTAAGGCGATTAAAAAAGTAAGGGAAGAATTTGGAATTGATAATGTCCAAGTCATGGTTCCATTTTGCAGGACTGTTGAGGAAGGGAAAAAAGTTTTAGAAATTATAGAGTCTGCAGGATTAAAGCAGGGTATTAACGGTTTAAAAGTGTATGTTATGTGTGAAATCCCATCAAATGTGATTTTAGCGGAGGAGTTTTTAGAAATTTTTGACGGATTTTCAATTGGGTCTAATGATTTAACCCAACTAACACTTGGTTTAGATAGAGATAATGCAGAGATAGCAAATGTTGGCAACGAAAAAAACGAAGCTGTAAAAAGAATGATTGACGAGGTAGTTAAAAAGTGCAAGGAAAAAGGGAAATATTCGGGAATCTGCGGCCAGGGGCCCAGCGATTTTCCAGATTTTGCAGAGTTTTTAGTAGAGATTGGAATAGAGTCTATTTCTTTAAATCCTGATTCAGTTATTAAAACAATGGTAATGATTTCAGAAAAAGAAAAGCAAATAAAAAGCTAAAAACATAAAAAAATAAAAACTCAGAAATTATTTTAATTTTTTAAATTTTTAACGTATGTACGATATAATAACTTTTGGTTCAGCGACACGAGACATAGTTATAAAGCCAAGAAAGCTGACATCATTAAAATACAATAAAGATTCTTCTTCTGAAAAAGAGGTTTGTTTTCCCGTCGGTTCAAAAATAGATGTTGAGGACATACAGTTTTATACTGGCGGAGGCGGCACAAATACAGCAGTTACATTTGCACTTCAAAGGTTTAAAACGGCTTTTTGCGGGATGGTTGGAAATGACTTAGCAGGTGGGGAGATAATAGAAGAGCTCAAAAAACCTAAAATAGACACTAGCTTTGTGTTTAAAACAAGTAAAAAATTAACTAATCATTCAGTTGTAATTTTAGAGCAAAACCACGAAAGGACAATTTTAGCCTATAGAGGGGCATCTGAGTTAATGGAAGGAAAAGATATTCCCTGGAAAAAATTAAATACAAAGTGGATATATATAGCCCCCCTTACTGGATTGGCGTTATCTTCTTTTGCCGACTTGTTAAATTTTTCAAAGGAACACGGCATTAAAATAGCAGCAAATCCTAGTATTGCCCAGCTTTCTTTAGCAAATTTTTCAGATATCGCAAAAAATATTGATATTTTGTTATTAAATCAGGAGGAGGCTAGTTTCTTGACAAAAATTCCATTTGAGAATGATCAAGAAATCTTTAAAAAATTAGATGAAATGTGTCCTGGCATTGCAGTGATGACTAAAGGGGGAGAGGGAGCAGTTGTGTCTGATGGTAAAAGTATTTATAGAGCTAAACCAGCAGAAGACAGGAAAATTGTTGACACAACGGGTGCTGGAGACGCATTTGGGTCTGGGTTTGTCTCAGAATTTATAGTGAGCGGAGGAGATATTGAAAAATCAATGCAATTTGCTATGGCAAATTCAGAGGGCTGTATAGGGCAAATTGGCGCAAAAAACGGATTGCTTAAAAAAGGAGAAGAATTTGAAAGGGTGAAAGTTACAAAAGAGTAATGCGATAATGATGTTTGTATAGTAAAATAGAGGTAAAACTTTTTTTGGAAGCATGACCATAAACTAAAAATATTCCAACATTCTTAAGAATGTTGGAATATTATAAAAATCTAATATATAAAAATGGATAGAAAAAAGAAATCAGCTAAACAAATCGAAAGACATTTTAAGGGAGTGGCTAACCATCATCGAATAGATATCCTGTTGCTAGTTTCTGAAACTCCAAGGCTTACCGTGGATCAAATTGCAAAGAGCCTAAATAAAAACTTTAAAACTACTTCTGAGCATATAAGAAGACTGGTTCAAGCGGGGCTGATTAATAAAGAATACGAGGGGAGGCATGTGGCCCATTTTTTATCTGTTTACGGCAAGGAATTTGTTAAATTTACGAAGTATTTCCAAACATTCCAACATTCTTAAGAATGTTGGAATGTTTGGATTATATTGGGTAAAAATAAATAGATTTCAACATGAAAAATTTAAAATACTATATACAAAAGGCATACAAAGAAAAATGGGCGATTGGGCAGTTTAATTTTTCCACATTTGAACAAGTTAAGGGAATTGTGGCTGCTGCACAAAATTTAAAGTCACCGGTAATTTTAGGAACATCAGAAGGTGAGTCAAAGTTTGTTGGTTTACAGGAGGCGGTAGCGATAAGAAATGTTTTGAGAAAAAAGACGGGTTCGCCTATTTTTTTAAACCTAGATCATGGAAAATCGTTTTCCACCGAAGGTGGATCCGCCTCTGGCGGAGAAATTCCATATATTATAAAAGAAGCAATTGCGGCGGGTTATGATATGGTTTGTTTTGATGGTTCAAAACTGCCCTTGGAAGAAAATATAAAGATAAGCCAGCAGGTTGTGAAATTTGCAAGGTGGCTCCGCCTTCGCCAGAGCTTCGGTAGACAGGGTGGAGTGGTGGTTGAGGGTGAGGTTGGAAGATTTGGAACAGATGCTTCAAGATTATATCGGGAGAAATTTGAAATAAAAGATGAAGATTTGACTAACCCAGATGATGTAAAAAAATATTTAGAGCAGGCAAAAGTTGATGTATTGGCGGTCTCAATTGGCACTTTTCATGGAATAGACATCACTGGAGCTTCGCCCAATATAAGGTTAGATAGGTTGCAAGAAATCAGAGAAAATTTAAATATCCCACTGGTTTTGCACGGTGGTTCTGGTACCCCCGAGGAAGATATAAAAAAAGCAATTAAATTAGGTATAGTAAAAATCAATATAAACACAGAAACACGATTGGCCTTTACAAGCACCCTTAGAGGAACCCTGGAATCCAACAAGACTGAATTAACTCCCTACAAATATTTAAAAGAGCCAATTGAGGCGGTGCGGAAAGTTATTGAAGAGAAGATCAGGCTCTTTGGTAGTAATGATAAGGCATAATTTTAAAATCTAAATTCAAAGAGGGTTTACAAAAATAAAAAAGTGAGTATAATTCAACATTATGATTACATTGCAAGCAAAAACAAGGAAAGACCTTGGCAAAAAGGTAAGATTAATCAGGGGATTAGGTAAAATCCCTGCTGTTGTCTATGGTCCGGAATCAAAAAATACCGTCATTGAGGTTGATGAAAAAGAATTCAAGAAGGTGTTAAAAGAGGCTGGCGAAAGTTCTTTGGTTGAGCTTTCAATTGAGGGCGAGGGAAACAAAGCTAAGCACCCGGTTTTGGTTCACGAAATTCAAAGAGATTCCGTTTCTGGCCATATAACTCACATTGATTTTTTTCAACCCTCTCTTACCAAAGAAGTGGAAGTTAAGATTCCACTCGTATTTAAGGGCACGGCCCCAGCAGAAAAAGACCTGGGAGGAACCTTGAATAAAAATATGCTTGAAATTGAAGTTAAAGCCTTACCACAGAATTTACCTCATGAAGTTATCGTTAATGTTGAATCTTTAAAAACATTTGAAGACCATATTTTAGTGAAAGACTTAGTTTTGCCAAAGGAGGTAGAAATTTTAAAAAAGCCAGATGAAATTGTTGTAGCTGTTTTGCCTCCGCAGAAAGTTGACGAAGAGTTAGCGGTTCCAATAGAAGAAAAAGTAGAAGAAGTTGAAAAAGTTGAGAAGGAGAAAAAACCAAAAGAAGAAATTGTCGAAGAGCCAAGAGAACCCTCTCCAGCTTCCACCTCCGCCAAGGCTTCGTCGGACAAGAAAGCTGCGGAGGGTCAAGGAAAAAAGGAGGAAAAGAAATAATCTGCACAACCCCCTATCGGGGTTGTTTTTTTGTTCAATAAAAGTGATAATGAAGTTATTATATGTAAGAAACATTACAAGTTATCCGTCACTTTTATATGCGTAAAATATCATTAGCACTAGTATTTTTAGTATTACCTGCTTTTGTTTTTGCAGACCTGCCCACCATAGCCCCTGCCCGCGCTTCGCACGCAGGCGGGTTGGCGCAGGCGGGAGATTTAGCTAAAATGTGCCATGAAATTTCAAGCACTGAAAACAGCTGCCAAAATTTAAATTCATCAGAATGCCGCGCCATTCTTGAAAAATGCGCTGATTACTATGACAGCCAATCTGCCGAGATAGCAGAAGACCTTACTAAGACAAAACAGCAAAAAGACACTCTTTTGAATCAAATTTCCTCATTAAAGAAAAAGATAACTGGTTTAGAGTATAAAATAAACCAAGGCACGTTGATGGTAAAAGACTTGAATCTGCAGATAAACGATACGCAAAAATCTATAGACAATACAACATTAAAAATTCAAGAATCTCAAAAACAAATTACTAGTATTTTAAGGTCCATATATGAGCAGGACCAAAAATCATCCCTTGTAATTTTAATAGAAGGAAATCTCTCCGACTTTTTCAGTAATTTGGCTTATTTAGAATCACTGAATTCAAAAGTTAGCAGCTTATTGGAAAGCACAATTAACTTGAGGTCTTATCTGGGAAATCAAAGAGTTAAGATGGATACTGAAAAGGGCCAGCTGCAAAAAACCATCCAAATACAAAACCTGCAAAAAAAAGAAAATGAACAGAATAAGAAACAGCAGGAAGGTTATTTAAAACTTACTGAAGCTCAATACCAGCAACAATTAAAAGACAAGCAAGATGCTGATAAAAAAGCGGCTTCGATTAAGTCAAGAATTTTTGAATTGCTTGGAGTTTCGGGCGCTCCTAATTTTCAGGAAGCTTATAACATAGCAAAATATGTCTCCTCAATTACAGGAGTAAGAGCAGCTTTGATTTTGGCTATTTTGACCCAAGAATCTAATCTGGGAAAAAATGTAGGGCAATGCTATTTAAAAAACACCCAAACGGGAGATGGCATAAGGATAAAAACAGGGGCATTTTCACCTAAAACCATGAATCCCAGGAGAGACGTGCCTATTTTCTTAACCCTAATTGATAACATAAACAATGGTAAGGGATTAGCAAGGGAATCTCTTTCAACTCCTGTTTCCTGTGTGGTTTATTACAAAAACAGACCATATGGATGGGGAGGAGCAATGGGGCCTTCGCAGTTTATACCTTCAACATGGGTTAATGCCGGATACGGGCAAAAAGTTTCAGATATAACAGGCAGGGTTGCTGACCCATGGGATATTTCAGATGCATTTTTGGCAACAGGGTTGCTATTGAAAGATAATGGCGCTAGAAATAACGAATTTAATGCCGCTATGAAATATTACTGCGGAAACAGTTGTACAAGATATGACAGATTTTACGGAAATTCAGTTATAAGTATTGCCAATCAGTACGAGGCGGATATTAAGGCTATTGGAGAATAGGGGGACGCTCGGATATGTTAGTTAAAAGAGTCATGATAATTTTCCAGCGAAAATTATCATTCGGTTTCTCGGCAGAAAATTTCGTAAAGCGAAAACCAGCTTTTCTGCCTCGAAGCGCTCTTTTAACTAATATACCTTCGCTTTTGTGGTTTTTAAACCAGTTGCAGAATTTTTCTACTGAAAAATTGCCGTATTCTCGGCTCTGCCTGCCTGTCGGTAGGCAGGCAACTGGAAAGGAAGTTTATTTATTAAAACGCCGAAAGTCGGCGTTTTTTGTTGCGCGATTGATGTATCCGATATTATATGCTATAAGTAGTTAAATCAATTGGGGGAGAACTGATAATCTTGCTCACCGAGCAAGAACCAGTTTAGTGTGGTTCATTGTGGTCTGTATCTGGAGTAATCCAGATTGGCAGAAATCACATGAAGATCACTCGCAAGAGTAATCAGATCCCCCAATTTTTTAAAATTAAGAGAGAGCGGGTCGTGATAGAAACACAGCCGCAGAGGTTCTGCGGAAGAGCCATGTGCAATTCGTAGGCTACTCTCCTGATTCGGACAATACCCGAGGTCATTGTCCGGACGTTTTGCTAGTTGTACGTTAACAACTAGTTTTTTCATGCAAAAAATAACTACTGCTTTTTTGTTTTTCCTGTTATTTACCGCGTATCATCTTTTTAAAAGCTTTGATAACTGGTTCTAGATTTCCCTCAATGATATCTTCCAGGTTGTGCCATGACTTTCCTATACGATGATCAGTTAAACGGTTTTGTGGAAAGTTATAGGTTCTAGTTTTTTCTGCTCTTTTTGCAGAGGCTATTTGTTGTCTACGCTCTTCTGTGAGCTTTGATAAATCTGATTCCTCTTGCCTTTGTAAAATTCTAGCTGCTAGCAAATTCATTGCGTTTTCCCTGTTTTGCATTTGGGATCTTTCTGATTGCGAGGTAACTACAATGCCCGTTGGCTTGTGGGTTATTCTAACAGCTGATTCTGTTTTATTAACATATTGCCCTCCAGCTCCAGATGCTCTATAAGTATCCATTTGCAAATCTTCTGGTCTTATTTGAATTTCCGTTTTCTGCGGTTTTTTCATTACAACTACCGTTGCGGTAGAGGTATGAACCCTCCCTTGTTTTTCGGTTTTTGGAATTCTTTGTACTCTGTGGACTCCGCCTTCATATCGTATTTGATTATATACACTAAGGCCCTGTAGTTCAAAAATAATTTCCTTGTAACCGCCAATTGATGACTGGTTTGAATCTAAAATCTTCTGGCTCCAGCCTTGCGAAGTAGCATATTTTGAATACATCCTGTATAAATCACGCGCAAAAAGCCCGGCCTCATCTCCGCCAGTCCCAGCCCTAATTTCAACTATGACGGATTGTTTAGCCTGAGTCGTATCTAAGATTTTTTCTGTTTGATTTTCCATCATTACAACAATATATCACAATTATTTGACTTTGAGAATGTATAATACTAAAGTAAAAGCATCGTGGTTGCACGTATGCTTTTCATGGGAGGAAATCATGAACAATAACCAAGAAAAGAAATCGTTTTGGAAGTTCTTTCAACAATCCTGGAAAAAACATTTTGTATGGGCTAGTATTATGGCTCTCTTAATCGTTTTACCAATATATCTTTATGGCAGGAAGTGTGGTTGGTGGCCATGATTTACCAGGCATACTTTAAGGCGGCCGGGAAACCAGCCGCCTTTTTTTGTATAAATCTTGATTTTTAGACATAGGCTAATTCGTATGAATTAGCCTATGCTGAAGCAAGTTAGGATTTGATTTTTAATAAAAGTCATGTATTATAATAATTGGGTTTTGAAAACAGGTCTTTGACAAAGGAGAGTACCGTGTATGTTATAGCTTACACCAAGGTTTTGCTTGGCAATAATGAGTCAGAGCAATGGGAGAGTAATAGCTCTCGAATAGAAGTAGAACTGAAAGGCTGTAAAGATAAAAAGGAAGCAATAAAGAAATATGAAAGATTCAAAAGAGGGACCTTGGATTACCTGAGCAGCTTTGGGAAAAAGGTGAGAACGAGATGCGAGTCATGGGGCCTTTTTAAAAAGAATAAAGAAGGGAAACTCATACATATTACCACCTGAAAAGGGTAATGAAGCGGTTGTGAGGTCAGCCGCTTTTTAAAACCCTTGATTTAATCCAAAAACAGTATTGATTGAAATTATTATTAAGTTTTAGTATAATAAGTAAAGAGTGCAGGATTCGAACTATCATCAGATTGAGAATCTCAAAAATGAGAT
>JBBTQB010000001.1:0-19366 GCA_038065835.1 Patescibacteria group bacterium | reverse complement strand
AGAAATTAGCCATTTTTGAGCTTCCTTTCGGGCGAGCGAATTTTGGAAAGATTCTGTGTTTTCGGAGCTCACCGATGCCCTCAAGCATCGCTTCGCTCCTCAAGCCTTGAATCTTCCTCAAAATTCGCTTGCTCAATCTGATGATAGTTCGAATCCTGCACTCTAATAAGTTCGCGGAGTGAGGTTTAGGCAAATTCGTTGTTATTAGCTAAAACCGCGAATATTCATAAAGCTCGCTTTGCGGGCGCCCGAAAACTTTCTGGGATTAGCAAGATTAACCCAGTTAAATAATTCGCCAAGGCGAATTATTTAACCGGATAAATGGTCGACCGATGGTAATAAAAATTAGTCGTAAAATATAAATTAAGAAAAAAATTCACCCAGTCAAATAATTTTTGGAATTTTACGAATTAAAAATCCAAAAAATATGCTTTGCATATTTGATGGGGTAAAAAAATGAGTAATAGAATTAAAAAATCAATTACAACAACCGCAGTCGCTTTGACTACGGTTGCATTAATTGCTCCTGCCGCAGTTGGTGCAGTGACAATTGAGGAATTACAAGCACAAATCAATGCTTTGTTAGCTCAATTAACTGCTTTACAGGCCGCACAAGGCCAACCAGCAGGTATGCCCGCAGCTTGTGCTGGCGTAACATTATCAAGAAACTTGGTAGTTGGATCTACTGGTTCTGATGTTAAGTGCCTGCAAGCTTCTATGAATACTTTGGGATACACGGTTGCATCATCAGGAGCAGGCTCAATGGGAAATGAAACAACCTACTTTGGTTCAAGAACTTTGGCAGCTGTTCAAAAATTCCAAGTTGCAAAATTTGGATATTCAGCAAGCCAGGTTGGTCCTTTAACAAGAGCTGAATTAAACGCTTGGTTAGGCGGAGCACCCGCACCAACACCCGGACCCACACCTACACCAGTTCCAACTGGAGCAGGGCTTACAGTGATGTTGGCTTCTGACAATCCAGCAGGAGGATCGGTTGTTGACGCATCAGCATTGCACCCAATGGCGAAGTTAGTATTTACCAACGGTGATAATGCCGAAGTAAAAATTGTAGGATTGAAGTTAAAGAGAATCGGTGTTGCAGCCGATGCTTCAATAACAAACACATATTTATTCAAAGGAGCTGAAAGATTAACGGATGGATCAGCAGTTTCATCTACAATAGTTAACTTCAATAATTCAGCAGGATTATTTATGGTTCCAGCGAATGGTTCTGTAACTATTTCTGTGTTATCTGATGTTGATGGTTCAGCCTCAGAAACAGTTGGATTTCAAATTATCTCATCTGCTGATGTCACATCAAACGCTAGTTCTGTAAAAGGAACCTATCCTATTTCAGGAAACTTGATGACAATAGCTACTGCCACTATAGCAGGAGTTAACTTCAATACATCTACAACTCCAGCAGCTGCCTCAATTGACCCTCAAGATGGTTATACTGTCTGGCAAAACAGCACAACAGTCACCACCAGGGCAGTTGATATGACAAGAATTACCTTCAGGAGAACAGGAAGCGTCAAGAATCAAGATCTGCAGAACTTCAAGCTCTATGTTGACGGAGTCCAGGTTGGCTCAACCCAGCAATTAGTAACAAATACTTTGGGGGAGCATGTAGTAATCTTTGACTTGACCAGCTCTCCAAAGAGATTAGAGGCCGGAACAAGGGTTATCAAAGTATTAGCCGACATTATAGGAGGTTCAAACCTTACCTTCACAATGCATGTGTGGAATGTTGCTGACGGCACATTTATTGATTCACAGCTTGGGGCAAGCGTTTTAGCTCAATCAGCCAGCGCTGCATTCACAAAGCGCTCAACAGGAGAGCAAACAGTTAATGCCGGAACTTTGACTATCACAAAGATGACAGATTCTCCATCAGGAGATGTTATTGATGCGCTCAATAACGCCTTATTGGCAAAATTCCAGTTTAAAGCAGCTGGTGAAAAGATAAAAGTTGAAAACCTGATTATTTCAGCAGTAGTCAGCACATCGGGAGTCGGGTCTCTAAGAAACGGCGCGGTATTTGCCAACGGAGTGCAAGTTGGAAGCACTGCTACTTTGAATGATAACGGCGCTTCAACAGCAAGCACTACTTACAATTTCGGTTCATCTTTGATAGTTGAACCGCTAAGCCCGGTAACAGTGGAAGTAAGAGCCGACATTTTTGACAACGACGGTACCAACAGCATTGTTGATGGTACAACCATTGCTGCTAGATTAGAGGGAGCCAGCACCAATAATAATGGTACAGGATTAATTTCTGCAACAACACTTGACATCCCTTCAGTTGATACTGATGGAAACACGTTGACTGTAAAGCAGGGCTCTTTGACGATATCAAAGTACACAGCCTACACCAATCAGACAGTGGTCGCCCCATTGACAGCTTATAAAATGGGTCATTGGACTTTGACAGCAACTACTTCAGAAGCAGTAAACTTAACTGCCATTAATCTTCTTCCTAACTCAGTGGCAAGCTCAAACGCTAGCAACTTGTATATCAAATACGGTAATCAAACATCAAGCGTGAAGGCGACAGTCGGAGCTACGGCAGCCAATAACAACTGGGCAATCAATTACATCTTGCCAGCTGGCGCAACAATTGACATAATGGCCTTTGCTGATTATTCAAGCTCGGCTGCGGCAGGCACAGCTACCTTTGATGCAGATGTTGATGCAACCACAGCCAGTTCAGCTGTTAGCGCAGATATCACTGCATTAGTCGGCCAGAACATTGTCTTTAGCTCGGGTTCCTTTGCAACTGCCTTTGATGGTGTTCCTCAAAACCAGGCGGTTTCGGGAAATCAGTCAGTATTGGCAGGAAGATTCAAGCTAACCTCTTCTTATCAAGATTATAATGTCAAGTTAATGAGATTTACTGCCAACAGTAATCCAAGCCCGATTGCTTCAGCTACCCTAAAGGATAGCAGCGGTACTATCTTGGCAACAGTTCCTTATAACAACGCCAATAGTTACTTTGAATTTACTGGCTTGGCTAGTAAGATTTCAGTCCCGGCTTCTACATCAAAGAGAATTGACTTGTACTGGAACTTAAGTATTCCATCATCTACCGCTTCATCCTGGGCGCTTGATACCAAGGCGGCTTTGACTCGTGTTGAGTACGAAGATCCTAGCGGAACAGTAAGCACGGATACCAACACAAGGACTGGAAATTCAACCATTGCTTACAGGGCTATCCCGTTACTTACTCAGGTTGACTTGAATAATAGTTCATATATTTCCAATGGAGGCGAACTGGATCTTTACAGGTTCACAATGGCTGCTCCCGCTCAAGGACCGATAGATATGAAGCAATTCAAACTTGCGCTAACCTGGTCTGATGGAGGTACAGATGCTACCTTAACGCTCCATACCTTAAAGCTTATAAAAGACGGAGTTGATATTACTGGCTCTGTAACCATTGATAATGAAGACGCCGCTGGAACTGCTGAAGGTACAAGCGGTGTTACCGAAGGCGATAGCACTATTATAGTGACTTGGGACGGTTCAACTGAAGACGCAGTTGCAGCAGGAACTTCAACTACCTATACCATAAGAGGTACTCCTAACAACTTTAGAACTGGTACTGGTTCTTCTGATACGGCTGGCATAGACTCGGTAGCACTAGTGTTTACTAGAGACACCGCAGCACCAGCTTCAACCGAAAACTATCTGAACGCAGACTCTCCAGCTGTTGGTTCTATAGTTGGATTGTACACTTCAGCTGCCGCTGGCAATAGCGCAGCCACCAATCATACTATGATATGGTCTGACGAAGCTGCGGTTGCTCATGCTGCTGCCGTAGGAGCTAGCTCAACTGGCGACTGGACAAACAGCTACTTGGTGCAGAATATACTGACTTCAGAAACCTGGTCAAGATAATTTCTGAAAGTAATCGGCGTCCTGATTTTGTGGCAGGATAGAGTCGATAAAAACAAAAAGCCCCGTTTTACGGGGCTTTTTGGTTCCCAGTGTTTAAAAATACCAACGAGGTACCAACGGTACCAACGAGGTCGGACCTCGTAATTTTGAGTGGCTTTTGTTATAATACTATAATCTACAGGAATATAAAAATAAAATAAGAAAATGCCAACGAGAAAAGTACAATTTGTAAACGATGAGTTTTATCACGTTTTCAACAGAGGGGTTGAGGAGCGAAAAATATTTTTAGATGACGAAGATAAGTTACGGTTTGTAAATAGTCTTCTTGTGTTTAATGACGCTAACCCAGCATCATGGAATATGCGCTCTTTTTGGTATCAACGAGGTCCGACCTCGTTGATCGGTGTCTATAAGCCAGAAGATCCATTGGTAGAGATTCACTCTTTCGCCTTAATGGACAATCACTTTCACCTTCTGTTAAAACAAATAAAGGAAAGGGGAGTAAGCATTTTTATGCAAAAACTTGGCGGATATTCATATTATTTCAATAAAAAATACAAAAGAGTTGGTTCACTTTTTCAAGGAAAGTTCAAGGCAGTATTGATAAGAACAGATAAACAACTTAAAAATGCTTTTGTTTACGTCAATACAAACCCAGTTGGTTTAATTGAACCTAATTGGAAAGAAAAAGGCATAAAAGATTTTAAAAAATCAACCCGATTTTTAAAAGAATATAAGTGGTCCAGTTGCCCAGATTATTTAACAGAAGCAAATAACTATTCCTTTATTGAAAAAGAATTTTTTCTTAAATTATTTAGGGGTACTCAAGGTTGTAGGGAAGAAGTTGAATCTTGGTTAAAGTATAAAGTTGAATTCAATAAATTTAAGGATATAGCGCTTGAGTAACTTTACGAGGTCGGACCTCGTAAAGTCACGAGGTAAAGTTACGAGGTCCGACCTCGTGAGATGAGACCACCTTGTGAGAGTGAGAACTTGTGGTATAGCCCGAATGTAATCAACGAGGCCGGGTCTCGTTGGTACTTGTGGATAACTCTTTTTGATTTTTTGCTTTAATTTTTTATAATAACAATATTATGAATAAGTTAGTTATTCTTGTACTGATATTTGGCTTAATATTCCAAGCCACTTTTATTAGAGCCCAACAAACTACGCCAGCCCAAGATATCCAAGCACTCATAAAACAACTCCAAGACCAGATAAAAGATCTGCAAGCGAAGGTAGCCGAACTTCAGTCAGAACTTCAAGTAGTTAAAACAGAGTTAAAGTTCACACGCACTCTTGTCCGTGGAACCAAAGGAGATGAGGTAAAGCAACTTCAGGAGTTTTTAAAGACTATGCCTGATATATACCCAGAAGGCCTTGTGACTGGCTACTTTGGCCCCCTGACAGAAGCTGCAATAAAGAAGTTTCAGGAGAAACAAGGGATTGAAGCAGTGGGGTTTGTAGGCCCAAGAACTATTGCCAAGTTAAACGAGTTAGCAGCACCACCAGAGTCCGCTGTTCCCGCAACCCCAGCAGTGCCAGCAACGCCAGCAGTTCCCACAGAACAACCCGCTGTTCCTGCTGTTCCTGCAGTACCCCCTACAGCAACAGTAAGTCCCACGGACTCAAGTATTGTAACCCCTCCTCCACCTCCATCACTTTATCAACCTACTGCTACTATTCCCTTAACAACTGAACCATCTTCAGTAACTTCTACAACAACAGTAAGTCCTACGGATTCGGGGATCATAAGTTCTACTTCCACCACAACCACCACTCCAACCACAACCACCACTACTCTACCAACGGTGAGTGTGAAAGTTAATGATTCCCATACTCCATCGGTGCCTGTGGAATATAATGCTACTTTTACGGTTTCTTGGGAGTCAACCGGCGCTGATGGTTGTACCGAATATCTTTCATCGGCTTTGACAACGGTCGGCGGAAAAAAATGGTATAACCATCTGAATACTTTACCTTCTTCAGGAAGCGAAACATTATATGGCAGTCCTTCAAAATACGAAGCCATTTTAAGTGTATCGATTTACTGCTATAAAGGACCGTCAAATATAGGAGGGTTTAATAATTACGATACTGTATATTTCCACCTAAATTCAGCTCCGCCAACCATTACGTTATCCTTTACTCCAGATTCAAGCGATGGCAAGGGTAATTGGCAGACCGCTAAGTCCGCCTGTGAGAGCAAGAGTCAAAGACTACCTACTATATATGAGTTAAATCTTCTATACCAACAACAAACTACCTACAATTTAAATTTAAATGATAGCGGCCAGCCTTTTATAGGATATAACTATAAATCATACTGGTCATCAGAGGAAAGTGGTAGTAGTGCATATTATGTAGCTTTTAGTAATGGGTTTAACAATTCACTAAGTAAAGATTGGACTTTCTATTTCAGATGTGTTAAAAGCAAGGATGCCGATACCTTATCTGTTTCGCTTTCTGCTCATCACTCACCTGAAGATTTAGGTGGGAATTACAGTTACCACTCGTATGATCTTGCGGCAGTTGTTTCTGGAACCGCCACTGGAAAAATTACTTATACCTACTACTGCAATAGGGCAGACTCGGGGACCAACATTACCTCTCCTTATCTTGTTCAACATGATAACACGTGGCCATACTATTCTTTCAGCAGTGACAGTCAAACACTTATTAAAGCCTGCATCTTCACGGAAGCGGGGGATTACACTGCCAAAGTAATAGTGTCTCGTGGCGATCTCCTGGCAGAAAACAGAGTTATCATTGCGGTTGCCGACCCCATTTCCCATGCCGGAAGTCGCATATCAACCCCTATTCCCTATACGTTTATTGAGCATTCAAATGTTCAAGTAAGCACTACCGCTACTTCGGCAACTATTACCTGGACCACCAATGTTCCTGTCAGTACCGGAGTTTATTGGCGCGAGGGTCTTTTCACTGGAGACATCGGTACGTCGTCAGGCGCAGCATCAACCACACTTGCATATGATGACAAATCGGCAACTAATCATTCTTTAACCCTTGTCAACCTTAATCCCTCTGCCGATTATTCTTATTGGATAGTGCCTTTTAACGGCGGCGGGGGGCCTCCTTTCTACTATCTTACGCCAGATCGTAACTGGCGTAATTTTAAGACATTGAGCGCTACAGCCTCTCTTGAAAATTCAAAAATCAATTTTCTCCTCGTCTCAATATTTGATTCAATGCGCCTCATTCTGGAAAATCTTCTAAAATTAATAAAGTAGAATCGTATGAAAAAATTGCTTATTCTCATATTGTCTTTCCACTTATTGTTCCCGGCTAACTTTGTTCTAGCCCAAGAGCCTTCTCTAACTACGGATGTCCAAACGATTATCAAACAACTCCAAGACCAGATAAAAAATCTGCAAAAGCAAGTTGATGAGTTAAAATCCCAACTTTCATCAGCAAAAGGGGAGTTGGAGTCTGTTAAAGAGGAAGTAAAGACGCTTAAGTTCAACCGAAGGATGGTATTTGGCTCCAGTGGTGATGATGTTAGAGATTTACAGGAGTTCTTAAGAACAATGCCTGATATTTATCCCGAAGGCAGGGTAACTGGCTATTTCGGTCCTCTTACCCAAACTGCTGTGAAAAGATGGCAGGAAAAACAAGGGATAGAATCAATTGGTATAGTAGGACCCAAAACATTAGCTAAATTGAACGAAGTGGTGAAAGCTACTTCTGCTGTTCCTGCAACCCCAGCCACCCCAGCAATACCAGCAGTACCCACAGAACAACCTGCTATTCCTGCTGTTCCTGCAGTACCCCCTACAGCAACAGTAAGTCCCACGGACTCAAGTATTGTAACTACACCCCCACCCCCTCCACTTTATCAACCTACAACCACAACCCAAACACAAACCGAAACTCAAACTACTACCCTGCCAGGAGCAACTCAAACCGTTAGCCCGTCTGATACTGCCATAACCCAAACCCAGACACTCACATTACCAACTGTGCAGGTTAACGGTTCTGATTCGCCAATAGTAGTAGATTATGGCAGTATTATAACTGTTTCCTGGACTTCCTCTGGCGCTACCAGTTGTTCAGAGGTTATTTTATCACCGCCAGCTTCACTTCCGACTGTCGGAGGAAAAACCTGGTCTTGGAGTAATCTATTTCAACTACCAACCTCGGGAAGCGAAACTCTCTATGCTAAGCCAGAACCTTATAATGCTAACATCCGGATCAATATTCAATGCAAAAAAGATAACACAGTGTATGGAAACGGAGTAAATCTACGCATTACTTCGCCGCCGCCAACTACTGCCTTGTCTTTTACTCCAGATGCAACTGATTCCAGGAGCGACTGGCAAACTGCCAAATCTACCTGCCAGGGTAAGGGTAAAAATTTGCCTACAAGGGCTGAACTAAATCTTCTCTACCTGCAACAGACAACTTATGGAATGAACCAGGGCGTTGCCGGTGCTTTTAATAAAGCATACTGGTCATCAGAAGAAGAAGGCGATAAAGCTTATTTCGTAGATTTTGGCAGTGGTAAAAGCATCCTTATTAGCAAAGTGTGGTATTATGATTTTAGGTGTGTTGACACAAAAAACCTTTCGGTTTCTCTTAGTGCCTACCCTACACCTGAATCTCCAGGTGTTGATTACGGTTATTACTCCTATGACCTCATTGCCACTGTTTCCGGAAATGCCACAGGAAGTATTACCTATACCTTTTACTGCAATAGGGCGGATTCTGGAACTGATGTTACTTCTCCTTATAATGCCCAATGGCCATCCATCAGTGAGAATACTAAAACAGTGATTAATGCCTGCATTTATACTACTGCAGGTAACTATACAGCCAAAGTAATAGTGTCAAGAGAGGGGTTATTGGCCGAAAGCAGGGCTGCTTATATTAATGTTAAAGAACCAATTTCCCATGCAGGCTCTTTAATATCAACTCTTACAGGCACTTTACTAACAACTATTATCCCTTATAAGGTTATTGAATATTCAAATGTTCAAGCAACTACAACTTCTTCTTCAGCAACCATAACTTGGGATACCAATATTCCAACCAATTCTGGAGTATGGTTCAGAGAAGGCCTTTTAACCGGAAAGATTGGGACAACATTAAGTAGCCCTAAAAGTGATATAAATTATGTAAATTCCCATTCTCTTACCCTCACCGATTTAAAAGCCGCTACCGATTATTCTTATTGGGTGCAATCTGCAGCCGATTATTCTGCCTATCCCTATACTTATTACATCAACCCAGATGTTAATTGGAGAAATTTTACTACACTCCAACCAAATCAGACAACAACAGATATCCCCAATCAACAGAAATATTTAGCTAATGTTATTAATGCAATCTACTTTATTATCCAAGAAATCCAGAAATTGTTGAAGTAGTAAAAACTAAAAACCCACATAGCCGCCTATAGCGGCTATGTGGGTTTTTACATTGATTGTTGGAGCTTGGTGAATAATGCCATATTCACGCCTTTCCCCAAAATATCGGCTACAAACTACCAAAAATGTATCAATGATGCCTCTTTGGTATCATCTCCACATTTTTGGTAGTTTTCGCTTCGATATTTTGGCAAAATTCATCGAAAGAGCATTATTTACCAAGCTCTTATTTTTATGGGTATTTTCCATATGCTTCAAAAAAGAGATCTGGTTTGCTTCTTAAATATTTTCCATATGCATCTAAAAATTTAGGGGGGAGAAGTTGTATAAAACTTTCTACTTTTTTGATGGACCTGGGATCTAATTCTATTGTTAATAAGGCTTCTTGATAAGCTTTATCATAATTTTCCGCTTCTTTATAAGCAACAGCTAAATTAAAATGATAATATGGGCTTTTGGGATTTTGAGAGACTAATTGTTGATAAAAAGAAATTTTAGCGTTCTTTGAATCGGGTACAGAAAGCAGGAAATCATACACTTCTGTTTCTTGACTTGAGTCTAAAGAAAGAGTTATTAGCGCCTCTATTGCAGCTTTTTCATACTCTCCTGCTTCTTTATAAGCAACAGCTAAATTAAAATGATAATATGGACTTTTGGGATTTTGAGAGACTAACTCTTGGTAGAAAGAAATTTTAACTGTCTTTGAATAGGGTATAGAAATCAGAAAATCGTAGACTTTTTTTTCATAACTTGAATCTAAAGAAAGAGTTATTAGCGCTTCTTTAGCGGCTTTATCGTATTCTTGTAATTCCTTGTAAATATTGGCTAAAGAAAAATAGTTGTCTGGATCTCTGGGCTTTTGAGTCATAAAATACTTATAAGCTGAAACCAATATTAAAAGCTCTTTTTTCATTTCTTCTTCTCTGCCTAATTGCTTATAAATAAAAGCTAAAGATGAATGTAACTGCAAGTCGTTTGGATGTAGCCCAAGAAGCAATTTAATGAATTCTATGGTTTCTGGGTCTTTGGGTCGCAGTCTGAAGACTTCCATAGCTTCTATTCTTGCCCTCTCATATTGACCAATTTCTCTATATAAGATCGCCAAGACAGAGTGATAACCGGCATTTTGAGGGTATATGGCAACCAGATTTTCATAGACATCGGTTGCATCCTTATAGTTTTTCTGTCTTAGATAGGCGGCTGCAAGTTGAATGTAGGGAGGATCGCTATAACCTTTTTCTTTTGAGATAGAGATATTTTTCTTGCCTTCTTTCTGATTATCCATAAAAATCTCTGCTATTCCCAAATACCAATAGCATTCGCCCCGGCTCGGGTCTATAGCCATACAGTCATAGGCGATTTTTTCCATTGTTTTATAATCTTCTGCCAGCATATAATTTTTTTCTATTTCTATTAGTACCTCCTGCCTTTTTGGGCTTAATTGTTTGGCTTTAGCTAAATAATCCCTTGCTTTTGAAAGGAGACTGTTTTTTTGCTCTGAATTTTGTTCACGAGCAGCTAATATATTGGTAAAGCTGCCCATAAAAAGCCAGGTTCTTGAGTATTTTGTTTGTATTTTTGAAGCTATTTTTAATAAGCCAAAAGCCTTTGTAGCGTTTTCCTCTTCTTTTTCTGGTTGCACGAAAGTACATTTTATTATAATGTCTGAATAAGTTAGGGCTGCATAAGGCCTAATCATGCCTGATTTTGCCCAATTTGAACTGTTAGCAACATCAATAGCTTTTTGGCACCGCTTTGCTTCAGACAGGTTTTTGGCACGAATCAGCTTTTCATTAAGATAGAGGGGTTTTATGCACCAAAACCAAAGAAACAAAGCAATGACTGCTAGACCTAAAAATCCAAGGTATTTTTGCAGGGACATAAACCCTAGCGAAGAGGCGACAGTTGTTTTTTCAGTTTTAAGAGAAATTAAGTAAAGGGCGTAGCCTATAAAGAAGAAAGAAATTAAGTAGGTTGCCACACTGTTAAAGTTGAAGAACAAAACTACCAAATAAGCGATAAACATAGCTTGGAGAACGTGGGCAGTATGAGATAATCTAATCTGTTCTCGTTCGGGCTGATTACTGATTTGAATTTGTGATGGTTGAGCATGATATTTTTTTACAACCTGCAGCTGCCACAAAAGTATAATCCAAAAAACAACATAAGTAATGAAAGCCAATATTCCTGAATCGACAGCTGCTTCTAAGAAAATGTTGTGAGGTCGATCCCACCATAGTCTTTGTAATCCGGGAGAGAGAGTGGGATCAAAATACTTTTCAAAGCCAATGTGAAAGTTTTCTGGCCCCCAGCCTAAAATCGGTCTTTCTTTTATTGCTTTGAGCGTTATTTTCCAAACTGATAATCTTGTGCCAGCGAGGTCTTGCCAAAGAGTTTTAAAGGAGAGACGGTTATGGACAAAGAAGGATAATTTATCGTTATTCTCTATAAAATTCGGTAATTTTGGAGATGTATTTACATAAACAAGCACACTCAAAATTAAAAATATTAAAACAAAAGACGATATCTTAAATAGCCTTAGTTTTTTAGGATTTATCCAGGCAATTAAATTGTTTTTCTCTTCGGCTAGATTTTTAGGATAAAACAGAGAGTAAAAAGTAAAGCCAATTAAAACAGCCAGATAGGCGGCCCGAGAGCTCGTGGCTAAAATAGTGAAAAGAAAAAGGAGCGATAATATTGCAAAAAACCATTTTTTCTTTTTTTCTTTCTCTAAAACAAAAAAATTAAAAGAGGTAAATAATAGAAAAAGCATGTAAATTGCTAAAAATGTTGAGTTGCCCAGAAAAGAAGGAGTGGCCCCGCTTTCAAAACCGAGAAAGATATTCTTGAATAAGTTAAAATACTGGACAATGGCTAAGGCGCTGGCCAAAATCCCGGCGATAAAACTTATTTTTATTAACCTATCAAAGAATTGTCCTTTTATAAGAAGGGCTGTAAAAAGGGTAAGAATAAAAAAGAACAGCAAATTTAAAAGTCCTCCTGCTCTGGTAGGGGAGCCAAAGACGCTGAAAAACTGGTCTTTTGAAAATATGGTTGAGATAATTAGAATGATAAAGTAAGCAGAAAGGATGAAGATTGGAAGATAAAAAAGATAACCAAGCTTTGGCAGTGATAAAGAAATATCTTTTTTATAAAAGAATCTATAAATAAACAAAACCAGCAATAAAGTTAAGGCAATTTTAAACAAAGCTGCCCTGTTCCAATCAGATGGTTGGAAATCGGGAGGGAGAATTATTACCGGTAAAAATAAAATAAAACAGATAAACCAGAAGATTATATTCGGATAACTTTCTTTTGAAAGTATTTTTGAAAGCATGTTGCTTTTCATAATTATGAAGGAGGGAGGAATAGGAAAACGCATTTTCATATTCCAACCGAGTGATTAATTTATATAAATTGCACTATGGCAATTTATATATTATTATGATATAAACAAAATATTAAAAAATCAACTCATAAGAGTGCAAAGAAAGATAGTCATCACTTCTGGATTCTTTAATCCAATTCATAAAGGTCACATAAATCTGATTAAAGCAGCAAAAGAATTAGGCGATTTTTTAGTTGTTATCGTAAATAATGATCAACAGGTCAACATTAAAGGCAGCGCGCAATTTATGAATGAAGAAGAAAGAATTGAGATAATAAAATCTTTAAAATATGCAGACGAGGTTTTTCTTTCTATTGACCAAGACACTAGCGTGGCAAAAAGTTTGGAATTTATAGTAAAAAAACATGGAGGAGAATTATATTTTGCCAAAGGTGGAGACAGGAATTATGACAATATTCCAGAGCAAGAAAAAAAAGTTTGTCAAAAATTTAATATAAAGGTAATAAGCGGAGTAGGAGGCAGAAAAGTCCAAAGCTCTTCATGGCTCTTAAGTAATAAAAATAGGGTTAAATAAAAATAATTTGCTGATAGAAATGGTATTAAACAACAAGAAAGTTTTTATAACCGGTGGCGGAGGTTTCATTGGAACCCACATAGCCAAAAATTTGTCGGATAAAGGATTTAAGGTCCGCCTTTTTGATTTGGATTTTGGTAATTATAATATACTCTCTGAAAAATTGGGAAACCTTTCAGAGGTAGAAAAAATTAAGGGAGATATTTTTGACTTAAATAGCTTAACAAAAGCCATGGCGGGATCAGATTATGTGATTCATGCAGCAGCAATGTTGGGCGTCAGAAATACAGAATTGAAAAAGTTGGGATGCTTAAATATCAATATTTTAGGCACTATTAATGTACTTGAAGCCTGTGTCAAAGAAAGAGTTAAGAGAATTATTTTTACTTCTTCTTCTGAAGTCTATGGCGAGCCGCTTAGGTATCCGATTGAAGAAAACGATTTTAAAAGGCCGGTTTCTCTTTATGGTGTAAGCAAGCTGGCTGGTGAAGAATACATGAAAGCCTATAATCAAAAATACGGTTTGGAGTTTTCTATTATCAGGTTTTTTAATGTTTATGGGCCGGGACAAGTTGCTGAATTTGTGATGCCTCGTTTCATTAAAAATGTTTTGGAAGATAAGCCCCCTGTTGTTTATGGCGATGGATCTCAAATAAGGGCTTTTTGTTTTGTTGAAGATGCATCAGAGGGAGTAAGTAAGGTTTTAACAGAAGAGAACGGCGTAAATCAAATTTTTAATATCGGGAATGATGAAGAAGCTATTTCTATTAAAGATTTAGCCCAAAAAGTAATAAAAATATCGGGCAAGGATTTAAAGCCGGAATTTAAAGACATGGAAGATTCAGACAGGGAAGCCTCCAGAGAAATTTATAGAAGGTCTCCTGTGATATATCAAGCAAGGCAAATGCTTAATTACCAGCCAAAATTCTCTTTAGAAGAAGGAATTCGTAAAACCATAGAGTCTAATTGTATCTTTGATACTTGGTCAATCCATTAACGATACAAAAATGAAAAAACAAGATTCTAAAAAATCAACAGACAGAAAGTTTAGCGGTGAAAAAGTAGGCATACTGGGAAATGGCGAAGTGGGGAGCGCCATCGCTAAGTTTTATGAAAATCCAAAAATAAAGGATTTATCAAGAAATGACGGGCTGCAGGGCGTTGATATCTTGCATGTATGTATTCCTTTTACCAATAAGTTTGTTGATGTTGTAGAGAAAGAAATAAAAAATACAAATCCAAAACTGACAATAGTGCATTCCACCGTTTCTCCAGGCACCATAAAGTCTTTGGCTGAAAAGTTTCCTGATATGGTTGTTCACAGTCCTGTTAGGGGCGTTCATCCTAATTTGCATGAAGGAATAAAGACTTTTATCAAATATGTTGGAGCTGATAGCAAGAAAGCCGGCCTTTTGGCAAAAAAGCACTTTGAGAAATTGGGAATTAAAGTAAAGGTTTTAGGGTCTTCTACTGCTACGGAAGTCGGGAAAATTTTAGATACCACATATTACGGAGTTGTCATTGCTTGGCACGGCGAAATGAAAGAGATTTGCGATCAATTTGGGGTAAATTTTGACGAGGCGGTAACCGACTTCAATAATACATACAATGAAGGATATACAAAATTGGGTAAGAAAAATGTAGTCAGACCTGTTTTATATCCTCCACAAAATGGCAAAGCAAAACATTGTATTGTTCCAAATGTCGCTATGCTTAGTCAGCATTATAAGACACCGTTTTTTGAATTATTACTGAAGAAGTACAGGGATAAATTATGAAATTTATATCTATGTCTCCTGAATGAAATCCGAACTTTTTTCCGCGAAAATCCGGACGCTGACTTTTGATAATTTTCGCTCGGGCGGGGCGGGAAGAAAAAGGGGTGTGGGGAAAATGAATTCCCGCCCCGCCCTCGCTTTTCCGCCGCCGAATTTCGTGCCCCACTTTGCAGGGCGCGCCGCTTAAAATTTCATAAACATTTATAAAGTACTCGCCAAATTGAATACGTGGCATAAGTATCAAGCCCACAATAAATTTTGAGATTTTTGACAGCTTCTTCTTTCCCGGACTCAACAAAAGAATCCGTTACAATCTTATTCCAAGTATCTGCCGCACTTCCTCCGTCTTGTATTTTAAGTTCTTTATACGATAATTCAGGAACAAGAACTGGTAGAATTCTTTTTATTGAAGTACCACCTCTAAAATCTCTGTGTATATGATACTGTTTTCTAAAAATATCTTCCAGATCATACACGCGAGTTTTGAGAAAATCCATGAATACTTTTGATTTATCTATCGGGGCTATAGCCGAAAAAGTGTACGAGTTTTTGACCTTTTCAGGCACAATAGACGCTTATTGTATTTGGTGTGATAAAGAAAGCGTATTTGATACAGACGAACATCTTTATAGCACAACTTATGCTTCATGGCGCAAAGGCACTGGATTCAGACGAAATGCTTATAGGTGTAGCCGGAATAACAATCACGAGTATTTTATTTACTATCTGAAAACTAAAGACAATTTGCTCAAAATAGGATAATGGCCATCGGTGGCTGACTTTCAAATTCCGCAAGTAGAAAAATACCGGAAAATTCTTGGTGAAGAAGAATATAAAGAATTTACAAGAGGTATTGGCATCGCCGCTCACAGCGTAGGTATTGGTTCATTCGTTTATCTCCGCCGTGTTTTTGAAAATCTTATAGAAGAAGCACACGCAAAAGCAAAAGCTGAAAATACAGATTTTCCGAATGAGGAATACCTTAAAGCGAGAATGGACGATAAAATAAAAATGGTAAAAGATTACTTGCCCGAATTTTTGGTAGAGAATCGTAATTTATATGCGATATTAAGTAAAGGCATTCACGATCTAACCGAAGACGAATACTTACAATACTTTGAAACAGTTAAAATCGGCATTGAGCAAATCCTTGACGAAAAAATTATCCAAAAGGAAAAGGCGGAAAAAGCGGCCAAGGCGCGCGAGGCAATCCAAAAAGCACATGGCAAGATAGCTAACGCCAAATAACTATGAACAATACAAAATCCTTGGAACTAAAATTTATTTCCGAGATCAAAAAGAGGGCTAATACCATTAGGGGTGATAAGCGGGAACGCTCTGTTGAAGATTTTTTCGTTTCTTTTTTTAGCGAAATACCCGGATTTAAAGCGTCCCGCGCTGACGCGCCTCGCCTTAAATTTCATAAAACTCTTTATACTGACGGAATCGTTTCTTTTAATGACGAAATTTTTACTGTTTTCGAATTTAAGAAAGGTGCGATTAAATTTACAAGCAGAAACGAACTCCTTTTTAATCAGGAAGAAAATATTGTTTATGCTCAAGCAATAAAATATATTTTATGTTCAAATTCAGAAAAGTTCGCTTCGGAACTTAAATTTAATAAAGTTTTACTATTTAATGGTTCCCAGATTGTTAAAATATCTGTTAATCAGAGGAATCTAAAAGAAATTTATTCCAAATTAAACTGGAACAATGCCCTAAATAGCTTCTTAAATGATCAAAGGAATCTATCTTCGTTTTTGCAAAATATCATATTAACAAAATTTAATACTATAAAACCATTTGTTGAATTCGGCTTTATTTTAGATACCGAAAAAGGAATAAATGAAAGTGAAATTTTGGAGTTATATAAAGAGCTTACTGCTGTATCTGATGCAAAAATTAGCATTATCAGAATGAACTTAAAGGAGAAATTTTCTGAATTCTCCGAAGCGTTTAATAGTCAATTAATCCAAAACGAAGCAGTCAAACTTCCGTATCTATCAAATTTAGTTTTAAGAATTTTTATTGAAGTTTCTGTCCATATAAATGATGGCATAAATTGCTTATTAAGCCGTGATAATAAAATCGCAGATTTTCAGGTTCAAGACCGTTCATTTAATATCTATTACACAGAAGAAGACGACCAAGGCGAAATGTTTGATCGGCCTGTTACAATTTACGCCAATTATATTAAAGACCTTAATCGATTAAATGAATTTTTTAAAAATCACATAATCAATAACTTGGATGTTCTTTATGAGGATTATGATAATTTAATTTCTGATGAGAGAACTAGAAAATCGATTGGATTATATTTTACCAAGTCCGATTTGGCCCATCTTTGCTATGAATTTCTAACAAGAGTAATTCCGGTTGATATCTTAAAAACTTGTCATTTTTATGATCCTGCTGCCGGTTCAGGTAATTTATTGAAAGCACAGGAAGATTTTATTTCCGTAATCGGTTCTGATGTTAAAAAAATGAGTCAAGATATAATGCGGAATCGCCATATTAATGTACCAAAAAGAGAAATAGATTTTTTTCAGGCTACACGAGAAAATATGGTTGGAGAGTTAAACTCAATAGTTGAAAAAAATGGCAGAAATTTTATTGATAATCCTCTTTTGATAATAATGAATCCGCCGTATAGAGGTAAAAATACTTGGGTAGAACAGGGGCAAATCGGAAATAAAATTGGTGTATCAAGAGATCAAACATATCTAGGCGAGGAATTTATTAAAATACTGCGTTCCAACAAAATAAGGTCAAATGATTTATCTTCTTTCTTTATTCTGAAAGCCCTTACATTTTATCTTTTTGATAAATATTATGGATATATTGCCACCTTTTCTCCAACAAATTGGTTGAATCCTGGACGAGGGGAACATGATGAATTCAGAAAATTTATATCAAGTCATACGAAATTTATCGGTGGCTTTATTATCAATGGAAAGAAATTTTTTGATAACTTAAATTCAAATTTAACCATTGCCTTTTCTGTTTTTCAGTTAGACAAAGACATTATCAAGGCCGAAAATAAAAAGGACTTTATTTATTATGATTTATACAAGGATCACAATAAAATTAAAGAGCTTTTTGAATTGAAACAATTTAAAAACTGGGAACCGAGCTATTTGGATAGTGATGGCAATAAATTAAAAGCAAAAAAACAATATAAAAATTTGGCTGACCAGGTTTTTAACGAAGCGAAAACAATAAATTTTTCCAGAAACCGAGACGAGAAGGTGTATTTCAAAGATATTTTTAGGGCTATCAATTCACAGACCGGGGATGACCAAAAAGTTTTGCTGCACATTGATAGCAATTTTAAAAATCTTGATTTAGACAAGGTTATTCCCAATGCGATAATTAGTAACGATGAAATTTATATTGTTGCTACTGACAAACCCAATGGTTATGATATTGCGATCAAACCGAAAGAGAAGAAAAAAAGAGGTTGTGTTTTTAGTATTCCGAGATCAATTGATGGCCCGATTATGGCATGGCATTATCTTTGGGACTATTTAGCAACATATCCGACAAGATTTTATAATACCGTTCCTATAACCAGAAAATATGCTTTTACCTACATTGATTCTAGGCCATTACTCACTATTGATGATGTAAAAAACTCGCGAACTTGTAAGCTATTCGGTTTTATTCAAAAAAATAAATTGGCTTTAGATTATATTAAGGAATGGCAGAGAAAAATTGGAGATTTAAGAGGATTATTCTTTTTCTTTTTTGCCTTAACGCACTCGGAAGTGGCGGAGAATATGGCAAAGAATGTTTTATATAAAAATAGTCCAATTTGGTGTCCAGATTTAAAAAGTGAAAATATAGATCGTATCAAAATAGTAATACAAATAGGAACCGCTTATGCGATTTATAAATTTGGTCGTAAGTTTCAAGAATTCACTTTATCAAGAAAAGGTGTAGATATAATTGATACCGAGAATTATTTCAACACAAAATCGGCTTGGTTTAAAAAGTCAAAAATTCCAGAAATGTTACTTGATATTAAAAAAGAGACTATTCCTATTGTGAAAAATATTATCCCCGGAAATTTGTCAGAAAAAAAGATTCGGGAATTACTAAATAAAGCTGTAAGTGAAATTGATTCGTATTGATTTTTAGACGGCGCGCCAACGAAGTTGGCACGAAATTCGGCGGCAGAAAAGCGAGGGCGGGCAAAAATTCCTTCCCCCCAACCCTCTTCCTTTTTGCCTGCCCGAGCGAAATTTTTCAAAAGTCAGCGTCCGGATTTTCGCGGAAAAAAGTTCGGATTTTGTTCAAGACAGACATGAAGATAGAAACTATTTAGAGCGCAGGATTCGAACTATCATCAGATTGAGAATCTCAAAAATGAGATAAT